>JAAUSY010000053.1 GCA_012032475.1 Chloroflexaceae bacterium
CGGTCGAAGAAGAAACCGCAGTTCGAACGGGGGCCCACTTCATCCTCGACACCTACGCCCCCCGACGACTGCATCATCGGTGAACCGAGCGGATGGGATCGCGTGACCCTGGGGTACAAAGGGCGGCTGCTGGTACACTACCACCGGGAGCAACCTTCGGGCCACAGCGCCGGAGCGCTCCGGGCCGCCCCGGAGCACCTGGTAGATTTCTGGGTGGCGGTGCTATCGCGCTGCGAAGCGCACAACCGCCACCACGAACGGTTGTTTGACCAGCTTGCTCCCTCACTGCGGCACATCGCTACCACCAGCGATGGCCTGTCCGACCGGGTGGCGGCGACTATCGGCCTGCGCCTGCCAGAGAGGGTCGAACCGCTCATGCTCGCGGAGGAACTGCGGGCGCTGGTTGGGGACCGTCCGGGGCCGAACGCTGAGGAGGGTGAGGAGGATGAGGCAATACCTGGTACCACCACCCTCCGCTTTGAGGGCGCGTGCCCGGCCTTCCGGAGCGAACGCACGACCCCCCTGGCGGGCCGCTTCGTGCGGAGCATCCGTGCGGTCGGCGGGAAACCAGGGTTTTTGCACAAGACCGGCACCAGCGACATGAACGTGGTTGGCCCGGCCTGGCAATGCCCCATCGTGGCCTATGGGCCGGGAGACTCGCAGCTTGACCACACGCCGAACGAACACCTCCCCCTGGAGGAATACCAGAAGGCTATTGCGGTTCTGACGGCGGTGCTCAGCAATCCCCCGAAAAGAGGACTCGACAGATAGGACACCCTATGTTATGCTACTGAGGCACAGCTATCTATGAGGAGATTTCGGTGCTATGGCGAATGATTTGAAGAGCCTGTTGGGGTATTTCCGCGCACTCAAGAGCATCGAACTTGCTGCCATAGTTGCCCATGATGGGTTGCTCATCGAAAGTAACGCTCTCCCCTATGTTGATGTAGATGCTGTCTGCGCTGTGGCGTCCAATGGCGTCGCCATGTCCGAATCATTGGGGCGCGAAATCAGCAAGGGGGACTCGGTCCAGATTTTGCTTGAATACGAGGAGGGGGTGGTATTGCTCGAACTCATGAACCACGAAGCCATGCTGCTCCTGGTCGCCAATGCGCGAGAAGAACTTGGATATATCCGGTTCCTTGTGGCCCTCCATCGGGACGAATTGGTCGAAGCGTTGGAAGCAATCTGACCACGAATGTGTTATAATTGCCTAAGATGCACAGGGCGGTTTTTCGGGTGAAGGACAAGGACCTGGAGAGATAAGGCAAGTTACGATGGACCCACAACTCACGAGTTTAATCGTACCCACCGAGGAAATAACCCAGATTGAAGATTGTCTGAACCACCTGGTCGAAGATACGGGCGGCAACTATGCTTTGCTGCTCGACAAGAGCGGGCAGGTCATATCCTCGCAAGGGGATGGCAATCATCAAGACATCACAGCACTGGGTGCATTGATTGCGGGAACCTTCGCGTCGTCGCGGGAGGTTGCCAAGCTCCTGCGGGAAAAAGATTTCCGTATGCTCTTCCAGCAAGGGGTGCGCGAGAATATTTTCATTGCATTGATCGAAGAGCAGTGGATTCTCTGTGTCATTTTCAACAAAGGAACGCACATCGGGTTAGTCAAGGTCTTGACCAAGAAGGCCACGGATGAACTGAGTAGTGTCCTGGAGCGTGTCCGACAACAACACAAGGCCCGCGACGAGGTGCTTGGGTCCTCATTCCGGACGTCAATGGAAGATACCATTGATTTGCTTTTCCGTGACTAGGTTAGGTGCGGTTGAACCGCTGAACCATAGCTAGATAGGCAAAACATACCCGAAAGTGAACAGGAGTACTCAGGCTGCGTACCTGGCACGAGCACCTGGAAGGAATGAGGCTGGTTGGGGCCTCAACCAACCGTCCAACCGTCCCCGGTCGTGGCTACGTCGGGACGTAAAACACGCCTGTGGACTGCATGGAAGACCTTCACGTGAGAAGGCAGCGCAGGATGAAGCAGGAATTTCGAACATGGACCAAGCGTACTTGCGAGTACCTTTGAACACCTAGAAAGTAGCAGGCTACCTTCAGGCAGGCAAACATTCGCCGCTCCATCAGGTCCCATCGGGACTTCCGACCGGAAGCGCAGGGTGGGCGGTCATCCAACCGGTTCTTTGAGGCAGCTTTATCGGTGGTAGTAGACATATCTGTAGGCACGTGAGAGAATGTATGGCTCTGATCAACGTTGCAGCCCGAGAGATTCACTGTAAAATTGTCTATTATGGGCCTGGGATGTGCGGCAAGACGACCAACCTCCAGTATATTCATACCCAGGTGCCGCGTGATGCCAAGGGAGATTTGCTCTCCATCGCCACGGAGACGGAACGCACCCTCTTCTTCGATTTCCTGCCCCTCGATCTCGGCAAGGTGCGGGGGTTTCAGACGCGGTTCCACCTCTATACCGTTCCCGGCCAGGTATTGTACGAACGTACCCGTGTGGCAGTGCTGAACGGGGCCGACGGGGTCGTGTTTGTGGCGGATTCGGCGCGTGACCAACTCGAACACAACATCCGCAGTCTGAAAGAACTGGCCGTCAATATCACGCGTCAGAACAAGAAGTTTCAGGAATTTCCCATCGTGCTGCAATATAACAAGCGAGACCTTCCGAATGCATTGCCGGTTCCTGTGCTGGACAAATATCTCAATAGTATGAACTGGACCCGTTTTGAGGCTATTGCAACCACCGGAGAAGGCGTGTTCGATACCCTCAAGGCGATTAGCAAGCTCGTGATTAGCAAACTGTAGCCTATGAAAGCTCTCGAAGGCGATCTGAGCGAGTTTCCGCTCACCGATATTATCCAACTGGTAGACCTGAGCAAACAGACCGGCGCGGTTGAGATTGAGGGACAGCGAGGGACCGGCAGGGTCTTCAAGGGACGCATTTTCTTTCGGGATGGGAAGATTGTTGCGGCGGAGATGCTCGGATTTCCCCCCATCGAAGCCGTCTATACGTGTTTTACGCTTTCGTCAGGCCCCTTCCATTTCATTGATAAGATTCAGCCCGAAAAAGACACCATTACGGTGAGCAACGAAATCATCATCATGGAAGGGATCATGCGCCAGGATGCCTGGGAAGCTCATCCGGTGGAGGAACCAGATACGCCCCCTCTGACGATGGTCCCCCGTCTGGTGCCCAACCCGGCCACCGGAACCACTGAAATCAACCTGGAAGCCGAAGAATGGCGAGTCCTCACGATGGTCAATGGCAAAAATACTGTGGCACAGATTGCCCGGCGCAGCGGCCTGGGCGAAGTTCGCACCCGCGAAATTGTCTCAGAACTGCTTGCCAGTGGCCTCATCGAAGACCGCCCTGAATAGAGCAAGGAAGATGGGAGCATGAGCACCGCGATGCGTGCGCTGATCAGTGTGTGGGACAAACAGCATGTCGTGGAATTTGCCCGCGGTCTGGCGTCTCTCGATGGGACGGTTGCGTTTGTTTCGACCGGAAATACCCGGCGGCTGCTGGATGAGGCCGGCTTGCCGGTGCGTTCGGTCAGCGAGGTGACGGGTTTTCCGGAAATTCTGGATGGCCGGGTCAAAACGCTGCACCCCTCCATTCACGGCGGCATTCTGGCCCGACGCGACCTCCCCGCCCACCAACAGGAGTTGGCCGCGCACCAGATTGCCCCCTTCGACCTCGTGGTCGTCAATCTCTACCCCTTTGCCGAGACCATTGCCCAACCCGGTATCACCCTCTCGGATGCGCTGGAGCATATTGACATCGGAGGGGTGGCGCTGGTGCGGGCCGCAGCCAAAAACTTCCCCGCCGTGCTCCCGGTCGTAGACCCGTCGGACTATGAAGCAGTTCTGGGCGCGCTGCGGAGCGGCGAGGTTCCGATGGAGATGCGGCGACGGCTCGCGGCCAGAGCCTTTGCGCATACCGCGGCCTACGATGCCGCGATTGCGGCGTATCTGTCCGATACGCCCTTCCCCGCGACCCTGCCACTGGCCTGGAAGCTCGACCGCGAGCTTCGCTATGGGGAAAACCCCCACCAGCGGGCCGCGCTCTATGGCGATTTCTCCCGCTTCTTCGAGCAGCTTCACGGCAAAGAACTGTCGCTGACCAACGTGCTCGATGTGGCGGCGGCCCAGGAATTGATCGAAGAGTTTCACCCGGACGAAGGGGTGGCCCTGGTGATTATCAAGCACACCAACCCCTGCGGCGCGGCCATCGGGGCGACCGGGCTTGAGGCCTGGCAACGCGCCCTCGCCACCGACTCGGTGTCGGCGTTTGGCGGGATTGTCGCCACCAATGCCCCGTGTGACCTGTCGCTCGCCCAGGCAATTGACGAGATCTTCACCGAAATCATCATTGCGCCGGCCTTTGAGCCGGCGGCCCTGGAGCTTTTGCAGAAGAAGAAGAACCGGCGGCTGATGCGCTCGTGCCGCCCGGTGACCGAACGCGGAAGCTGCCTGCTGCACAGCGTGCCGGGCGGGGTGCTGGTGCAGGAAGCCGACCGCCACCCCCTCGACCAGGAGCCGCTCAAGGTGGTCACGCGCCGCCACCCCACGGAGGAAGAAACCCGCGCTCTGCGCTTTGCCTGGCGCATTGCTAAGCACGTCAAGTCCAACGCCATCGTCTATACGGCGACGGACCGCACCCTGGGGGTGGGGGCCGGGCAGATGAGTCGCGTAGACAGTGCGCGGATGGCCGTCTGGAAGGCCCAGGCAGCCGGGCTGTCCCTTGCCGGGTCAGTTGTTGCCAGCGATGCCATGTTCCCCTTTGCTGATGGGGTCGAACAGGCATTGGAGGCTGGCGCAACGGCGGTCATCCAACCCGGCGGGTCGGTGCGCGATGAAGAGGTTATCGCGGCGGCTGACCGCGCCGGAGCCGCGATGGTCTTCACCGGACATCGCCATTTCTGGCACTAAATTTCCGGCACGGACAGCCGCAACGGAGATTCATTCATTTCATTCATTGCGCCCGTGCGCGTGGCCCATGTGGCACACCAGGAGCCGTTTGTTTCCAGCAGGAGAAGAGAAGGGATAGCTCAGCCAGCATATGCCCACGTTTGATGAACAAGGATTGATACCAGCCATTGTGCAGCATGCTCGCAGCGGCGAAGTGCTGATGCTTGGATATATGAATGAGGAGGCGCTCCGGCAGACGCACGAGAGTGGTCGCGTGACCTTCTGGAGCCGCAGCCGAAAGGAAATCTGGCAGAAGGGAGCCACAAGCGGCAACTGGCTGCGCCTGGTTGAGCTGCGCCAGGATTGCGACGGCGACACGCTGCTGGTGCTGGCTGAACCCGCCGGCCCCACCTGCCACACCGGGCAACCTACCTGTTTTCACCGCGGCCTGGGCGGGGAACGCGTATCCTCGCGGGTTCCGTCAGGGACCGTCGTAGCCCGATTGGCCGACGTGATTCACGCCCGTCGAACCGAAGCGCCCGAAGGCTCATACACAGCCGGTCTTCTGCGCGGGGGCGTTGACCGTATCGGCAAGAAGATTGCTGAGGAAGCCGCCGAGGTCATCATTGCCGCCAAGAACCACTCCAGGGCTGAACTGATTTATGAAATGGCAGACCTGTTCTACCATGCCCTGGTGCTGCTCGAAAACCAGGATGTTCCGATTGATGCCGTATGGGAGGAACTTGAACGGCGTGCAACTGCACCATCATAACGGGGAATGGCCGGTCGCACCCACTCCGCCGGCCCTGCCAGACCAGGGTCAGGGGGTTCAGGTGCTGGTTGCGGATACCCACCTGGACGTGCTTTCCCTCTGTCAGCGGGTCCTGGGTCGCGCCGGGTTGGTGGTGCAACCGCTCAACCCTCACGAACGAGTGCTGGAGACGTTGCAATACCGCCGGTTCGATATCCTGCTCCTGAACCTCTATTCCGCAGCCCCCGGAAGCCTGGCGCTCCTCGAACAGATACGGCAGCATTCGCTGGATATTCCCGTCGTCGTGATAGTCGAAGAACCGGCCCGCCCCGTTGCTTCTGCCTCCAGTGAGCCGCAGCGCACGCTGGAGCACCTCGCTCAGGCGGTGCGGTTGGGCATTCAAGGACTGCTGGTGAAGCCCCTCAACCCCATTGAGGTCCGAACCATGGTGATGGAGGTTATCCAGAAGCATCGTCAAGAAAGCCTCCATCACTGGCAGATGATGCAACAGCTAGTTCAGACCGAAAAACTGGCCGCCGTAGGGCGGCTCGTGGCTTCCGTTGCCCACGAGATGAATAACCCGCTCCAGGCGCTCCACAGTTCGCTCAACCTCATTGGCAAGCGGTCGCTTGACGAAAAGAAACGCCAGCAATACCAGATCATGGCCCTCAAAGAGGTCGAACGGCTGATTTCAGTGGTGCGCCGTATGCTCGACTACCACCGCCCCTCGGTCGAGGGAATGCGCCCGGTCAACCTGAACAACCTGCTCGAAGGGGTGCTGCGGCTCACCGACCAGAAACTCCGTCGGCAGCAGGTGCGTGTTCTGCGCGATTGGTGCCCCCGGCTGCCACACGTCTTTGCCATCGGGAGCCGCCTGCGCGACGTCTGCCTGCACCTCATCACCAACGCCATCGAGTCCATGCCCCATGGCGGCGTCCTGACGATACGCACCTATGCCACCAGCGGGTCGGAATGCCAGGTCCAGGCCGGGGTGGCCTTTGCGCCGGCCACGAGCGTGGCCGGTCGCTGATGCGCGGGCCGTCGGTGGTGATAGAGATTAGCGACACCGGGCCGGGGATTGCCGCTGACGAACTGCCAAAAATCTTCGAGCCGTTCTATACCACCCGGTTCAATGCCGCCGGGCTGGGGCTGTCCCTGACCTACAGCATTGTTGACCAGTTTCAGGGCGAGCTATCGGTGAGCAGCGTCGAAGGCCAGGGAACAACGTTCCGCATCCACCTGCCCGCAGTCACCAGTTCTTGCCAGTGATGAGTTGGGAAACCCTCACTCGTCACTCACTGGGATGAGCGGCAGGGTAAAAGAAAACGTATTCCCGCTCCCCTCAACGCTTTCCAGCCAGATACGTCCGCCATGCATCTGCACAAACTCCCGGCAGAGGTAGAGACCCAACCCCAACCCCTCAATGCGCCGCCGGTTGCCGCCCCGCTGGAAGCGCTGGAACAGGCGCGCCTGCTGCTCTTTGGGGATGCAGGTTCCCTTATCGGACACCGAAACGAGGGCCTCCTTCTGCCCATCTCGTTCCACCTCTCGCAACTGTACCGTAATGCGTGACTCCGCCGGGCTATACTTAATCGCATTGCCCACCAGGTTGGTCAATACCTGGCGAATGCGCATCTGGTCGCACTGCACCAGAAACTCCGGCAGGTCGGTTTCGAGCAGCAGTTCGCGATTGGCCGCTTCGGGGCGGCGCTGGTCGAGCACCTGGTTCGCCAGCGAAACGAGGTTGACCGGCTGCGTTTGCAGTTCGATGCGCCCGGCATCCAGGCGCGAGACATCCAGCAGATTGTCCACCATCCGCAGCATATGGGTCACCTGCTGCGAGAGAATGGTCAACCCGCGCACATCCCGCGGGTCGGCATCGCTGCTCTGCCATTTGCGGTTGAGCAGCATATCAGCGTAGCTGCGCACCGATGCGAGCGGGCTGCGCAGTTCGTGCGCCGTCACCGCCAGAAACTCATCCTTGGCCCGCTCTAACTTCTGGCTGGCGGTGATATCGCGCAGCACGACCACTGCGCCCTCAATGGTCCCCCCGCCGTCGCTGCGGGTCGGCGCGCCGCTGAAACTTATCACCGTGTTGCTGCCGCTGGCCCCTTGCAGCAGCAGGCGGTAGTCATGAAACACCTCCCCCGCGAGCGCCCGCGCCATCGGGAGCAGGTCCACCGGTACCGGCTGCTGGTCGAGGTCGCGGATATGGTAGAAGTCCGGCATCTCGCTGAGCGGTTGCCCAAAGGGGATGGTATCCAGGCCGAGCAGGGCCATCGCGGCTTCGTTCGCCAGCACCAACCGCCCCTTGCTATCGCACAATATCACCCCTTCGGCAATGCTGTTAATCACGGCGGTCAACTTCTGGCGCTCCAGGTGGCTGGCTTCGTAGAGACGGACGTTGGCAATGGCAAAGCCAACCTGGTTGCTGAGCGGCATGAGCGCATTGACATTGATCTGTTTGGGCAGCCTCGCGTCCCCATACAACCCCATCACGCCGACCACGGTTCCACCTGCCAGGAGGGGTAGATACCCCCCGCTTTCCAGTCCCGTTGCCAGCAACGCCCCCTCCCCGCGCTCAGCCATGAGCAGGCGGACGGTGGGCTGACCATAGAGCACCACTTCTTCGCAGGGCGCACCCGCCACCGGGAAGCTCTGGACCGAACGCACATAGTCGGGGGGCAATCCCCGGTGGGAACCAAGCATCAGCCAGGACGATGCCGGGTCGAGCACGAAGATAGCCCCGGACGAAACGGGCAACTCCCCCGTTACCACATCCAGCACCCCGACCATCAGGCTTTGCAGATCGGTTGCAGAACTGATGGCGGTGACCACGGCGTCGAACGCCCGCAGACGGCGACAACGCTGCTGGCTTTCTTCATACAGCGAGGCGTTTTTGATGATGGCCGCCATGAGGTTGGCGAAGGTCTGGAGCACCTGGGGATAGCGTGGTGGCGTGGTGGCTGTGAGGAGGTCCAGGAGATAGTTCCCGGCTCGCGCTCCCTCTGACTCCCGTCCCTGGTCGCGGCCCTGCTCATCGCGGTCATCGTCTCCATAGGGGTGGAGCGCCAGCAGTTCCATCACCCCGATCACCTCGCTGCCCTTCCGAAGGGGAACCCCGACTATCAGGAGCGTATGGGGGAGTTGCTCCGTCATCTGCTGCGCCAGGGCGCGGTTCGAGGCACTGGCATATTCGGCAACCGTGTGGTAGCCGGTTTTCCGCATCACATAGAGCAACTCGTTTTGCTGAAAGACCTGCCCGGCCAGGGCCTCACCGGGGGCAATCTGACACATCTTCAGCGTTTCCAGGGTGGGAGCATCCAGGGGCAGCCCGGCCACCGAAGCTACCCGCAGCTTCCCGGCACGCCACTCGTAGAGCCAGAGGATACCGGCATCAATGGCGGGAAAGACCTGGACCACCCTTCCCATCACGTCCCGGCACAACTCATCCAGGTCGAGAACGCCGACCAGCGACGCCGCGACGGTGAGCATCTGTGAAAGTGCGGGCGCAAGCGAGGGAAGTTCAGCGGGGGGGCGTGGCTGTGGCGGCGGCTGTGGCAGTGGCGGCGGCTCAATGCCACTCCCGCTCGCCTCGCTCTTCGCCTCGTGGCTACCCAGTTCCCGTTCGTGTCCGTGATACATCGTCATGATTCTCGCCTGGTTGCCCACGCCACCGCTCGTGGGATGCCTTCATTGAGCGGAACTCGCGGGTGATAGCCCAGAAGTTGCCGAGCCAGCCGGATATCCGCAACGTAGTGCGTCACTTCGCCCGGCAGCTTCGATGGTTCGACCCTGATATCCGGCGTCACTCCCAGTGCCTCGCCCACCAGCCGGGCCATGTGGACCAGGCTATTCCCCTGCCCGTAGGCGAGGTTAATCGTACGGTTGAAGACGTCTCCAGACAAAAGCTGCTTCACCCCCGCCACAATGCCATCTACACAGTCATCCACAAAGGTGAAATCCAGCACCTTTTCACCCCCATAGACTGTCACCGGTTCGCCCTGACTGATGCGACGGATGAAGAGGGGGATAACCCGCTCCATCCGTTCAATATCATCGTCGTACCGGCCATAGACATTCGAGAACCGGAACACGAGGTAGCGCAGCCCGTAGCACCGGGCATACGAATAGATGAGCGCCTCGCCGGAAATTTTTGAGGCGGAATAGGGCGACTCGGTATACTTAAACTCGGCCTGCTCCTCATCGGTGAGGTAGCGGCGGATATCTCCATAGACCTCACGCGAGGACGAAAAAATCAGCGGCAGGCGGTTCACCCGCGCATACTCCAGCACGTTGAACGTCACGGTGATGTTTTCAAGCGCCCGGTGGGGTTGCTGCACCAGTTGATGCACCTTGGCGTTGGCCGCCAGGTGCACGACCAGGTCGCAGGGAGGGTAGGGAGCGCTGCCAATGCCGCCGGCAAAATCGCGGTAGGGAGCCGAGAGATCTTGCAGCAAGGTTGGGAAGGCATCCGTCCAGGGGTTGACCCGGCGGTCAACGCCAAAGACGCGGTAGCCCTCCTGGAGCAGGCGCAGCGCCAGATTCGTTCCAATCTGGCCGCTTGAGCCAGTGATAAGGATACGCACAGATGGTTCCTGGTTCGGGGGGGTCACGGTTGCTCCTGATAGATTATATCAACATCGAGTGGGAAGTGATACGATGTCGTACGTATCAACTTCTCTTGGTATGATACCACAAACCACGCACCGGTCATCATCAGTATCTCTATCATCTATCTATAATATCTATGACGGTGACCCCTGACGGGCCTGGTCTCGCTACTCATGGCGCAGGGCGTCTATCGGGTTGAGCCGGGAGGCGCGAATCGCCGGGTAGAGGCCAAAGAATATCCCCACGACCAGGGAGGTCACCGTCGCCAGCACGATAGAATCGGTCTGCACCACGGCCCGTGCGTTTTCCGAGAGGCTTTGCAGCAAAAGCGTCCCGATGGCAGCGAGGCCGTAGCCCAGCGCCACCCCAAGCATCCCCCCCGTCAGGCTGAGCACCAGCGCCTCAACAAGAAACTGGGTGCGGATATCGCGCCGCCGCGCCCCAACTGCCTTGCGCAGACCGATTTCCCGCGTGCGCTCCGTGACGGAGACGAGCATGATGTTCATAATGCCAATCCCCCCCACGACCAGCGAAATAGCCGCAATGGCCCCCAGAAAGGCCGTGACCGCCCCGGTGATGGTCCCGAACGACGAAATCAGGTCTTCCTGGGTGATAATCGTGAAGTTGTTGTCGTGGTAGGTCAGGTTGTTGCGCTGGCGCAGCAGTGCCGTTATCTGCTCAATGGCCGGGTCAATGCTCGCGTCGTCCTGCGCCTGGACATAGACCACGCTGGCCTCAACCTTTTGCACCGTTCCGGGTTCGGGCGCAAACAGGCGGTCCTGAGCGGTCGAAATGGGGATGAACACCTGGTCGTCTTCGTTGCTGCCAAAGCTGCCCCCGCGCTCCTGCATCACGCCAATCACGCGGAAGCTGACCTGGTCAATGCGCAGGCGCTGCCCCACCGGACTCGCCCCATCGGGGAACAGCGTGGTGCTGACCTGAAACCCAAGCACCGCGACCCGCGACCGTGTCTGGAGCGCTGGCTCATCGAAGAAAACCCCCTCCGCAATCTCAGCATTGCGGACCATCGGGTAGTTGGGGGTGACCCCGGCCACCCGCGCATTGTAGCTGATACCGGCGTGCGTCACGATGGCGCGGCGGGCAAACTCCGGGGTCACCGCGGCAACCGCCGGCACATTGAGCGGGTCGGCAATGGCGGCGATATCCTCGTTGGTCAGGCGCGGGGGAATGCGGCGGTCGGACTGCGGGCGGTTGGTGCCGGGAAAGAGGAAAATCAAGTTGGTGCCCAACCCCTGCAACTCGCTGGTTATGAGCGTTTCTATCCCACCCCCAAGCGCCATCAGGGTGATGACCGCCGCAACCCCGATGATGATGCCGAGCATGGTCAGGATGGCCCGCAGTTTGTTCGCCAGCAGGCTGGTGAAAGCAATCCGAAAGGCTTCCAGCAGGCTCATAGATAGGTCTCCTGCGCGGCAATCTGCCCGTCGCGGAGTTGGTAGAGGTGCGTGGCGAAAGCGGTTGCCGCCGGGTCGTGCGTGCTCATCACCAGCGTCACCCCTTCGTGGTCAGCCAGTGCCCGCAGCAGTTTGAGAATATGCTCGCCTGTCTTTGTGTCCAGGTCGCCGGTCGGTTCGTCGGCCAGGATGATACGGGGATGGATAGCAAGTGCGCGGGCAATCGCCACCCGCTGCTGCTGCCCACCACTCATCTCGTAGGGGCGGTGGTGTATCCAGGCGGTCAGCCCAACCACCCCCAGGCAGCGACGGATACGAGCGTCCCACTGTTTGCGGGGCAGCCCCCCGGAAAGGCGCAACCCCAGCTCTACATTCTCGTAGGCCGAAGCGGTTGGCATCAGGGCGAAGCTCTGGAAGATGAAGCCAATCCGCCGGCGCAGCGCGGTCAGCTTCCGCCCACTCATCGTCGTGAGTTGCTGCCCTTCGATGGTGATCGTTCCCGCGGTGGGGCGGTCAAGCCCGCCGATGAGGTTGAGCAGGGTGGTTTTCCCACTCCCGCTCGGCCCCATCAGCAAGATGAACGCCCCCCGCGGGATGTGCATGGTGATATCGCTCAGGGCGCGGATTTCGCGCCCCTGGAGGTTGAAGGTGCGCTGAACGTTCTCAACACAGATGGCATCGTCCGGGTCCACGCGTTCTGCATAGCCTCCTTATTCTGCTCCGTCCCCTTCGCCCTCTTCATCCTCTTCCGGCACGTTAAACCCTTTGTAGTCGGGGTCAACCTGGGTCGCACAGGTGCTTTTCTCCTCACCCGTCCGTACACACGCAAGGAACTGCTCCGTCGTCTGCTGAGCCGCTTCCAGTTCGCGGACCAGGTCCCCACCTTGCAGCGCCCGGTCCGCCGCCTGGATCAACCAGTAGTTGTCCATCTGCGAGCGGTCCGGCTGCGTCACACTTCCGGCTGGCATGGTTTTGAGCACCTCGCGGTAGGCGCGGAAGACCTCCACGGTGCCGGCCTGGGCATTCTCTTCGGCAAACGCCGGCGAGTCGGCAGCAGAGAGCCGCGCTGGAAAGGCGTTCTGAAGCATCGAAGTATCATTGCTCAGGGAGCGTATCCACTCCCAGCACGCCCCGGCCTGGTCGGTGGTGGCCGAGATATGGAACCCGCGCACGCTCACATCTTCAGCCGTCATCGTGCCGCCGAGCGGTGGCGGGGCAACCGCCTGGGTGAAGCCGCGAGACCGGTTTCCGCCGAACACAAACACTCCCCCCTGTATCCACATCCCGATGCGCCCCTCGCTGGTCAACTGGAACGCCTCGCTTGACCAGGTGCCCTGGCGATAGCCATTCAGTTCTTTGTGGGGCGAGTAGTTGCGCAGCAGGTCAAGATAGAACTGGATGCCTTCTACGACCTGCGGGTCCGTGAAGACCGGCTGGAGCGAATCGCCGCTGCCCTGCGTGGGCAATGCTCCCGCCCGCTGCAAGAAGTACATGAGCATCGTGGAATTTTCCGCATATCCATAGCGTCGGCTCGCCTCGTCGCCGCCGCTGTCCAGTCGCTCGGCCGCGGCCATGAAGTCATCCAGGGTCCAGGCAATCGAGGGGTATTCCATGCCCAGGTCATCGAAGGCGGTCTGGTTGTAGGAAAGCACCGGGAGATTGACCGCATAGGGCAGGCCATAGAGTGCCGGTCCCTGCTGGTAGGCCGCCAGGAAGGCTGCCGGGTAGTCGTTGAGATTGAACGTGGCGTCGGCGTCAATGAGCGGCTTGATATCCAGGGCTGCTGCTTTCAGGTCTTCTGCCGATGGCTCACCGAGCCAGTAGAAGCAGTCGTTTTCGTCAGCAATGTCAGCAAATTCCGGCATCTCCTGCAAGGCAGTGATGTTGTTGATGCGGACAAAGATATCCGGGTGCTGCTCGTTGAATTCCTTTGCCAGCCGGCGGAGGTCGTCAGCGCCAAACCAGAACGTGGCAAACGTTATCTCGGCTGCGCCTGCCTGCACCGGTTCGGCTTCTGGCTCCAGAGTCGCCACGACAATCGGCCCGGTCTGCGGGGTTGGTTCGGGGGTCAGTTGCAGTTCGGCCACCCGCTGCACCAGTTCGGACTGAGCATCTTGCAGGGCCGCCCTGGTATCTTGCTGACCGCTGAGCACGGCCCCTTGCGCCTTCCTGAGTATTTGCATCACTTCGTTGATATCGTTCTGGATGCCGGGCGGGAGCGATGCCGCCGGGTGCTCAAGCGTTGCCCGCACCACCGCCGCGGTCTCTTCGTCCAGTTCATTCCAGTAGCCGCTGCGTTCGGCCAGCGACCGCCGGGCGGATATCTGCGTCACGGTCGTACCGCCAGAGAAAGGCTGGTCTATATACTGGCGGCTCAGGAACGACAACCAGCGCCACGCTTCCTGGGGGTGGCGGGTGCCGCTGCTCATGATGTAGCCCATCGGAGTGCCAAAGAAGAAACTGGGCACCCCTTCGGTGGGGAACATCATCGTGCCTTCTTCGAAGTCCGGCGCTAGCGCATCCGTGTCGGGGCCGCTCTGGAGCATACCAGGCTGCCAGATGCCAATACGCCCTTCCCGAATCAGGTCACGGGCTTCTGCGGTGCCAAACTCAACCACCCCGCTCTCAGTCACGTTCACGTAGATAGCCCCCGAATCGGAGAGGGACTTGACCTGCTCTATTGCCGCTTCGACCTCCGGGGTGTTCAACGTCACCTGCTCCATGGGCACAAACATATCCGCTCCGGCCCGGTCCAGTTCGACGAGCAGTTCAATCGTCCCCCCGCCGCCGAGCAGCATTCCATACGTTTCCACTGTGTCGCCGCGCTTCCGGGCCATCTGCTCAGCCGCCGCGGTCAGGTCGTCCCAGGTCCAGTCGGCAGCCGGGGCGGGCAGACCACTCGTTGCCCAGAGACTCTTGTTGTAGGAAAGCACCGGCACCGGGAGCAATTCCGGGAGCAGGTAGAGACCGCCATCTTCGCTCATCGGCGCAAGCGCGTTCGGGTAAAAATCGCTCCGGTCGAACTGGGGGTCCGCGTCCATGAGCGGCTTGAGGTCCTGCAAATAGCCATTCTGAATATCTTCGGGGCGGATAGGTACCAGCGGCATAGCCGTGTCCGCCGCGCTCACAATCTGCTGCATCATCTCTTCAATGCGGGGAGACCGGCCCGTCCCCAGGTGGAACACCTGGTCGAGCGGAACAATCTGAACCTGCATGTCGGGGTTTTCCTGGTTGAACGACTCGACCAGCGGCTCATAGGTCTGGCGCTGAAACTCCATAACGCCGAACCCGATGGTCACCGGGCCGCCGTCGCCTGCGCTGCCACTGCCAGAATCACCCGCAGGGCTTCCCATATCAGGAGCGGGGATGGGGGTGGGGTTGGCGGGAATGGGGGTGGGATTGGTCGGGTCCGGGTTGGCGACTGTCCCACTGGATGGTTCGCCGGTCTCCGGGAGAGGCGGTGGCTCAGCATCGGAGCCGCACGCGCTGAGGACGAGCAGGACCATCAGGATAAGGGACAGGACGGGGTGCCGTTGCATGACTTCCTCCTTCACTACTACTCTGAACTCTTCAATTCAATGGGTTTTCCCAGAACAAGGATAAGGATGGCTCTTCTCTTCAGGGGTTCCGGGCGTTCTTGCGAACTTTGCGCCACAACTTCCCGATGGGAGAAACCTTCTCCCGCCGGGGTTTTCCTCCGGAGGCGATACAGGCTATGATAGGTCATCTCACTATCAGACGCTCCGGTCGCCTCCGGTGTTTCAGCAAATTCGTCGTCATCGCTCGGACGAATGAGAATCCCCCCCTCAACCAGTTCGACCCGTGCCCGTCGCCCGATTTTCGCCAGGGCCCGCTGATCGCCAGGGATTTGCAGCCGGCCCGCACGGTCAAGCACCACCAGTTCCTCAAAAGCCCGCGGTTCCGGGGCCGCGCCAGTGTGAGCTGACGGTTGCTCCGGATGGTCGCCCTCGGTCTCGCCCGTTCCCGCCACCTGGACCATCTCGGTGCTGGTCTGCCCATCGCGGATAGCCACCACCCGGTCAGCCTGTTCGGCCACACGCGGGTCGTGGGTGACCATCACAATCGTCAGACCAAACCGCTCGCGCAGGTCGCGCAGCAGTGCAAGAATACGCTGCGCCGTGGCCCAATCCACCTCGCCGGTCGGCTCGTCGCCAAGCAACATTTTGGGTTGGTTTGCCAGGGCACAGGCGATAGCAACGCGCTGCTGCTGCCCACCGGAAAGGCGGGGAGGGGTCTGGTGAGCGTGCTCGGCCATCCCCACCGCTTCGAGCAGTTCGCTGGCCCAGGCGCGTTTGTGGCGCTGGCGGCTCCCATTGAGCCGCATCAGGAGTTCGATATTCTCGCGGGCCGTGAGGTAGGGCAGCAGGTTGCGCGTCGTCTGCTGCCACACAAACCCGACCTGCTCCCGCCGATAGGCGGTCAACTCCTTCTGCGAAAACTTGAGCAGGTTTTGCCCATCCACCTCCAGCCTCCCCGCGGTGGGCCGGTCCAGCCCCCCCAACGCGCTCATCAGGGTAGACTTGCCAGAGCCGGAGGGGCCGACCAGAGCCAGCATCTCACCGCGGGACACCTCCAGGTCCAACCCCTGGAGCGCCACCACCTCCAGGTCGGCCACCTGGAAAATCTTCACCAGACCGGCGCACGAGATAAAGTGGCGGCTGTTTCTTTCGGCCATTGACCTCACCCCCCCGCCACCAGTCGCCACACCGTTGCCACCGCAAAGGTCAGGCCGAACCCCAGAACCACCGGCAGCAGCGCCGTGATAGCCGTCCACTTGAGGCTGCCAGTCTCCTTGTAGGTCGTGTAGATGGTCGTGCTGCACGGGTTATGTACCAGGCTAAACAACATCAGGTTGATGGCCGTGAGCAGCGTCCAGCCGTTGGCGTGGAAGAGTGCCATCGTGCCGGTCCCCGAATCCAGTTCGAACATCACCCCGGCCCCTTCCCCGACGCTGGAAGCCCCCGTGACCAGGACAATCAACATCAGGATGGTAGGAATGACAAGCTCGTTCGCGGGGATGGCGACTATATAGGCCAGCAGAATGACCCCGTTCAGCCCCACCAGCAACCCGAAGGGATGGAGCAGGTTGACCAGGTGTTCGGCCACGCTGGCTCCCCCCACGTGGATATTGGCGCTCAGCCAGATGACCGCGCCCGCCGGGATGGCGAACAACACGGCTCGCCAGAGCACAAAGACCGTCCGGTCAATGATCGAAGTATAGATAGTTTGCAGGATGCGCGGTGGGCGGTAGGGGGGCAGCTCCAGGCTGAACGCCGAGGCTTCGCCCTTCAGGATGGTGCGCGAGAGTGCCCAGGAAACCACAAAGGTCAGCAGCACCCCAAGCGCCGCAACCCCCACGACCGCCAGCGCCGAAATTACCCCCGCGAGGTGGGCCGGCACCAGCGCCCCGATGAACAGCGTGGCAATCAATATCTGGGTGGGCCAGCGCCCGTTGCACAGCGCAAAGTTGTTGGTGATAATGGCAATCAGCCGCTCGCGGGGGCTGTCTATCACGCGGGTGGCGATAATCCCCGCTGCGTTGCAGCCAAAGCCCATCATCATGCTCAGAGATTGCTTGCCGTGCGCCCCGGCCTTTTTGAACAGGTGGTCCAGGTTGAAGGCGACCCGCGGCAGGTAACCAAAATCTTCCAGCAGCGTGAAGAGCGGGAAGAAGATAGCCATCGGCGGCAGCATCACGCTGACCACCCACGCCGTCGCCAGGTAGACCCCATCGAGCAAGAAACCACTCAACCACCACGGCAGCCCCACCGCGCTGGCTCCGGCGTGCAGCGCCGGGTAGACCGTGTCAATCAGCAGGCCGGCCAGCAACCCCGAAGGAACGTTCGCCCCGGCGATGGTGAGCCAGAACACCAGGGTGAACAGCAGAATCATCAGCGGAAAGCCCCACACCCGGCTGGTCACCAGCCGGTCTATGGTGCGGTCCAGGGTGGCTTGCGGCGTCTCGCCTGCCCTCGTGACGGCGCGGTCGGCAATGCGGGCCGCGTCGTGATACATCGCCTCGGCTATCTGGTCGTGGAAGTTGCTGCCCACTTCCTGGCGCAACCCCTGCGCCAGCGCGAGCACTCCCTCAACTGAAGCGGAAGGCGATGGGGATGGCTGAACCGGTCCGGTTGGTGCATGGGTTTTCATCATCGGTTTCTCTCTCCTGTATTCATTCCTCGTAGCTCATCACCCATCATCCGTCGCTCTTCAGGCGCTCTTCAGTTGGAGCACCAGGTTAGACTGCTCCGGGTGTGCGCCCCGCCGCAGGTCGCCAAGTTCGCCGTTGCGCAGCGCCTCGGCAATGTGCTCATCGCCTTCGAGCAACCGCATCGCAACCCACCGCGCATTGGGCAGCCCCGGCAACGCTGCCTCAACCGCCTGCGTCAGCCTGGTGAGCGCCTGCTTGAGCGCTGGCGGCTCGTTCTGCAAGCGGTGCGGCTTCGTGACGAGCTTTCCACTGGCAACGTCGCTGATAGCCTGGAGCAAGTCCGGCAGCCCCGTGCCAGAGCGGGCCGCGGTGGGCACGGCCGGCACGCCCAGGTCGCGGGAAAACTGGCGCTCGTCCACCTGCAACCCGTGACGGCGAGCTTCGTCTATCAGGTTCAGGCACACCACCACGCGGTCCGTAATCTCAAGCACCTGCAAGGCCAGGTTCAGGTTGCGTTCGACCCGTGTGGCATCCACGACCACGACCACCACGTCCGGCTGCCCGAACAGCAGAAAATCCCGTGCGACCTCTTCGTCCAGGCTGGTCGAGAGCAGCGAATAGGTGCCCGGCAGGTCAACCAGCTTATAGCTCTTGCCGCCATATTCGAACCCTCCCTCGGCACGGGACACGGTTTTGCCGGGCCAGTTGCCGGTGTGCTGGCGCAGCCCCGTGAGCCGGTTGAAGACGGTGCTCTTGCCCGTGTTCGGGTTGCCCGCCAGGGCCACCACATAATCCCAATGGTCTACATTGATGCCCAACTTCTTCAAGTTTGCCGCGTGGTATATCGGGCAGCTTCCGCAGGCTGCCCCCGATGGATGAGCCGATGGGTGAGCTGATGGGTGAACGGCGCTGGCTTCAGTATGCATGGGTATCTCTCCTTTGGTCACTCGTTCCTCGTCACGGATGCCACCTGGACCATCCGGGCCTGTTCTTGCCGCAAGGCAATCTGGGCCCCGCGCACGCGGTAGGCCGTCGGGTCTCCGAGCGGGCTGGTCATTTCCACGTCAATCAGGGTGCCAGGGACCAGCCCCAGGTCCAGGAGACGGCGGCGTTCTGCACCGGTGCAGCCGGGCAGTAGCGCCACAACGCGTCCCTGTTGTCCGGGCAACAGGTGGGCCAGGGTTTCCCCGGTGGAGGCGGGTCGGTCGTCCATGAGCGGCTTGAACCCTGTCTTGCTGCTCATTTCGTTCTGCATTTCATCGCTCATAGGTCTGGCCTGTCTCCCCCGTCACGGGTGCGATGCTCCGCGGTCCGGAGGTGTTTTAGGTATACAAAAAACATTGTTTAGTTTAGACTAAAACCAAGTATACCACCGTCCGGGGACGCCTGTCAAGAGAAATGTTTGTGCAGGTTTGGGTTGGTGCGGTGACCACTTTGCTCGTAAAGACGCAAAGCGACCACACAAACCTGCATAGGGCTTTCGCTTCTTAGCGAGTATATGGCCTTCTTTGTGCTATCGCTCTGAGTGACAGCAGGGGGGTAACCTCATCACAAAGGGATTCCTTGCTTTGTTCAGCATATCACAAGCGAAAGCCCTTCATGGGAGAACCCGGAGGGATATTGCTGGGGGACAGAAAGAGAAGAGAGAGGAGAATCAAACATGGGGTGTCTGATGGGACTCGAACCCACAACCACCTGATCCACAGTCAGGTGCTCTGCCATTGAGCTACAGACACCACAACCGCCTGTAAGTATAGCATAAAACGGGTCGCCCTGTCAACAACCCTGCGTGGCTGGGCCACGGCCGCGGAATTGACCGAGACGGTTGCCTATGCGTCCTGAAATGGACAAAGTTGAATTAGGAGATTGGGGGTCGGGGGCCGGGGAGACCCGGCCCCTCCGACCCCGACCGACAAGCGGCTACTCCTCATGCATCACTCGTCACCGATGCTCAAGCTGCCTGCTCGTGCAACAACTGGCGCAGCACATAGTGCAGAATGCCCCCGTGCCGGTAGTACTGCACTTCCTGTGGCGTATCAATGCGCACGGTCGCATCGAATGCGACACTCGTTCCATCCGGGCGATGGGCCTGCACCCTGACCGTGCGTCCGTTGGAAAAGTTGCTGGCAACTCCCTCCGTCAACCCGCTGATGTCGAACGCCTCGTGCCCGGTCAGGCCGAGCGTCTCAACGTTCTGCCCATCCAGAAATTGGAGCGGCAAGATACCCATCCCGATCAGGTTCGAGCGGTGAATACGCTCATAGCTCTCGGCAATCACGGCCTGGATACCAAGCAGCGCCGGCCCTTTGGCGGCCCAATCCCGGCTGGAGCCGGAGCCATATTCCTTACCGGCCAGCACCATCAGCGGCACCCCATCGGCCTGATACTTCATCGCCGCATCGTAGATAGTCGTCACGTCGCCGGTTGGCAGATAGGTGGTAAATTCTCCTTCGGTGCCTGGAGCCAGCAGGTTGCGTAGTCGCACATTCGCGAAAGTGCCACGCATCATAACCTCGTGGTTGCCGCGCCGCGACCCGTAGGAGTTGAAATCCGATGGTTGCACCCCGTTTTCGATGAGATACTTCCCACCAGGGGAAGTTTTCTTGATGCTGCCAGCCGGTGAAATGTGGTCGGTAGTGACGCTGTCGCCAAGCAGCACCAGCACCCGCGCCCCCCGTATATCATTCACCTTCTCCGGTGCCTCGCGGGCCATCCCCTCGAAGTAGGGAGCCTTCCGCACATAGGTCGAGGTCTCGTCCCAGGCAAACAGGTCTCCCTCCGGCACCGCCAGGCTGTTCCAGTGTTCGTCGCCCTGAAACACCCCGGCGTAGGTCTGCTGATACATATCCGAATGGATGGCCGACTGGACCGCCTGCTGCACCTCCTGCCGGGTCGGCCAGATATCGCGCAGGAACACCGGGTTCCCTGCCGAATCCGCACCGACCGGGTCGGTATTCAGGTCTATATCAATGCGCCCGGCCAGCGCATAAGCCACCACCAACGGCGGAGACATCAGGTAGTTGGCCTTGACCTCGGCGTGGACCCGCCCCTCAAAGTTGCGGTTCCCCGACAGCACCGAGCAGACCACCAGGTTGCCCTGGGCAATGGCTGCCGAGACTTCTGGGGCCAGCGGGCCGCTGTTCCCGATACAGGTCGTGCAACCGTAGCCAACCGTGTTGAACCGAAGCTGGTTCAGGTAGGGTGTCAGGCCAGCGCGGTTGAGGTATTCCGTGACCACCCTGGAGCCGGGTGCCAGCGAGGCTTTGACCCATGGCCGGGTCATCATCCCACGTTCGGCGGCCTTCTTCGCCACCAACCCGGCGGCTATCATGACCGAGGGGTTGGACGTATTGGTGCAACTGGTGATAGCCGCAATCACCACGGAGCCATGGTGGAGCACCTGTTCCTGGTTCTGGATGGTCAGCCTGACCGCAGACGGGGCCGCGGCAAAGTCGGCCACCTCCTGCTGCACCGGCGAACTGCTGGACTGCGTCATGGTCGCAACGGCCTGGTGGAAGGATGGTTTGACCTCCGAGAGCACCAGGCGGTCGTGGGGGCGGCGCGGGCCGGCCAGGCTTGGTTCAACGGTGCTCAGGTCCAGTTCCAGCGTATCGCTGTAGGCGGCTTCCGGTGTATCTGTTGTATGGAAGAGTCCCTGCTCTTTCATATAGGCTTCGACCAGTGCTACCTGCTCTTCTGACCGACCGCTGAAGCGCAAGTAGTGGATCGTCTCGGCATCAACCGGGAAGAGACCGCAGGTTGCCCCATATTCCGGAGCCATATTCGCAATCGTGGCGCGGTCGGCCAGCGGCAGAGAAGCGACCCCAGGGCCATAAAACTCGACAAACTTGCCCACAACCCCCTTGCGGCGGAGCATCTGGGTCACGGTCAGTACCAGGTCGGTGGCAGTGGTTCCTTCGCGCAGTTCGCCCACGAGCCGAAACCCTACCACCTGGGGAATGAGCATTGAGATGGGTTGTCCGAGCATGGCGGCTTCGGCTTCAATACCGCCGACACCCCATCCAAGTACCCCCAGGCCATTGATCATCGTGGTGTGCGAGTCGGTTCCTACCAGGGTGTCCGGGTAGGCGCAGGAGGGGTTGTCGGAAGCAAACACCACGCGCCCCAGGTATTCCAGGTTGACCTGATGGACGATGCCATTGCCCGGCGGCACGACCTGGAAGTTCTGAAATGCCTGCTGCCCCCACCGCAAAAAGGCGTAGCGTTCGCGGTTGCGCTCAAATTCCAGCTCCGTATTGCGCTGCATGGCATCTTCGGAGCCGGCGATATCAACCTGCACCGAATGGTCAATGACCAGTTCGACCGGCTGGAGCGGGTTAATGCGCGAGGGGTCGCCCCCCATTTCGGCCATGGCATCGCGCATCACGGCCAGGTCCACAATGGCCGGAACGCCAGTGAAGTCTTGCAGCAGCACGCGGGCCGGGGTGAAGGCGATTTCGCGGTCGGGGGTGGCGGTCGGCTGCCATTGCGCCAGAAACCGAATATCCTCGGCCGTCACGGTCCGCCCATCTTCGTGGCGGAGCAGGTTTTCCAGGAGAATGCGTAGCGAAAAGGGGAGATGTCCGATATCGAACCCCGCTTTCTCCAGGGCATCGAGGCGGAATATCTCGTAATCACGCGGGCCAACCCGCAACGTCGAACGAGCACCAAAGCTATCGGTCATAACTTCAGGAACCTCCTTATTGTCTGTATCCACTCCTATCCTATCCTGGCAGAAGCCATGTTCCGGGCCAATGGATGCAGGGTACTGCCGCGGGGCGTGTCTCTCGCCGTCCTTCGGTTGGGGCGCGAGGGTCCCCCCTGGGCTTTTCCCGAACATGGTCTGGCCTATTATCCCGTATCTGCGAAAAGTTGTCCACTACCATTTCGCTCTTGCCAGGGGAACGGTCGTTTCAAGAGCCGCTTGCCCCCCCCTGCTCTGCGTGGTATGATATCTCTGGTGATGATATCCACAGGACCATACAAACCCTGGGGAAGGATGGAATCATGGAAACAACCCAAGCACCCTGCCTCGAAACGCTGCCCCCTGAAATTTTCAGCTATGCCTGGCCCGACCACACCCAGTTGCCAGAAACGGATGGGACTTTTGTGAAAAATTTCCAGGAACACCCTCAGAGCATTCTGCTTACCACTTCGATTGAGCCGCTGCTCCAGCAGCGCCACCCCGATGGGAACTACTGCATCGGGCAGGATAGCGGTATCTACTGGAATATCGAAGCGGTCCAGACCGAGGACCCGGTGCGTGGGGCCGAAGCGCCCGACTGGTTCTATGTGCCGGACATTCCACCCACGCTGCAAGGACGGCTCCGTCGTTCGTATGTGCTGTGGAAGGAGTTTATGCCTCCCTTTATCGTCATAGAGTTCGCTTCGGGCGATGGAGACGAGGAGCGTGATGCCACGCCCTACCGGGGCAAATTCTGGGTCTATGAGCGCTTCATTCGCCCGGCGTTCTATGCGATCTATCTGGTGAACCCCGGCACGGTCGAGGTCTACCATCTGGTAGATGGAAAGTATGAATCGGTGGCTCCGAACCAGCGCGGGCATTATCCCATTCCCCCGCTCGGTGTGGAGCTTGGTATCTGGTATGGGCGCTATGCCAATGCGGACCTGCCGTGGTTGCGGTGGTGGGATGAGCAGGGTATTCTGCTGCCCACCGCTGAAGAACGGGCCGAACGGGAAAAACACGAGAAGGAACGAGCGCTCCAGCGGGTGCAGCGGCTAGCGGAACGGTTGCGGGCACTGGGCGAAAATCCCGATGACCTGTAGGGTTTGAACAGGATGGGGCTTTGAATATGGAGCCGGTAGCACAGACTGAATGCCTGGTTGGGGAAACCTGGGGTGAAGCGCTCATCGTGCGTCCACCCGATCCGGATGACCTGCTCTATGATGATGGGATGCCCATGGAAACTCAACGTCACGTGCTCCAGATGTTCCTCCTGATCGATTCGCTCACGCTCGCCTGGGATGATCGCCACGACTTCTTTGTGGGCGGCAATATGTTTGTCTACTTCAGCCCGGACCAGGTCCGCACCCACGATTTCCGTGGACCCGATGTCTTTGTGGTCCAGGGGGTTCCCCGACGAGAACGGAAAGGGTGGGTGGTTTGGGAAGAAGGGAAAGGTCCGGATGTCGTGATTGAACTGCTGTCGGAAAGCACCGCGGCCCGCGACAAGGGACCGAAGAAGCGGATATATCAGGACCGCTTGCGCGTACCGGAGTATTATTGGTACGACCCCTGGAATGGGGAGTGGGCAGGATTTGCCCTGCAACGGGGTGCCTATGTTCCTTTGAAGCCAGATTCGCAGGGTCGTCTTATCAGCCAGCAGTTGGGGTTGGCGCTGGTGCCGCGTGATGGCCTCTACCAGGGGGGTGTCTGCCTGCTGGTTACGCTGGTCAACCCTGGAAGGTGCTATGCTC
>JAAUSY010000218.1 GCA_012032475.1 Chloroflexaceae bacterium
CCAATGCGGGTCAATCGGGCGCAGGTCAGCATCTGGCATCGCCAGAGAAACATCGGGGCTATGGGCAATCGTCATTTCTCTCATTCTGATGGGAAATGGAAGATTTCGCTATGGTTTCGGTAACTGTGGCGCTGGAATATCCTGGCACTCGTCGCTGGTTTGACTATGACCTATAGTGATTTCAGTCTGGGAGATGCCTGCAAAGCCTTCGGGTTGGTGGCAAGGACCGAACGCCTCTTTGAGGTGGAGCCGGTTGTTCCCCCCGAATGGCTGCTCAGTCTGCTCCAGCGGGGGCGTCCCTTTGCGCTTGGCAGCGAGAAGGCCCGCTCCGAATTCATCGTTGTGCCGCTCCTGCTCACCTGGGTCGAGCGCAGCCCCATCCCCCTGTCGGTCTATTCCGGCCAGCGGCTCGACGCCGACCCGGCGCGTGGTCTCACCGGCGAGTGTGATTTTATCCTGGCGAAAACCGCTCCCCTGCCGTTCCTGCAAGCGCCCATCATCACCCTGGTCGAAGCGAAGAAGCACGATATCGAAGCGGGGATGGGGCAGGGAGCCGCCCAGATGGTCGGTGCCCACATGTTCAACGAGCGGGAAGGGGCAGAGGTCGGGGCGATCTTCGGGTGTGTCACCAGCGGCGAAACCTGGCAGTTTCTCAAGCTCGAAGGAAGCCACCTGCTCATTGACCGCGACCGCTACTACCTGGACCAGGTGGGGCAGTTGCTCAGCGTGTTCGACGCCATCGCCCGTTGCTATGGAGCAGCGCAGGGATAGGGCAGCCGGGCGGCTCATCGTTCGCGGAGGGAGGACGATACCTATGGAAGCCATCAAACTCAAGGCCCGTATCGGAGCAGGCGCGGTATTGGAGTGGCTCGACCCCCCCCCCGACCTTCCGACCGGCGAGGTCGAGGTCATCGTGCTCTATGAGCATCGCCCTCCTGACCTATCACTCCTGCCCGTAACCATCACATGGTCCGACAAATCCCATCAAATAGACTGGTCCAACCGTCTCTTTGAAACCCTGGGAATCACGGAACATCCCATCAGCATCGAAGAAGTACAACGTCAGATGGGGGAGGCAGGGCTTGAGGAAAACGAACTGAGCCGTGACCTAGTAGCCATGAGGGATGAATAGGGTTCATGCGGATATATTTTGACGCCAGCGCACTGGTCAAACGGTATGCTCAGGAGACTGGTACCCCACTTCTGAATGAAGTATTCGCCCACGTTCCATACGCTCGCATGACCTGTTCTACCCTGGGCATCCTTGAAGTTCTCTCTATTCTGATCCGGAAGCGAAATGATGGGAGGTTGAAACACCCCCTGTTTGAAGGAGCTATGAACCGATTCAAAACCGAAGTCCTTGCCAACCCATCCTTCCTGACCGCCCCGGTCACCGATGCCATAGTTGTTGCCGCAATGGACTTCATCCCAAAGCACCATATCAATGCCACCGATGCAGTCGTTTTGCGGTCGGTCCTGACGATACAACAGGCACTTCGCGGAATAGACGATATCCTCTTGCTCTGGACCTCCGACAAACGGTTGTATCGCGCTGCTCATCAGGAAGGAATACCAGTCTTCGATCCGGAGCAAGAAACCATCGCGTCACTACGTACGCTGCCTGGCCTTTCGCCTCATCCAGACCAGTGACAGGAGTCACACCAACCCACCATGTCCCCCTCCCTCCCCACTCCCCAACCCGGCCCCAGACCGACGCTGACCCTCATCACCGGGGGAGCACGGAGCGGCAAGAGTCGCCTGGCACAGCAACGGGCCGCAGCTCGCCAATCCGACGTGCTGATGATTGCCACCGCCGAGCCGCACGACGAAGACATGGCCGCCCGCATTGCCCGCCACCGCCGCGAACGCCCGCCCCACTGGCGCACCCTGGAAACCCCCCGCCACATTGCCCGCACCCTGGCCCAGGACGAAGCCACCCCACCCCCCGTCATCATCCTCGACTGCGTCACCCTCTGGGTAACCAACCTGCTGCTGTCCGAAGGAAGTACCTGGGAAAGCGCCGCCGCCGAACTGGACGCCCTCCTGGCGTGGCATCGATCCCATCCGTGCGAGATGATCGTCGTCACCAACGAGGTAGGGTTGGGGATTGTACCTCCCGATGAGGTAAGCCGCACCTTCCGGGAATGGCTTGGCTGGTTCAACCAGCGGCTGGCAACTGAGGCCGACGAAGTCTACCTGATGGTGGCGGGGCTGGCCGTGGAGATCAAAGCCCTGTCCCTGCAACCCTCGCTCCCCGACCCCCGCCTCCCAACCCCCAACCCCTGAAAAGCTCACCGTTCTGCTACAACTGCGCGGTAATGGCCGGCAGGATATCCGCGAACGTCTGACCGTTTGCCAGCGCCCCGATAGCCTGCGCCTTCCACCCACCCTGGTCGTCGCGATAGACCTTGAGCATAATTTGTGCCGTATGGCCCCCCTGAGCGCTCAAATCATACCGCGCAATCTCCTGGTTCGTCGTCTGGTCAACCACCCGGCAGTAGGCATTCTCGACCTGACTGAAGTTCTGCCCCGAAAAGCTGTTGACCGTGAATACCATCGCCTTAACGTTGGCGGGAACCTGGGGCAGGTCAACCACAATCTGTTCATCATCGCCCTCGCCCTCGCCGGTCAGGTTGTCGCCCGTATGGACAATACTGCCATCCTTGCTCCGCAGCTGCCGATACCACACCGCGTCAACCTGCTGCCGCTGCTCATCGAACAGCACGCACGACGCATCCAGGTCTATCTGCTGCTTGCTGCCGCCAATGCCCAGAAACCCTTTCTTCTTCACTGCATCCCATCCCAGGCCCATCACCACCTTCGTCAACGTCCCTCCGCCCTGCTTCTCCAACGAAACGCTCTGACCCTTGCTCAAGTTGACCGTCATACGATTATTTCCTCCTTATGCTCATGCCAGGCTCCTCTTTCGAGAACTTCGAGAACGAGATAGCCTACTTTCTTCCTGCCGTCCAACGGAACCCGAACCCGAAGTGTTTGTCGGCGTAGCTGTGGTCCGGAAAGTACTGTTCTTCCTTCGTAATCTCCACATGGTCTCCGACCCGGCGAATCGTGCAGACTGCACAGAAACTCAGGTTGGGGTCGGGGTTGTTGAGCCGCATAAAGATTTCCTGCCCCGTAGACTGGTCGCGGATGGTCATACGCCCGTTGACCGAGGTGAAATCCTTTGCCCCTTCATAGATGAGCGCAAAAACCATCACCAGGTCAATCAGGTCCGGGCGGTAGATATACAGATTCTCCCCATCCGCTGCCGAGCCGCTGCGGTCATCCTTATCGAGGTAGATGTAGGGCGGCTCATCTTTGGAGCCAAACCGCTTACCGAGGGGCTGTATCACACTCGAACGCCCATCGGCCAGGCGGAACATACACCCCAGGTCGAGGTCGGGCGCAGGACCGCCCCCCCCCGCCACCAACAAGCCCCCAGAACCCTTTCTTCTGGCTTTTGGAGGGGTCTTCCCAGTTGAGATTGATATGGATGGGCTGAAAACCGCCCCCCTTCTTGAGGCTGACCGCCTGTTTTTCCCCCTTCTTCTCCAGCGTCACCTTGTTCAGCGACACCGACGGGGCCGCAGGTGCAGGCGCAGGGGGTGGGGGCGGAGGCGGGGGGGACGCAACGGGCGACGGCGCAGGAGTGGGAGGAGACGGAGCAGCCACTTCTTCTCCGCCAAACTGCTTGAGCAGCGCACTCAACCCCCCTTCAAACCCCTGCCCGACGGCCCCGAAGCGCCACCCATCCTTGAAGTAGATTTCCGCGATGATCGTCGCTTTCTCCTGGCCGAAATCCGCCCCTGCAAAGCGAAACACCCCAACCGGCTGCCCACCGGCAAGCACCTGAAGGTGCCCCCGCGTCACCTGCGCCATCGTCCCTCCGCTGTCGAGCGTCGCCACAAAGACCAGGCGGCGAATGGATGGAGGCAGGCGCGAAAGGTCTACCGCGAACCGCTCCGTGTCGCCCCCCTGCGGCCCAAGCATCCGCACGGCCCCTTCGGGAGACTGCTTCTGGTTGTAGAACACAAAATAGCGGTCATCCGAAAGCTGGTTATTCGCATCCACCCCAAAACAACTGATATCAACGGTCTGGGACGTCTGAAACCCGAACTGAACCCCGACTTCGATAGTCGTTTGCGGCGTCAGGTCAGCAAGTTTCGACTTCTGCCCTCTGATAAACTCTTTCATGCGTTTTCCTTCCCAATACGACCGAAGGCTGCCCCGCGGCTCCTCTGCCCACCCGCTTACCCATTCGCCGCCCACCACGCACCGCTATCTATCCGGGGAACCTATCCCGAACCGTTGCGCAAACTCAGATAGACATCGTTGGCCTGCTGTGGCGTAGCCTGCTCGTGGATGAGCGCCTGGAGTGCCCTTGCGGCGGCGACGGGGTGGTCATCCTGCCAGACATTGCGGCCCAGGTTGACCCCAATCGCCCCGCGCTGCAACCCATCGGAAACAAATTCCAGCACCTCAAGCTGAGTCTCACACTTCGGCCCGCCTGCGATAACGACCGGCACCGGGCAGCTTTCGGTGACCTTCTCAAAATCTTCGCACCAGTAGGTCTTGACCACATTGGCTCCTAGTTCGGCAGCAATGCGGCAGCACAACGACAGATATCGCGCATCCCGTTTTTCTAGCTCCTTCCCCACCGCCGTCACCGCCATCACCGGAATGCCATATTCCTGGCACTCGTTGACGAGGGTCGAGAGGCTCAACAACGTCTGGCGCTCATAGTCGCTCCCGACGAAGACCGACAACCCCACCGCCGAAGCATTGAGCCGAATCACCTCGCGCACCGAGGTCGTAATCCCCTCATTCGCCAGGTCGTGCCCGACGATGCTGGTTCCGCCCGACACCCGGAGGATGATAGGCTTGCTGGCAGATGCGTTGATCGTGGCCCGCAGCACTCCCCTGGTAACAAAGAGCGCATCCACATAGGGCATCAGGGGGGCAATCATCTCGCCCGGCCGCTCCAGTTTGCGCGTCGGCCCCAGAAAATAGCCGTGGTCCATCGCCAGAAAGAAACAGCGCCCATCTTCCTTGATCAATTGTGACAGGCGGTTTTGCATACCCCAATCCATCTCTGCTCTCTCACTCCTTTCGCTTCCTGTCGCTCTGGGTCACTTCGTGGCGCTTCGTATTTCAGCGACAGGCCAGCCATTCATTCAATACCAGTTTCCTGCCTCTCATTATAGTGCGAGACGAAGCGGTGTCAATCCTCCGACACCACCGCTCCCGTCCGCCGGACCTGGTAGGGCTGAATGCTGATGATATCCGTCATCATGCAGTCGTCGTTTTTGCCACCGACGATAGGCACGCCTGCCTGATAAACTTCCTCCATGTGCTCGATATCCAGCCCTGCCACCACGACAATCTGGAGCGTTCCGCTATAGGCTCGCCGCTGCTGGGCAAATCGCTGGAGGTTTTCCAGGCTCTCGCCTGCCTTCATGGTCCGAACCATGTGCCCCCGGCGGGTCAGATGGTCGTAGGCCGCAATGAACGCCTGGGTTTCGTTGCTGGCCTGAACCACGAGGGCGTGGCCCTGTGGCTCATAGAACGACCGATCATGCATGACCACGAGTCGCGGCTCTTCATAGAGGACCAGAAACTCAGCCATGGTCATACCCCCTATCGGACAACCCGGAACGATGACTCTATTGTACCCCAGGAATGGTGTCTGAGGAACAGGCCGGGGGAAAATAAGGAAAAAGAAGATGATGGAAAAAAGGAAAAATTGCTGCTTGCCATAAAGAGCAAATTCGAGTATCCTGGACCAGATAACCGTCATCATTGAGAGAAGAGAAAGGGATCAGGCCATAAGGGTCGAAGTCTGACAGGTGGTCGCAGCTATTGATTGATTCACCAGAACTTCGCCCATTCGCCTATTTGCCCATTTGACCGGTAAAGAAAAGAAAGGAGGATGAACCAATGGCAACCGCCACCCTCCCCGGCGTCGCGCCGGAGATCATCTACCCGGAAAGTGACGGACAACCCATGGCCGACAACACGCGCCAGTTCCGCTGGATTGCCATGATCAAGGGCAACCTGGATGCCATCTACCACGACCGTCCGGACGTCTTCGTGGCCGGTGACCTGCTCTGGTACCCGGTCGAAGGCCAGCCGGCCATTCGCCGCGCCCCGACGCGATGGTCGTCTTTGGCCGCCCCAAAGGCGACCGTGGTTCCTACCGGCAATTGGGAGGAGGGGCACATCGCCCCGCAGGTGGTCTTCGAGGTGCAATCCCCAGGGAACACCGCCGAAGAACTGG
>JAAUSY010000219.1 GCA_012032475.1 Chloroflexaceae bacterium
GGAGCCAGGCAAGCCATCGGGCCAGGTATCCGCTGCCGCACCCGCGTCTGCCCCGCAATCGTCGGGGTGGGCATTGCGATGGAGCACATCACGGTCTATGCTGCGGGGCACCCCATCCTGACCGATATCAATCTGACCATCCAGCCGGGCGAACACGTTGCCATCATCGGGCGTCCGGAGCGGGGAAATCGAGCCTGGTGGGTATCCTCCTTGGCTGGTATCGCCCGGCGTCGGGGGAGGTCCGCGTGGATGGGCAGCGGCTCAGCGGGGCACGGGTGCATACGCTACGCCGCGAAACGGTCTGGGTTGACCCGGCGGTGCAACTCTGGAACCGCTCGCTGCTGGAGAATATCCGCTATGGCAATGCCACGTCCGCCATCCCGCTGACGGACCTGCCCATTGAGCGGGCCAACCTCTTCAGTGTGCTGGAGCGGCTCCCCCATGGCCTCCAGACGACGCTTGGCGAGGGGGGCGGCCTGGTCTCCGGGGGAGAAGGGCAGCGCGTCCGCCTGGGGCGGGCGATGTTCCGTTCGGGGGTGCGGTTGGTCATCCTTGACGAGCCATTCCGCGGCCTCGACCGTGGGCAGCGGCGGGAGTTGCTTGTCCGGGCGCGGGAATACTGGCAAGACGCGACGCTGCTCTTCATCTCGCACGATGTCGGGGAGTCGCAGACCTTCGACCGAACGCTGGTGATTGAGCACGGGGCCATTGTGGAAGATGATGCCCCTGCGGTGCTTGCGGCGCGGCCCGATTCGCGCTATCGGGCGCTGCTCCAGGCCGAGGAGGCAGTGCGGAGCGGGATGTGGAGCAGCGCGACCTGGCGGCGGCTCTGGCTCGAACGGGGCCAGCTGCGGGAGGATTCGGAGGGGAGGTGACCCGAGACGCGAGACGCCGGCGGCAGGCAATGCGCCGCGCCAGAGCCGCATTCGGAGCAAATTCGGAGCAAATTCGGATGCCCGCTCCAGGAGCGCGTCCTCGCCCCGGATTGCCACCATCAACGAGCATGTTATAATACCGCCAGAGAGAAATACCTTGTTTTCAGGATAACGTTGTTTCTCGCGTACCGGAACCTCACCTGGCCTCGCTCCCCCTTCCAGCAGGGCGGGGAGAACACCACCTGCACGATGGCGGTGGTGGGACGAGGTGGCAAGCGAGAGGGAGGAAGGTACGCTCATCTTTGTTCACACAAAGAACAGGAAGGAAAAAAACGATGGCACGTATTGCGATTAACGGATTTGGACGTATCGGACGGCAGAGCTTCAAGGCCATGCTCGAACACCACCTTGGTGAATTTGATGTGGTCGCGGTCAATGACCTTTCGGACCCCAAGGTGCTGGCGCACCTGCTGCGCTACGACTCGACCTATGGTCGCTTCGCGGGCGAAGTCACAGTCAACGAGGGCAACATTATCGTTGATCATCAGGGCCACACCTACCACCTGACCGTCACGTCGGAGCGCGACCCGGCCAACCTGCCCTGGAAGGACATGGGCGTGGATATCGTGATTGAGGCGACCGGGCGGTTCACCGAGGCCAGCAAGGCCCGCGCCCACCTCACCGCCGGTGCCAAAAAGGTCATCATCAGCGCCCCGGCCAAGGGCGAAGACCTGACAATTGTGCTGGGGGTCAACGAAGAGAAGTATGACCCCGACCAGCACCACATTCTGTCCAACGCATCCTGCACGACCAACTGTCTCGCCCCGGTCGCCAAGGTCGTCAACGACCACTTCGGCATCAAGAGCGGGTTGATGACGACTATCCACGCCTACACGATGGATCAGAACCTGCAAGACAACATCCACCCGAAGGATTTGCGCCGTGCCCGCGCTGCGGCCATAAACATGGTCCCGACCTCCACCGGGGCGGCCCAGGCTGTGGCGCTGGTCATCCCCGAACTCAAAGGGAAGTTCAATGGCTTTGCGATGCGCGTGCCCACGCCCACGGTTTCGGTGGTTGACTTCACCATGCAGCTGGAGAAGGGCACCACGGTGGAAGAGATGAACGCGGCGTTTGTCCAGGCCAGCGAAAGCGAAAAGATGAAAGGCTACCTGGGAGTCAGCACCGACCCGGTGGTCAGCACTGACTTCACCCGCGATGCCCGCAGCAGCATTGTGGACCTGCCGCTCACCATCAATATGGGCGACAACTTCTTCAAAGTGGTGAGCTGGTATGACAACGAGTGGGGCTACTCCGTGCGCGTCGGTGACCTGGTGTCGTATATGCTGAAGAAGATGTAAGACGCATGGCATGGTACCCGGCGCATAATGCGCGACGGGTGACAGAACCAGGAGCCACCTACCCGCGCTCCCCGAACCAGGCCGGGTGGGTGGCCTCTGTGCTTCTCCTTCATCCATCTATCCATCATTCATCCATCCATCCATCCATCTCCCCGAAATCCGGTCACGGTCAGGATGCCAGCAATTGGCGAACCTGGGCGTTGCGCCCCAGGCGGCCCAGGACGTTTCGCTTCACGTTGTAGACATCGTTCACGCTCTTGAACAGGTCATTCCACTTCGCAAAGATGGCTCGCGGGGTCAACCCCAGGACGAATGAGCTATACACCACCACCCGCTCAATTTCATCGTGCAGTTGCGCATCTATCAAGCGCCAGAATTCTTCGCGGTGAACGCGGTTGACGGCTTCTTCGTCGGGGGAGGATTGCGGCACCGCCGCCGACCCGACGGTTTCTTCCGGTACGACTTCCGACCAGGACTGCGTTCGGACACTATCTATCACCACGCTGGTGGTGCAAAGCTGGAGATAGTGCAAGAGCGAGGCCAGCGTGGGGAAGGAATCGAACCGTTCGGGCGTGATGGCCCGCCAGAACTTGGTGAAGGCTCCGACCACGAAGAATTCGCTGCTCTCACCACTGCTGATGAACGCCCCGCTGCGGCGGACCCACCCCTCAACCAGGCCGTTGTAGTGGTAGTAGAGTTGTTCCCAGGCGGCTTCGTTGCGGTCTACCAGCGCCCGTCGGAACAATTCGTAGCTGTAGCGGGTGTCGTGCTGCTGCCCGCGGTAGAACCGTTCGCTCTCGGTGGCACAGCGCCGCATCAACATTGCCAGGTCCATCTGGCCTGGGGCAGGCTCATGTCGTGCCGGCGGGTCATCACGCGGGGCGGTGGGGTCCAGCGTATGAACATGAGAGAGGCGGCCCCTGGTTCTGAGATCTCGCCCATGTGCGGTCGGTCGGGTCTGAATATCGTGCTGCGGTACCATGAAATCTTGCCTCCTCAATAGTGTCGTGCCCCCTCACGAGCTTTGCGGGTGGCGTGGCGATAGCCTCGATGGTGCCAGCATAGCAAAGCCTCGCTGCGGTAGAGGTGCGGTTGGACTACGGCGATTCTGCGGAGCGTACGTGCGTGGGTCCTACGTTGATTGTAGGAATTTCTCTGGTCGTTGAAAAGGCGTGGAGATGAGTAGGAGATGACAAACGCTACGATTCTGCATCGTAGCGTTGGAAGGCATACCGGGCACAGGGTGGGTCGTTTCAGGAAGGGGGGAGCCACAACCGTGGCATCATGTTCATCGGAGGTGTTCCTCTCATAGGTTGAGCTGCTCCGCAGTATGCTAGATATTCATAGAAATGGCGGCGCAGGTTGCTGACCGCAGTCTTGCCGTAGTCCTGACGCTGCCTTCGCTTCCCTCATTATAGCACATCATCCCAGGGGCCGGTCGGAGGGTGGGGAAACTTTACCGTACCCTTTGCGCCGCCGCTTCTTCTATCTATTATCTATCGCTGGTGGTTTTCCGTGCTATACTATGGAGAAGCGAAAGGAGTGCGCGATGCATCTTACTGCCGTTTTTGTGGAAGCCCTCGATGGGGGCTACACGGTCTTTGTCGAAGAATTTCCAGAAGTGATCAGCCAGGGCCAGACTCTGGACGAGGCCCGCGAAAATCTGCGCCACGCGCTGGAACGGAGACGGGGCATCCATCACGCCTTTGCCGAACAGGTCGTCGCCCGCGGGCATCGCGTCATCAGGGAGCCGTATGCCTTTGTTGACCACCTACCACGGGACGAGCAGCAGCCTCCTGCTCCCACCCCAGCCCGGGCGTTACTGGCGTGTGCGGGAGTCTGGGAGGGGGATGATCTGGATGCCTGTCTGGACACGGTGTATGCTACCCGACAACCCGTGACCTGGTGAGCACGATGACGCCGTACCTCCTGGATACGAATCACTGTAGCCTCATCCTCAAGGGCGACCCCAGGGCCGTCCAGTGGCTCCACCAGCATGGGGAGACGGGGGTGGCGATTTCGGTCACAATCTGTGGGGAACTCTTCTTTATGGCGCACAAATCGGAGCAGCGAGCGCAGAACCTTCGCCACATTGCGCACTTCCTGTCTCTTGTGACCATCTATATGCTGGATACCCAGGTGGCGGAGTGGTATGGGACGCTCAAAGCCGCGTTGCTGGAACGGTTCGGGCCAAGAGACAAATCCCGACGCCGACGGGCCAGGATAGAGACGATTGGCATCACGGAAAACGATTTGTGGATTGCGGCCACAGCCCAACGATATGGCTGCATTCTGGTCACTTCGGATCGGGATTTTGAACGGATTGTGGAGGTCACTCCTCTGCGCCTGGAATGCTGGTCATAATCGGGGAGCAGCAGCAGGGACAGTCGGTTGTCCCAGAACACCCTTTCTTCCCCTCCGGAAATTTTTTGCGACGGCAAGGGGGGATGCGAAGTTGCACCGGAACTACCCCCCGCCCCGCGCCAGTTCCGCCACCTCGTCGGGGGGCAGCCCTGTCACCTGCGCGATGAGCGGCGGCTCCATCCCCTGCGCCAGCATCGCACGGGCAATGTCTCGTCGTTCCTTTTGTTGTCCCACCTGCATCCCCTCCTGGCGGCCGGTCTCCAATCCCGCCTTCCTTCCTTCTGCATAGCGCAATTGCAAATGATTCTCGTAGCCGGTCTCCTCGAACATCTGCGTCCGTTCCTGCGGCGTGATGCCGTCCTCCATAATCAACTGCGTGGCCCGTTCCAGGATGGGCCGCTCCAGGTTCAGCGTGGGGTGCTGCGGGTTCGTGATGCTCTCCGCCGCCAGCCGCAACCAGTCCGCCACGCCCGCGGGGGTGTGCTCGTTCACGTAGAACGGGTTGAGGAAGTAGAGCCGATGCGGGTAGATGGGCAGGTGCTCCCCCGCCTCGGTGATGGAGCACAGCGAGGTCGTCACGATGCTGTGTTGCAGGAGCGGGTCACGCGTGCGTCGTGGCAGCCACACGATAGTGTAGACGGTGTGGCCGAAGCGGTAATCCTGGTAGCTGCGGATGAGTTCCACCTTCGCCACATCGTGGTAATAGAGAAAGCGGTCGGCGTGATAGTCGTAGCGCTGGCGCTGAATTTCAATGACCAGGCGGTGTTTCGGGTCCTGGACAAAGATGTCAATCTTGATATCTACCGCGCCGACCGTCGGGACGAACTGCTTTTCCAGTTCGATGTTGTCGGCGGTGATGTCGAGGTCGACCCCGATGAGGTCCTTGACGAAGGCGGTGACGATGGCGGGGTCGCGGAAGAGCTTCTTGAAGACGACGCTGTTATCGAGCGGGGCCAGGTGCATCGGAACCCTCCTTTCCGTTCAGTTGACCAATGCCTCCCTCGCTGGCTTGCCGGGCGCGGGTGGGGCTTTTCTGCCCTCAGTATAGCACACTCCAGCGGGGAGGGGGGCCGGTCGGGTGCCCGCTCATTCGGCCTGGGCAGCAACCAGAATGAACGCTCAATGGCAGGAACAACCGAGTGCCCCGGTCGGTAGATGCAATGACCGGGAACTACCCCCCGCCCCGCGCCAGGTCCGCCACCTCGTCGGGGGGCAGCCCTGTCACCTGCGCGATGAGCGGCAGCTCCATCCCCTGCGCCAGCATCGCACGGGCAATCTCCTGAGCTTTTTGCCGCTGCCCAGTCTCCAATCCCGCCTTCCTTCCTTCTGCATAGCGCAGTTGCAAATGATTCTCGTAGCCCGTCTCCTCGAACATCTGCGCCCGTTCCTGCGGCGTGATGCCGTCCTCCATAATCAACTGCGTGGCCCGTTCCAGGATGGGCCGCTCCAGGTTCAGCGTGGGGTGCTGCGGGTTCGTGATGCTCTCCGCTGCCAGTCGCAGCCAGTCCGCCACGCCCGCAGGGGTGTGCTCGTTCACGTAGAACGGGTTGAGGAAGTAGAGCCGATGCGGGTAGATGGGCAGGTGCTCCCCCGCCTCGGTGATGGAGCACAGCGAGGTCGTCACGATGCTGTGTTGCAGGAGCGGGT
>JAAUSY010000054.1 GCA_012032475.1 Chloroflexaceae bacterium
AAGCGGCCTACGAGGTCGCCAACACCTTCGGGTGGAGCCAGCCCGAACTGGAGCTGTATGAATACTGGAGCATGCGGGTTCAGGATGAGCGGGGAGCCATTGAGTTTGCCGAGGAGCGCGGCTTGCAGCGCGGGCGACAGGAAGGGGAAACAACTGGCTTGCAGCGCGGGCGACAGGAGGAGAAAAGGGACACCGCCTGTAAGATGCTGGCGAAGGGCTATGGGGTGGCGGAGGTTGCCGACCTGACCGGACTGACGGTGGACGAGGTGGCGGCCCTGGTGGGGACGGAAGATGGCGCGGAAGAACCGTGAGACCGGATATGGCTGCTCCGGAGTGGCTCATCACCTGTCTCTTGCCACCCATCACCTGCTCCTGGCACTCACCTCACGGCGACACCACCAGTTCCTGGCCGGTGCTGATAGCATCGGCTTCCTCCGGGGTCATGTTGTTCCACTGGAGGATGTCCTCGACCGATACGCCCCACTCCTGCGCGATGCTGCGGACGGTGTCGCCCTCCTGCACCGTGTAGGTGCGTGGTGGCGGTGGCGGTGGTGGGGGTGGCTCCGGGGGAGCAGGAGTCGCGGTGGGGATGACCACCTCGGTTGGTGTCAGCTCAATAGTGGGGGTTGTTGTAGGCGTAGCGGTAGGAATGGTCGTCGCGGTGGGGGTTGGGGGAAGAGTCGCCGTAGGTGTGGTGGTGCCGGTAGGGGCCATAACCTCCGCTGGTGTGGCCGACGCTGTGGGGATGGGGATGGCCGTTTCCAGGCGAGGGTGAGTGGCCGTTATCGTTACCATGGCAATGGGCGTGATGCGGGAAGGGCTGGTCGCTGACTCCGAAGGGGAGGCAGGGGGTATGGCGTTGCCTGGTTCCCCACGGTCTTGGGCCGTTTGTGACCACCCTGGCTCGCCGGTGTCCGGTCCTGCCACCGGTGGTTCATCTGGCGACGAAAGCGCTGGAACCACCTTCCAGACCAGGACAATGGCAACGAGCACTACCAGGAACGCCGCTATCACCAGGCGGTAATCGAGCGGGTGGGATTCTGCCTCGGTCGAGGTGGGAGGAGTGCGCGGGTGAGATGCTGCCCTTCCCATTGCTGCACCGGAGACCTGATTGCCCGAACTGCGGGGCCGCTGCTGGCTCTCTGGCAGCGATGTCCCGGCGGTTGCTTCTCCTGGTTTCCGTCTGCGCTGACGTGGGGAGGAGGAAGAAGAGTGCCCACCCTGCCCACCCTGGCGACCCTCCTGGGATGCCCGGTGTCCGCTTTCGCCCTTCGTCGGATGCTTTCCACCCGCGCCAATCCTGGCTGTGGGGATTCTGGGCGACTGTGGCTCCCCCTCTGGCTCCGCAAGGTCGTCCCCATCTGCTGGTTGCTGGTCAGTCGCGGGGGGGGGGAGGGGGGGCAGCGGCGGCCTGTTGTTCCTTTTCCCAGACGCTCCGGGGAATGGTGTTTCGGTAGTCGTGCAGGAGCGTGACCAGATGGTCAAACCCCGATTTTTCAAACCAGTGGGCCGACTGATAGCCGCTCAGTGGGGGTGGTACCTCGCAGGCTTCGAGCTTGAGCAGGAGCATGTGGGGTTGGAGTTCGGGTTTCCTGACGGCAGCATTCAGCGCATAGACGATGTCCCGGTCAATCATCCCTCGTGCGTTGATGGAATGGGACGAAAAGCACACGAGCACGACATGCGCCGCCAGCACCGCCTTTGAAATCTCTTGGTTCCATTCGGGGCCGGGCAACAGGATTTTGTCATCGAACCAGGGCTTGAGGTCCTCAACCTGCGCCAGCCGGGCATAGACCTGGCGGACCGTCAGCCGGTCCCTGGTCGCATAGGAAAGAAATACCCGAAGTGGTGGCTCTGACATAGCAACCCCTCTTTCCTGGCTCAACTTCTACTCACCCTCGTATTGTACCGCAGATCATGGAATCCTCGCCACGCTCATTCCGCGGTGGGTGCGGTTTCGGTCTTTGTGCTACGTCCCATCCCCACCAGGCGGAACACCGGGTTGGCCCCCGATAGGAGGTGGTCCAGGAAGCAAACCAGCACGAACCCCACCAGGCAGAGCAGCAGCGCCAGCCAGAACCCCGCCGTCAGAACATTCGGCAGGATGTTGCCACCCAGCATCAGTTCAATATCTCCGTGGCGGTCGAGCCGCGTGCCCAGAAACTCCTTCCACGGCCAGATTTTCCACAGCGAGCCGACCATAAACCCGACCAGCGCGGCAATGGTGGCCTGGTGGTAGTGCTTGAGCAACCAGCTGAGCACCCGCGAGAAGCCAATGATACCCACCACCGTCCCCATACCTGCGAAGATGAGCGGGAAGATATCCAGTTGTTTGACCGCCCGCAGCAGATATTCATATTGCCCCAGAATGAGCAGAATGAAGGAGCCGGAAATGCCTGGCAGAATCATTGCCATAATTGCGATCATCCCGCTCAGAAAGAGCGTGAGCGGGTCGTGTGGCATGTCAAGCGGTACCATGTTGACAATAATAAAAGCCACCACCGTGCCGACCACCAGTGACGCCATCGTCCGCAGCGACCACGGGATGGTGACGCCGATGGCAAGGATGGAGGCCAGAATCAGCCCGAAGAAGAACGCAAACAGCAGGATGTAGCGATACTGGTCCGTCATCATCCAGTGGACCAGGTGGGCCAGCGTAACTACGGCGCTCCCGATGCCGAGCAACAGGGTCACCAGAAATTGCCAGGGGACGTGGTCCAGCGCTTCACGGACCTTGAGCCTCGCCACCATTTTGACCAGGCGGACATCGAACGACTTGATCGCATTCAGCAAATCTTCATAGATGCCGAGAATGAACGCCATGGTCCCGCCGGACACGCCGGGGATGACGTCGGCCGTCCCCATGGCGATGCCGGTCAGAAACAGGCGGAGATACTGTCTGAGCGTCTGGGGGTGATTCTGGAGTTTCATAGTTCTATTAGCTCCGCATTGCTGAAAGAATTTGGCCTACGGTTTGTGCTGATTCCCAGGGACCTTGCTGCACCTGCCTGAAAACCTGCATAAAAGCCTCCCAGGGATCAACATCTTCACTGCTACGCGATGCTGATATTGGCAACTTCAAGACGTACTGGTATTGAAGGTAAGCAACAAATGTTGTCATTTCCTCGATGGCCTCGTCAGGTAATTTTTCCAGTGTCCGCATCATTTGCTGTCTGATAGCTGGTTCCATGTCTTACCGTCTTTCGCACTTGTTTCACGTTCGTCTATGGCAAAGGAATGACAAGTTCTTGCCCCACACTGAGGCTGTTGGCCTGTTCCGCAGTCAGGTTGTTCGCCGCTATCAGCGCCCCGACCGACACGTTGAACTGAGAAGCAATGCTGCTCAGAGTGTCGCCCGGTTGCACGGTATAGGTGGTCTGGACGGCAGGCTCCGGCTCCGACGGCTCTTCGGTTGTTTCTCCTGTTCCCTCTGCTCCTGCCCCTGGTTCCCCACCATCCGTCGGGGTTATCTCCGTAGTCAGGGTGAGGCTCGTCGTGGGCGTGAGGCTCGTCGTGGGCGTGAGGCTCGTCGTCGGAAGTGGGGTGTACGTCGGGTAGGGCGTGTAAGTGGGAAGCGGGGTATAGGTCGGGTAGGGGGTCCAGGTCGGTTCGACGGTTGGCACGGTTATGGTTATCGTTGCGGTCTCCTCCGCCGGTCCTGCTGCGACTCCAGGCATCTCCAGCGTGGCTGGTGGCGTTGCCAGTGCCTCGCGCCCGACCCACGCGACTCCGGCCGAGAGGAAGAGCGCGACCACCGTGAGCGCTGCCCGCACCCGTTCCCCCCCGGTCGGGAGCGAGATTTTCCGGGCCGACACCGGGGCTTCCTCGCGGGTGCCCTGCAACACGGCCCACACCAGCGCGGCAAAGCCCAGCGCAGCGACGACAAGGATACCCACTGAGAGCGGCTTGCCTGGCGGACGCACGGTGAGCAAAATGGGCGTACTGATGAAGACCACCAGACTGATACTCTTCATCAGCGGGTTGAGCGACGGGCCGACACTCGATTTGATCTGGTCTCCGACCGCGCTGCTCACCGCTGCGGCCCGGTATGCCTCCGAGTTCTTACCCCCCGCAAAGCCATCTTCAAGGTATTTCCTGGCCTGTTCCCAGGCTCCGCCGGCGTTGGTCTGGGACAGCGAGATGAGCAGGCTCGAAAGGAGCAACCCGCCCAGAAAACCCACCAGTGCTTCAACACCGGCGAGTAACCCGACCAGAAGCGGCATGAGCAGGGCAACCAACCCCAGGTTGAGCAAATCCCACTGGGCGGAGCCTGTGGCGACTGCCACGGTCCGGGCGTAGTCCGGGGGTTCGGTGCCCCCGATGACTTCGGGTATCTTGAACTGCTGGCGGACCTCGCCCACGACCCGCGCCGCGGTCCGGAGCAGGGAGTGGAGCGTCAGCGACGAGAAGAGCAGCGGCATTGCTCCGCCAATCAATGCCCCCACCAGTGCCACCAGCGTGATACTCGACAACCCGGCTACCCCGGTGAGCGCCGGGCCGACCCCGCCGTGGGACGGTATCCGGCTGGCCGCGACCAGGAGCGCCCCCAGGAGGGACACCACGGCAATGGCAGCTGCGCCGGTTGCCACCCCTCTCGCTCCTGACCGGACCGTGCTACCGGCGGTGTCCAGGTCTTCCAGGAGGTTGCGGGGGTTCTTTTCGATGTTCGACAGCGTCCCAAGCATGTGGGCGTTTCGTGCGATGGGGCTGAAGGCTCCCATGGCAACGAGCGGAACGGTCAGGCTCAGCAACCCGATGCCGCTCAGCGAGACGCCGTAGAGGGTAGCAACGAAGCGGGTGGAGGCCGGTTCGCCGGCATAGAGCGCCACCGGCACCAGGAGCGCCCCGGCCACGACCACCACAACCCACCCGCCAGACTCCAACCCCAGGGCCATACCCGTCATCAGGTTGGGGGTTGCGCCTGCCTGCGATGCCCGGCTCATCTGCTTGACGGGATGGAAGTGGGTGGAAGTGAAATAATCCGTGAGCGTATCGAGCACGAGCGCCAGCACGATACCCGTACAGGCCGCCAGGAAAGGCCGCCAGTCAATGGCTCCCGACGGGCCTTGCAGGGAGAAGAACGTTGTCGCGGCAAAGCCGGCCACACTGATGACCGCGGTGGCATAGATGCCGCGCTTCATCGTTGCTAGAGCGTTGCGGCGCTGCTCGGTGGTGCGCACCAGCGCCGTACCCACGAATGAGGCGAGCAGGCCAGTGCCCCGCAGCATGAGCGGGAAGAGAACCAGCGCGAGCGCATATTGACCATCGAAGAGCACTCCGCGAGCTGCATCGGCCAGCGCCAGACCGAGCATCAAGGCTGCGATGGTGGTGACCTCGAAACTTTCGAACACCTCCGCCACCAGACCAGCACCGCCCTGCATGGTGTCGCCGGCCATGCTCGCCACCAGCGCGGAATTGCGGGGAGTATCGGCGGGAATGGTGGCATCAACCTGGTGGGCCAGGTCTGCCGCCATGCGACTGGCTCCGGCGGAGATACTCCCACCCACGCGCATCATGAGCGCGACCAGCGAGATACCAGGCACGAAGCCGATGAGCACATCCGCAGCAGCAACCCCCGCGACCATCAACGCGGCCACACTGCCAACCAACCCCAACCCCACGGCGACGAGACCGGCCACCAGGCCAGGACGATAGGCCAGTTGCATGGCGGTTTGATAGCCCTTGCGCGAGGCGGCCACCACCCGTGCCTGACTTGCGGCGGCGGTGGTCATCCCCGCGAAACCAGCAAGCAACGCGAAGAGCGCCCCGAACCAACAGGCCACCCCTCTCCCGACTGCGACCCAGAGCACCGCATCGTCGCCAAAGCGGCGGGTCGCCTCGGTGGTTGGAGGGATGAATAGCCCGCTGGCGGCCATGACCAGGGCAAGCACGACTGCGCCAATGGCGAGTGGGAGCACCTGCCGGCGGAGGTAGGTCGCGGTGGTACGCTGGACCAGACCGCCCATTTCCAGTATCGCGTCTGTCGCCTGGTCCTGGGACCTGGTTATGATCAGGTGCAGAACGAAGGCATAGGCAATGCCGAACAGCGCCAGCCCTGGCAAACCCCAGAGCCACGCCGTCTCAAACGAAGTCAGTCCCTCCATCATCATGAAATCTACTTCTCTCCTCCTGATAGCGTGCCGAACCTCCCGCAAGCCTGCAACCTGCGGGAGGTTTTGCCCCGATGAATAGTAGAGATATTGGAATAGCTCTCTCTTCCGCCCCGGATGGGCGGGGAGCTACTGCAAGGCAACCAGCAAGGGAGCAATCACCAGGCTCACCACGCTCATTAGCTTGATGAGGATGTTGAGCGAGGGGCCGGACGTATCCTTAAAGGGGTCGCCAACGGTATCCCCGACCACCGTCGCCTTGTGAACCTCGCTGCCCTTGCCGCCGTAGGCCCCGGCCTCAACGTGCTTCTTGGCGTTGTCCCAGGCTCCGCCGGTGTTCGCCATAAACAGCGCCATCAGCACGCCCGTTGCCGTCACGCCGGCCAGCAAACTCCCCAGAACCTCCATCCCGAAGAACAACCCCACGACCACTGGCGTGATGACGGCAATCAGCCCCGGTGCAACCATTTCCCTGATAGCCGCAGTGGTGGCGATATCCACGCATCTGGCGTGTTCGGCCTTCGCCGTGCCTTCCATCAGTCCCGCAATTTCGCGGAACTGGCGGCGAACCTCCTCAATCATCAATCCCGCGGCCTGCCCGACGGCCTTCATCGAAAGCGAGGAGAAGATAAAGGGCAGCATGCTCCCCAGGAACAGCCCGGCCATCACCCCTGGTTTGGTGATATCAATGCCCGTCAGGCCGGATACCGACGTGAAGGCGGCAAAGAGCGCCAGGGCGGTCAGGGCTGCCGACCCGATGGCAAAGCCTTTGCCAATCGCCGCAGTGGTGTTGCCCACGGCATCGAGCTTATCGGTGCGGGCCCGCACCTCCGAACCAAGTTCGGCCATCTCGGCAATGCCCCCGGCATTGTCGGCAATGGGACCGTAGGCATCAACTGCGAGCTGAATACCGGTGGTCGAGAGCATCCCCAGAGCCGCAATTGCCACCCCATAGAGGTTTGCCTCGGTGTAGGCCACCACGATGGCCGCTGACAGGACAATCATTGGCAGCGCCGTAGACATCATGCCGGTGCTCAACCCCGCGATGATGTTGGTTGCCACCCCAGTCTGGGACTCTTTGGCAATGTCACGGACGGGCTTGTTGCCCTCGGCGGTATAATACTCGGTAATCAGGCCGATGGCAATACCCGCGAGCAACCCGGCGAGCACCGCCATAAAGACCCCCGACGGGGTATAGACCTGCCCATCTCCCAGGTTAATCTCACCGGGCAGCACCCGCTGGATGACCACGTACGAAACGACCAGCATCAACCCGCCGGCCACAAAGGTTCCCAGGTTCAGGGCTTTCTGGGGATTGTCGCCTTCTTTGGTGCGCACCAGGAAGGTCCCCATAATGGACACCAGTATGCCCACACTGGCAAGGATGAGCGGCAGAAAGACCGCGTTGTAGCTCTCGATGAAGGGGGTCCAACTCACGCCAAGCACCATGGCGCTCACGATAGCTCCGACGTAGGACTCGAACAGGTCTGCGCCCATCCCGGCCACATCCCCGACGTTATCGCCAACATTGTCGGCAATGACGGCCGGGTTGCGGGGGTCATCTTCAGGGATACCGGCCTCGACCTTGCCCACCAGGTCGGCCCCCACGTCGGCGGCCTTGGTGTAGATACCACCGCCAACGCGGGCAAACAGGGCGATAGAGCTTGCCCCCAGAGAAAAGCCCGCCAGAATGCTCACCACGCTGGTCACCTTCTCCAGGTTAAAGTCCGTCGGTGTGATATCTGGCAACCCCAACCCGCTCAGATAGGGCATATCAGCCTGGAGAATTGCCAGGTTCATAATCAGCATCAGCGAGAGGCCAACCACCCCCAGGCCAACCACTGACATGCCCATCACTGTGCCGCCGGCAAAGGCCACGTTGAGGGCCTTGTTCAACCCTTCGCGGGCCCCGTTTGCCGTTCGCGTGTTGGCGAGGGTGGCAACCTGCATTCCCAGAAACCCGGCCAGGGCGGAGCACACAGCCCCGACGACGAACGAGATACCAATGACCAGATGACTGGCTCCCTCTGCGAACCCCGTGGCAATGCTCAGCAGCACCGCGACAATCACGACAAACACGGCCAGCACGCGGTATTCGCGTGACAGAAACGCCATCGCGCCTTCTCGGATGTAGCCGCCTATCTCAATCATCCGTTCTGTGCCAGGATCTTGCTGGTTAATCCAGGTTGACTTAATCCAGGCGAAACCAAGGGCCAGAAGCCCAAAAAGAGGTATGATTAGCAAAATTGTGTCCATCCCTATGTCCTCTCCTTCGTGTCGAATTCCTGGTGTCGAATGTCTCGAATGTCTTGAACGTCTCGAACATCTCGCATCGTGATAGCACGTCCCATTTCCCTAACCCTGCGCGGAAAAACGCATCAGCACGTCGCCCGTGTCAACTTTCTGCCCTGGCTGCACCAGAACTTCGGTCAGGACCCCATGGCATGGTGATTGCAGGGCGTTTTTCATCTTCATCGCCTCCAGGATGCAGAGCACCTGCCCGTATCGGACGGTGTCTCCCGGAGCCACCTCGATTGAGATGATGGTCCCTGGCATGGGAGCCGCGAGTTCTGCCCCTTCCCGTCCCTCGTCCCGTCGCAACGAAGGTGCGGGGGGAGGGTGGGAGGGAGCCGCAGATGATGATGGCACCGGAGGTTCCGGTTCGTGCAGTGCTGGGGTTCTGCCCTGCCCTGGTGGTGTCGGTGCTGCCGATGTGGTCTCGCCGGTCGCAGGTTCCTTTAGTTCCTTTGGTTCCTTGACCAGGTCCTCACTGGCAACCAGGTATACGTCGAACTCCCGATTCCCCACCTGCACATGGAAGCGCTCTTCTTCGACTTCTTCCACGTCAATGACGTAGGTTTTTCCACTGACGCTCACCGTGTACCGACGCATAGGGTCCTCACATGAGACAAACAAAACTACTCCCCTCCATCTCGCGATACGCTGATGCACTGATGCACTGATACCCGGATGGGGGTTGACCTGGGGCGGTCAGGATATTTTCGATGTATCCGCTGGAACTGCTCCGTGAGTTCCGGCCTGGGTTTGGTATATTCTACTGATAAAGGGAAAATATAGCAAGTCCGGGAACAACCAGATATGGTATACTATAAGAATATGAATCAGACCCACGCCACTATACAGAGGGAAATAGTCCCCCGTTCTCAGCGCTACTATGTCTGGACCATTGGCTGCCAGATGAACGTTTCGGACTCGGAGCGGCTCGAAGCGGCGCTCCAGCAAGCTGGATATTGCCCATCGGAGCGCCCCGAAGAGGCCGGGTTCATTGTGCTGAATTCGTGCAGCGTGCGGGCCAGCGCCGAACAACGCATCATCGGCAAGCTCGGTGAACTCCAGCGGGTGAAGCGCCAGCATCCCGATACGCGCATTGTGCTGTGGGGGTGTATGGTCGGTCCGGGCAACGAATCCATTTTTCGGGAACGGTTGCCAATGGTTGACCACTTCATTTCTCCTTCGGTGGTGGAGGAAGTTGTTGCACTGGCTCCGCTGCTGGAGCATCCCCCCGAACAACCCTCCATGGAATCGCCCGTTTTGCCCATTCGCAGCGGCGTTGTGCCCCCGGTCTCGGTGGCGGTCCCCATCCAGTATGGCTGCAATATGACCTGTTCCTATTGTATCATCCCACTGCGGCGCGGGCGGGAGCGCAGCCGTCCCCTGGAAACGATAGTCCAGGAAGTGCAGCGCCTGGTGGTTGGTGGCACCAGAGAAATCATCCTGCTTGGGCAGATTGTTGATTCCTGGGGGCACGATTTGCCCGGACGCCCCGACCTGAGCACCCTGCTTGCGGCGGTCCACGCGACCCCCGGCCTGTCACGCCTGCGGTTCCTCACCTCCCATCCGGCGTGGATGAGCGACCGCCTGATTGACACGGTTGCCAGCCTTCCACGCTGCCAGCCCGAAATGAACCTCCCGGTGCAGGCAGGACACGACGAAATGCTCAAACGCATGCGGCGGGGGTATACCCTTGACCGCTACCGGTCGCTCGTTCGGGCCATCCGAACTGCTATCCCCAACATGGCGATCACGACCGATATCATCGTGGGACATCCGGGCGAAACCCGCGACCACTTTGAGCAGACGCTGGCGTTTGTTCAGGAAATGCGTTTCGACAAGATTCACCTTGCGGCGTTCTCGCCCCGTCCGGGCACGCTTGCGGCGGTGCAAGAGGCCGACCCGGCGCTGGCGGTTCCCGACGCCGAAAAGCAGGAACGGCGGCGCATTCTGGAATATCACCAGAAGGCCATTGCATCTGATATCAATGCCCGTCTGGCCGGTCAAACCGTCGAAATCCTCGTGGAGGGGAAGGCCAGAGGCAAGTGGTATGGGCGCACCGGGACGAATAAACTGGTGTTCTTTGAGCACCCCGGCGCATGGGCCGGGCAGGTGATTGAGGTAGGAATCATCTGGACCGGGCCGTGGAGCCTTCAGGGAAAGCTGGAGCAGGCAACGGGGACGGGGAGTGATAACGCGTGATGCGTAGCGAGGGGCAAGCAAAACAACGTTCAGTGCTCCGGGCATCAAGAGTTTATCCGGATTTTGATAAGCGACCGGTAGATTGGCAGGAATAAGGAGTGTCACTTGACAAAGCAGGATGAGAAGCAGCGAATCAGACGACGGTTGCAGGAATATGCCCTGGAACTGGCGGCTCAGAGTCGCTGGCAAGAAGCGGTTGAGATGAACCGACAGATTTTGACCCTTGAAGAAGATGCCATGACCTATAACTGTCTGGGCAAAGCCTATATGGAGCAGGGTTTCTATCAAGAAAGCCACGATGCCTACCAGCAGGCGCTTCGGATCAACCCGACCAATGTGATTGCCCGAAAAAATATCTCCCGCCTGGAATCGCTCATGTCTCGCGGGGTCAGGCACCCCAGAGACTTGCAAGACGGATATCAGAAGGTTGACCCGCGATTGTTCATTACCGAGGCAGGCAGAACTGCGATTACGACGCTCTGTGATGTTCCTCGCAGTAGTGCGGTTGAAACGTTGTCCAGCGGCGACCGGGTGGAACTGATCCGAGAAGATCGCCACATTGTGGTAGTGAATGCTGATAATGCGGTGATTGGAAAGATTGAACCCAGGCTTGGTCAGCGGCTCAATGAACTCATTGCTGGTGGGAATCGCTACATTGCGGCGGTTGCCCAGTGCGACCCCCGCCATGTGCGGTTGCTTATCCGCGAGGTCTATCAGCATCCGAGTCAGCAAAAGCGCGTGTCCTTTCCGCTCAAGCTCAGCGAACTTGCGCTGTATGGGTTTATCCCTGAGCTGCGCTTCGACTACGAGGTTGAGGAATTGATGGAGGATGAGGATATTCGGGAGGACGAGAGCGAGGTAGAAGAAGAGCTTCCTCCCCCGGAAGAGGAGGAGGAAATCGGCCTGGACGATATCGAAAAGGACCTTCCTACCGATGATGAGGAAGCAGAAGAATGATACTCAGGCTCACGGCCCTGTGCTGGTAGTCATACCTGGCAACCTCCCGCCGATCAACTCTGGTGGGAGGTTGGTTCCATCTCAGTCATCGTCCAGCGCTTCTGGTGGGGTACCGTTCACGCCATTCACACCGTTCGCCCCCGACGACCCCCCCGCAGCCGCGCCACCTCTGCTTCCAGTTCCCGAATGCGAGCTTCGGCCTTCTGGCGGGCTTCTTCCGCCTCGCGGTAGGTGAGCAAATAGCGCTCCTCGGACGGGTCGAACAAGCGCAAGCGCCCTTCCTCCAACCGCAACTCCAGCCCCAGCACCTGGCTCTTCAACGCCAGCACCTCCCCGCTCAGCCACCTCCCCGCGATGGGCCGATAGCGCCCCCTGGCATCCAACCGTCGCCCCTTCAGGGCAGGCACCAGGTACTCCCCCGTCGGGTCATACTGGAAGTACTCCTTCACCTTGAGCCGCGCATAGGTGCGGGGCTTCTCCCGCTCGTCCTTGCGGCGGGTCTTCTTCGACGTTATCTCGATGACCAGGTCCGGAGCCTTGCCCTCCTCCCACACCTGGTAGATGGCGCGGTCGTGGTTGCCCACGCCAAAGACCACGAACACATCCGGCGCGACCACGCAGGCCGGCACGCCTTCGAGGTAGTAGATGAACAGGTTGCCCGACACATAGACGTCCGGGCGACCTTCGAAGTAGCGCCGCAACGCACTGACCGCGTAGGTCAGGGGTTCGCGCTGAAAATCACTCTCGGCCAATGGCTCACCATCCGTTTCTGGATAGAACCGCTCGACCTGGGTGGGAGCGCGAGGTAGTATCGTGACCATCGTTTCAACCTCCCTCGGTCTGCCAATAGAGATCCATGTCTTGCTCTCATGCGCCAGTTTTTGCGTCCTATTGTACCACGTCGGTTCGATGCCTCTAGCCTTGCCTCTTGCCTGCTCAACGCTCACGCCACTTCCGCCGGCTTCCGCGGCTTCCCAGTAGCAATAGTCACATCTGCCGCATCCTGATAGAGCTTACTGATGGCCCAATAATCTTCCCGTCCATAGCCCTGACCCTCCGCCAGTTCATAGAGCTGATAGGCCAGCCCCGTCATCATCATTGGCACTCCGAGCGAACGGGCCGTCTCCAGGGCTGCCCCCAGGTCCTTCTGCATCAGAGCCGTAGCAAAACCCGGCTCGTAGCTATCCTTAAGCATCCGGTCTTTCAACCACTGGTCGAGCAGGAAATTGGCCCCTGCCGACTGCATAACGACATCCCGTATCACCGCAGCATCTCCCCCGGCCTTCACCGCCATGGTCATTGCCTCAGCGATAGCGACCATCAGCAACCCGGCAATGGTGTTGTTCGCCAGTTTGACCACCTCACCCATACCGTTTGGCCCCACCCGTGTGACGTTCTTCCCCAGGGCTTTGAGCACCGGCAGGGCATGGTAGAAAGATTCTGATTCGCCCCCGACCATAATCGCCAGATCGCCCGATGCGGCCCGCTCTGGCCCTCCGCTCACCGGGGCATCCAACATATAGACCAGCTTCTCCCGCAGCGCCGCCGCAATCCGCCGCGACGCAGTTGGCGCAATGGTGCTGCAATCAACCACCATCAGGTCGGGGCGGGCCGCGTGGATAATCCCGTGTTCTCCCAGGCAGACTTCTTCCACCTGTGGCGCGTCGGGCACACAGATGATGACCATCTGACTCTTTTCGGCCACCTCCTTCGGGTTGGCAACCACCTGCGCTCCCTGTGCCTGCAACCGCTCAACCGGAGCCACATGACAGTGTCCGCAGATGGTCAGGGAAAACCCGGCCCGAAGCAGAGTTGCCGCCATTGGCTCACCAATGGTGCCAAGGCCAATAAATCCAACGGCGTGTGTCATAAGGTCTGTCTCCTATCGTCTCATCGTGTTGTTGAACCTGCATCCAGTATAGGTTGTCCCATTGCATTTGTCGAGGAATGCACGTACGGACAAACAGGCGGGCACCGGGCTTCCCCCATTCCCAGCAGGGGCCATGAGGGAATGGCTCCCCATGTGCTACAATACCATCAGCGTGGGGAAGACCGGGGGAAGCGCGGGCTTCATACCAGAGAGTCACTCATCTTGTAACTTCACAGAACCAGAAGTGAAAGGGTCTTTGTATGATTGAAACACACCAGCTTGGCAAACAGTTCGGAACTTTCCACGCCGTACGCGATCTATCGCTCACGATACAACCCGGCGAAGTGCTGGCCCTGCTTGGCCCCAACGGGGCCGGCAAAACCACCACCGTTCGGATGCTCAGTGCCATTCTCAAACCACCAGCGGGTGGGCGCGGGTCGGGTCGCACGATGTGGTGCAGGAAGCGCGGGTGGTGCGAAGCAAGGTCGGGTTGCTCACCGAATACCCTGGTCTCTACAATCGCATGAATGCCCTGGAATATCTCCAGTTTTTCGGCACCCTGATGGGAATGGAAGGCGTGGCCTGCTACCGCCAGGCGGAAATGCTGCTGAAGCAGTTTGACCTGTGGGATGCCCGCACGAAACGCCTGGACAGCTACTCGAAAGGGATGCGCCAGAAAATCGCCCTGGTGCGGGCCCTCATCAACAACCCACCGATTCTCTTCCTCGATGAGCCAACCACGGCAATGGACCCGCAGAGCGCTCGGATGGTGCGCGATGCCATTGGTGAACTCCGCGCCGCTGACCGCACCATTCTGCTGACGACCCACAACCTGCCCGAAGCGGAATACCTGGCCGACCGCATTGCCATCATCCGCCAGGGCATGATCATTGCCGAAGGCACGATGAAGGAACTGATGCGGCAACTGCTGGGGGCCCCATCTGGGAACTGCGGCTGGCAACCCCCACCGAGCGGTTGCCCGACCTGCTGCGCGACCTGGTGACACTCGAAGAGGTCGGGCCAGAGGTGGTGCGCTACCGCTGCGCCATCCCCACCTGCTCAACCCGCAGATTATCGCCCGCCTGACCGAGCAGGGGTTGGCAATGGTCTCTCTTGCCGAGGTTCCCCGCAGCCTGGAACAGGTCTATCTTCACATTGTGCGCGAACAGGACGGAACCGACCACCGGACGCTGGAAGAAGAGGTGGCCGAATGGCGCGAAGGCAAAACGTCTCCGGTAAAGGCGCATGCGCACGGGACTGAAACCGGCCCCGGCCCCGGCCCCGTCCACACGCCGGCCTCGAACCGGAAGGAGGTGGCATCATGAGCGTGGGAGCTATATCTACCATTACGCGCCGCGAGGTACGCGAAATGGCGGGTGACTGGCGCATTATGGTGCCCATCTTCCTGCTGACCTTCATTCTCCCGCTGATGCTGGTGGGCGCGTCGTCGCGGATGATTAACTTTGTCGTGGTCGAAAACGACATGCTGGCCCAGCGCCTCATCCCGGTTATGATTTTGCTGGTGGGGTTTATCCCATCGAGCTTTTCGCTCATCACCGCGCTGGAATCGTTCGTGGGCGAGCGCGAGCGCAACAGCCTGGAAGCGCTGCTGGCAATGCCCATCTCCGACCACGACCTCTATGCTGGCAAGCTGATATCATCGCTCGTCGCGCCGCTGCTCTCAAGCTATACCGCCATGCTCCTGTTCGGCTTTATGCTCTATGCCACTGACCCCGTGCTCTACTTTGGGGCAATGACGACGACCCGCCTGGGATTGCTCTTCCTGAGCATTGGCCTGATGTCGCTGACGATGGTGGCGGGGGCCGTGGTCATTTCCAGCCATATCAGCAGCATTCGCGCCGCCAACCTGATGTCGAGCTTTATTCTGGTCCCGATGGCGCTGGTCGTCCAGATGGACGCCATTTTGATTATCAATGGTCGGTGGGATGTGATGTGGGTGACAGGGGCCGGGTTGCTGGTGCTGGCCGTGCTGCTGCTGCGCATGGGGTTGGTCACATTCAACCGGGAGGGCATTCTCTCGCGGGAGCACCAGCAGGCATCCGACCGCGCCTTCTCCCGTATCTTCACCATCTTTTCGCGCTTTTCGCGGCGGGACTCGTCAACCGACCGCCCCTCAGCGCCTCCCCGCCCCGGCCAGCGCAGCGCGCTGCTGACGATTGCCCGGCGCGAGCTTCGGGAATCCGTGACCGACTGGCGGGTGCTGGTGCCCTTCTTCGTGCTGACGTTCGTGATACCTCTGGCCCTGGTCAGTATCATGGATTTTGCCATTGAGTTTGTGGGGAATTTCGGGCTGATTGCCCTCCTGGTGCCCTTCATGGTCCTGCTGGTCGGGTTCATCCCGGCGAGCTTTTCCCTGATTGTCGCCCTGGATTCGTTCGTGGGCGAGCGCGAACGCAACAGCCTGGAAGCGCTGTTGTCGCTGCCCATCTCCGACAACCTGCTCTACGCAGGCAAACTGGTGTCGTCGCTGGTGCCGCCCATCCTGACCAGTTTCGGGGCGATGCTGGTCTTCTCACTGGCGATGGCGGTCGTCCACCCCACGCTCTACTACGCCTCCATGACGACCGAGCGGTTGCTCCAACTGCTGCTGATGATCAGCATCATGACGGTGGTCATGGTTGCCGGGGCAGTGATCATCTCCAGCCACACGGGCAGCATCCGCGCCGCCAACCTGCTGGCGAGCTTTGTGCTCATCCCGATGGCGGCCATCGTCCAGTTCCAGGCGCTCCTTATCATCGCCCGGCGGTGGGATGCCATGTGGATGGTCACGCTCATCTTGATGGTGGCATCGGTAGCGCTGGTGCGCACCGGTCTGGCGGCCTTCAACCGCGAAGAGATTCTGTCACGCGAGCACGAAGAGTTCAATCTCCAGGTCGTCGCCGCAACCCTGGGAACGTTTTTCCGCGAATATCAGCCAGCCGGCGTGCTCCCATCGCACTACCACGGAGCGCCGTTTTCGCCGCGCCGCTTCTACCGGCAAGAACTCCCGGCCCTGCTGCGCGACCTGCGCCTCCCGATAGTCATCGCGCTCATCGCTGCGGTGGGCGGCTGGCTGATCGGCCAGTATGTTTCCAGCGAAGACTTCCGTTTTATCGGGGGCGTGCAGCAAGTTCTGGATGGGATGGCGAACCGGGTGGGCGAGCAGGTCCCGCGACCATCGCCTGGGCTGGCGCTGTTCATCTTTGCCAACAACCTGCGCGTGTCGCTGCTCTCCAACATCTTCTCCGTGGTTGCCTTCGGCGTCTTCGCCTTTATGGTGCCCGCGTTTGCGTTCATGCAGGTTGGCTTTGTGTCGGGCCGGCTGGCGAACACCGGCGGAAGCTGGACCGCATTGGGGAACGATAGCCCGCTCCAGTTCATGCTGGCCTATGTGCTCCCCCATGGCATCATCGAGCTGCCAACCTTCATCCTGAGCGCGGCCCTGGGCCTCCGCATCGGGGTTGCGCTCCTGTCTCCCCCCGGAGGCTTCAGCGTCGGGCAGCATATCCTGTGGTCGCTGGCGAACTTCCTGAAATTCTGGTTGCTGGTGCTGCTGCCGCTCATTCTGCTCGGTTCGCTGGTTGAGGGGCTTATCTCCCCGCTCATTATCCAGGCATTGTATCAGTAGTATTGGTAGTATCTGGTAATATCCGTAGGAATGACCCTGTTATGATCCATCGTCATCTCATTGCCCGATTGATTGGACTGGTCTGTCTCATAGCCATCGTCGGGGGCATGACCGTCCGGGCCTCGACCATCTTTCTCCCGCTGGTGCTCAAGACCGAGCCGACCGCCACCCCTTCCTCCCCGTCCCCCTTTGGCTTCGAAACCAACCCAGGGCGTATCACCTCTGCGGCCCTGCAAGAACGCGCCCGTGCGTTGGGCGCGTCGTGGATTCGACTCAAATCGGTCAACTGGCGCGACGTTCAGCCCCAGGAGGGGACCCCCGTTGCGCAATGGAACTGGGAGGCCCTGGAGACATTTGAGCAGGAGGTGCTGGCGGCTCAAGCGCTTGGCCTCACCCCCATTGCCATGGTCTTCAAGAACCCCGACTGGGCAATGGAACCCTACACCCACCCGTCCACCGGGCTGCCGGCCTATGCCCCGTGCGGTCCGGTGGACGAAGCGCACTTCGGGGCGTTTGCCACGTTTCTGCGCGAACTGGCAGCCCGCTACAGCCAGCCGCCCTACAACGTACACTACTGGGAGCTTGGGAACGAACCCGACGTTGACCCGGTGCTGACGGCTCCCGCCCCTGGCACCGAAGGGTATGGGCAGCAAGAATACTTCGGTTGCTGGGGGCGGATACGCAAGAAGGATCAGCCAGACGAAGTAGACCCCTACTACGGGGGCGAGCACTATGGACGGATGCTCACCGCTGTGGCCCCCGAAATTCGACAGGCCGACCCGCAAGCCCGCATTATCATCGGGGGGTTGCTGCTGGACCACCCCGTTACCGAAGACCCGACGACCGAAGGGTTGCCGGAGAAGTTTCTTGAAGGGATTCTGAAGGCAGACCCATCCGGAGCCTCATTCGATGCCGTCGGGTTCCATGCCTACCCGTGGTATAGCTGGGAAGAGGGGAGCCGCACCGACACCGATACCCACAGCGATACGTGGAAAGACACCTGGCCTGGGGTTACGCTTGGGAAGATAGCCTATATCCACCAGGTGTTGGCCGAAGGCGGAGCCGCAGACAAGCCGCTCTTCCTGACCGAGGCCGCCATGATTCTCTGGTCGGACCCGGCCAATCCCCCCGCGGACGATGCGATTCTGCCTGATTTCCTCCAGGCGCAGGCAGACCATGTCGTGCGGCAGGCATCGCGGGCGCTGTCGGCGGGGGTGCAGGTCTATTGCTGGTATACGCTGCACCGGTCTGGCTGGTTCTCGTCGGGGTTGCTCAACGCCGATTTGACTCCGCGCCCGGTCTACACCGCATATCAACAGTTTGCGGAACAAACGAGCCAGCGCCAGGGCGACCCGCCCGACCCACCCACGGACGTTTCGGCGGCGTATGATGGCCCGATTGAAGCCTACCGCTTCCGCACCGCCTCGGCGTTTGTGGATGTGCTGTGGGCAACCGATGGCAACACCATTGCCTATCTGAATGTCCCGCGTTCGGCGTTCGCGGCCTACGACCGCGACGGGGCCGAGAAAGAACTCATTCGAACTACCCTGAGCACCAAAATTCAGGACGTGGGCGTGAGTCCAGTGTATGTCTGGCACAACGGTGACGAATAGCGTAGAACAGTGAATTGAGGCGATGCTCAGCAGTAAAATTTGCACGACCGTAGATTTTGAACAGGATTTCTATCTCCCACTGGTGACGCAGATAGGCGAAACAAAGCGCTACCACCGGAAACAGTGGGAGTTTGTGGTGATGGCCCAGGCGCTCAGAGAGCGGGGGTGCCTGGAACCAGGGAAGCGGGGGTTGGGGTTTGCCGTTGGCAAGGAGCCGCTCCCTGCGCTGTTTGCCCGCTATGGCTGCGCGGTCACTGCCACCGACCAGCCACCCGACGACCATGCCAGGGAACACTGGGGTGGAACCATGCTGGCGGAGGGTATCGAAAGCATCCGAAAACCGGCGGTATGCGACGATGCTACCTTTGACCGGCTGGTGGATTTCTGCCCGGCTGATATGAACGCTATTCCACCCGCGTTCTACGGGTACTATGACTTTCTCTGGTCGTCGTGTGCGTTCGAGCACATCGGGGGCATTGAGCGCGGGTTAGACTTCGTCGTCACGTCGCTGCACTGCCTGAAGCCGGGCGGGTGGGCCATCCACACCACCGAATACAACCTTTCGTCCAACGACCACACGCTGGATACCTCGACCCTCTGTCTCTACCGCAGACGGGATATTGATGCCCTGATGCAGCGGTTGCACGCGCTGAAGCACCACCTCGTGCCCGTGAGCTACCAGCGCGGCCCCCATGCGTATGACTGGTATGTGGATACCCCACCCTATAAAGCCGAACCTGTGCTGCACTTCCGTTGTGGTGGGTTTTCGGCAACCTCCCTGCTCCTCATCATTCGCAAGGGGACGCGGTGACCCGGATTGACCGCCCGAAATTGACAGCCTGGTGGTTCTGGGGTATATTCTCTGCATGTTCGGCAACAACGTCATTTGAAACCAGTGCTGCAATGATAATGATGCAATGCTGCAAGGAACCGCCGATGCATCCCTACATCATCTCGCGGTACCCGGCATGCGTGCTTTGTGCTGCGTTCGATTCCGCCCTGCAAGCTGAAGGATAGAGAATAAACAAGGATATGCAACGATGACGATTGGGGTCTCCCCCCTTGCGGGGTTGGAGCACGCGGCCCGAACCGTGCCCTTCGACCAGTTCGGGCGCTACCATATGCTGCGCGAAGCCGTGGAAGCATGCCGCACCAGGTTGGGCATCCGGCGCTTCTCGCTCCTCGACGTTGGCGGGTTGTTTCAGAGCCGCCGCGGCCCGATGCTCCCGGCCACCCTGTTTTTCCCCCACGATACGCTGACGGTGCTCGACGTCGTAGAAAGCGACCTGCCGGGGTATATCAAGGGCGATGGCACCGCGCTCCACTTTGAAGACGCGAGCTTCGACCTGGTTGTTTCGGCGGACACGCTCGAACACGTGCCGCAGCCGGACCGTGCCCGCTTCTGGCACGAGTTGCTGCGGGTGGCGCAGCACGGGGTCTTGCTGCTCGCTCCTTTCCGAACGCCCGCCGTGGAGATTGCCGAAACGATTCTCTTTGAATACATCAAGCAGGAGCTGCGCACCGAGCAACAGCAACTCAAAGAGCACACCCGCTATGTGCTGCCCGTGCTGGATGAGTGGTTGACCTTTCTGGAAGCGCAGCAGGTGCCGGCCCGCGCCTACCCGACCGGCTACCTGCACGCCTGGCTCGGAATGATGCTGCTCAAGCACATGGCGCTGCGCCTGTGCCCGGAGTCCGAGCCGCTGCTCGATTGGTATTACAACCAGTGCTTCTTCCCCACCGAACGCCGCAACCCGGCCTATCGCCACCTGATCGTTGCGGAGAAGACCGCCGGCGTGGGGGAGGCCATAGACGCAGCGCTTGCCCCCACGGTGCTGCCCGACTCCGACTCCGGCCCGAACCGGAACTGGGACCAGCAAGGCGACTGCACGGACTGGCAATCCACCCTCCTCCCGATGCTCCTGGCGCTGACGCAGCGCCAGACCATTGCCGAACACTGGACCACGACCCACGACACGATGCTCCACCACCAGCACCAGCACCTGGTTGCCCTTGAGCATATCATAGACAATCAGCACCACCTGATGAACACCATGAACACCATGAACGACCAGGTCCGTGGGTTGCAGGAGCAGAACCGCAACCTGACCGAACGGGCGCACCGGCTGGAAGACCAGAACCGCGACCTGACTGAGCGAACCCGCTGGCTGGAAGACCAGAACCAGGCGCTCCGCCATCACCTGGAGGCGGTGCAGAATGGCCGGGTGATGCGGATGCTCAACGCTTTCTTGCCCAAACGCTAGACGCACAACGCGAAGGAGGAATGTTTGCGACTGTTGATCATCAGCCATGAGAGAGTGGGCCGCCACATGGCCGGACCGGGTATTCGCTCCTGGGAACTGGCGCGGGTGCTGGCGGAGCAACACGAAGTCACGCTCATCGCTCCCCACCCCATTGATTCTTCTGAGGCTTCTTCCCGTGATTGGCAGCCCGGCACCTTTGCCCTGGCTTCCTACGACTGGAACGACCCTACGTCGCTGGATGGGTGGCTGCGCGATGCCGAGGTGGTGGTGGCAAACGGGCAGGTGCTTCAGTGTGCCCCCGACCTGGGGTTGGTCCGCCCGCCGCTGGTGCTGGACCTGTACGACCCGACCTTGCTCGAAAACCTCGAACTGTTCCGAGCCTTCCCCGAAGACCAGCGCCAGGCCCGCTACGCCCAGGACCACGACCTGCTGCACCGGCAACTGGTCTCGGCTGACTTCCTCCTCTGCGCGACCGAGCGCCAGCGTGACCTGTATGTCGGGGCGCTGATGGCCGGTGGCCGCGTCACCCCGGCCTCTGTAGACACCGACCCGCACCTCCGCGGCCTGATAGACGTGGTACCCTATGGCCTGCCGACCGAGCCGCCGGTCAAGCAGGGGCCGGCGCTCCGCAACCTCATCGCCGGCATCGGGCCAGAAGACCCCCTGATTCTCTGGAGCGGCGGGTTGTGGGACTGGATGGACCCCCTGACCCTGATAGAGGCCATGCCCCTGGTCATCGAGCAGGTGCCCAATGCGCGGTTGGCCTTTCTGGCCGGGCCGCACCCATCCAACACCCACCCGATGCAGATGCCCGGCGTATGCCGCAAACGGGCCGAAGCGCTCGGCCTGCACGACCGCCATATCTTCTTTTACGAGCAGTGGGTGCCCTACCACCAGCGAGCAGATTTCTTGCTGGAGGCAACCATTGCCGTCGCGCTCCACCGCGACCACCTGGAGACGGACTATGCTGCGGTGCGCTCACGCGTTCTCGACCACCTCTGGGCCGGGGTGCCGAGCATTGTGAGCGCGGGAGGAGCCGCCGCCGCCCTGCTCACCGACGTGGGCGCTGGCCTGGTCGTTCCCGTCGAAGACCGTGAGGCGGTGGCCCGCGCCATCCTCCAACTGCTGCAAGACCCGGAGCAACGCACGACACAGTCGCTGGCCGCCAGAGAATGCGCCAGAACGATGACCTGGGAACGGGTTGCCGCGCCGCTGGTGCGCTTTTGTCAATCTCCGCGCCGCACCCGCACCGGCGCCGGAGCCGATGCGAACGCGCAGCTTGCTCAGACCGTGCGGCCTTCTCCGCCCCTGCCCCCTGCGCTCGCCCCAACGCCTGCCCTTCCCCCGGAGCCAGAATCCGAAACCCTGGCAACCCTGGAAGCCTGCCGCAACGCTGCCATTGCCGTTCAGGAACAAACCTGGCAGGTTCAGGAACAGCCGGTGGTCAGAGGAAAGTTCAACCGCCTGCGGCAATTCCTGATCAACCAGATTGTGCGCCCGTTTCTGGCCCCGCTCATCGAACAGCAGCAAACCTATAATGCGGCGGTGCTGCGCTCGATGTATGCGATGAACGAGGCCACCGACCAGCGACACAGTACGCTGATGCACTGGATAAACCGCCGTATTGGCGAGGTCCAGCAGGAAATGAACGACCGCTTCCGGGAGACGCTTGAGCGTATCCAGGGGGTGGAGCAGTCTGCCCGCGGGATCGAACAGTATGCCCGCCGGGTCGAACAGTACGCCCAGGGGGTCTACCGAAGTGCCCAGGATGTTCACCAGTATGCCCAGGGAACCGAACAATACGTGCAGCGGTTGGAGCAGTATACCCGCACGCTGGAGCAGCGCCTCGTGGGGAGCGAACAGTTCTTCAACCAGGCGCTGGTCAGGGTCGGGGAAGCAACCAGGCGCGTGGAGGACGATATCCGCCGGGTTGAGCACCAGGCCCAAGACCGCAACCAGCAGTTGCGCGAACTGGTGAGCGAACTGGCAACGCGGGTCGAAAAACTGAAGGTGAACGACCTGCTGCTCCGCCAGCAACTCACCGACTTTGCCGAGCAACTGGCCGGGCTTGAAGATACCGATAGCCAGTTGATGGCGCTCTGGCGTGGTGAAAACGCCCCCCTTCCGATCAAAGAGGCCACGTTTGATACGAGGGAGCCGCCGGTGCTGGTTTCCAACGGACGAGCGGGCGTTGCAGCTTCTCCCCCACCGGAGCCGCAGCCAGTGCCCCCCCCGGAGGTGAAAGGGGAAGGGGGAGTGGAAGGACCAGCAGCGACCGCCCACGGCCAGGACCAGGGGTCGGAAGGGTCGGAAGGGTCGGAAGGGTCGGAAGGGTCGGAAGGGTCGGAAGGGTCGGAAAAAGCGGAAGCCGCCCTGGAAGAGCACCCGACGCTGGCGCAGCCGGCTTCGCCTCCCGAAACACCACCCCCCGCCCCTGAAAAGCCGCCGGCTCCGAAGAAGCGGACTGGCCCACGCACCGGCCCGCAGACCAGCACAAAGAAACAAACCACTCCAAGTTCTCGTTCGAAGAAGCCCTAGGGAGGGGCGCAGCACGCTGCGTCCATACGCTATACGTTACACGTTACGTTACGAAAGATTGAGGTATGAAGGTTGGACTGATTGTATTGACCTGGAACGCAGCGGAGACGGCGGTCGAGTGTCTCAAGACCGTCGTGGAGCAGCAGCGTGCCCCGGACTATATGCTCGTGGTGGATAACGCGTCGTCGGACGGGACCGCCGACCGCATAGCCCAGGAATTTCCCGATATCCGTCTCATCCGCAACCCCCGCAACCTGGGGTTCTCTGGCGGAATGAACGTGGGTATCCGCACCCTCCAGGACATGCCCAAACCGCCCGATATCGTCGCGCTGCTCAACCAGGACACCCTGCTGGACCACTCCTGGCTCGGAGCCATCGTTGCCCCCTTCGAAGGCAAGCCGCACCTCGGCGCGGTGGGCAGCAAAATCCGCTACCCGGACGGAACAATTCAGCATGCAGGGGCCTACCTCAAGCGCCCGCGCCGAGGTGCAGCACATGGCTGGCACGAGCCAGACACCGGGCAATATGATGACTCCCGCCCCTACGACCTGGTGACGGGAGCCGCATCGCCT
>JAAUSY010000220.1 GCA_012032475.1 Chloroflexaceae bacterium
ACCCCGACCGACACACCGACCCCGACGGATACGCCCCACCCCGACGGATACCCCAACGCCCACGCTGACCCCGACGGATACGCCCACGCCGACCGACACGCCCACACCAACCGACACGCCCACCCCCACCCCTGCCCCGATGGGGGCCGTGGGCATTGATTTCTTGAATGTGCGCGAAGGCCCCGGCACGACCTATGAGTTGATGGACCTGGATTTTCCGCTGCGGGAAGGGGACCTGGTGGAGGTGCTGGAGTCGGTCGCAGGGGAGGATGGGTGTGCGACGTGGTATCGGCTTCGTCTGCCCACGGCTGAACGGGGGTGGGCCTGCTCTACCTACGTCGAGCCGCTGCCCCATCTTTCGCCCCGCCGCTACCCGCCCCGCCGCGATAGTGCCTACCACTTCACGGCTCCGGGCCGCCCCCATGACGAAACCGCCCCCGATGCCGACGCTTCCCCCACACCCTCCCCGCTCCCCCTGAGCGAGCGGTTTACCCCGCAGGAAGGGGACGAGGTGACCGAGCTTTCCCGCGGGGTCGTGCATATCCGGCGCGTCACGGATGACCCGCTCAAAATCAATGTGCTGCTCTTTGATATCACCGCTCCGGAGTTCGACTTGAAGACGGCCCTGGGCGATGGCTGGTTGTCGGGGCGCACGCGCACTTCCTATATGGTTCGGCAGAACAAGGCGCTGGCCGGGGTGAATGGGGACCTCTTCTCTGGCTATGGTGACCCACAGGGCCTCACCATCGTGGACTCCCGCGTGGTGATACCGCCCAAGCACCGGGCGACCTTTGCCTGGACGCACGAGCGCGAGCCGTTCATTGGCTATTTCACCGATAACTGGACGTGGGATGCTGAGATTGTGGCGGAAGGGGGCGAGCGTGCCCCGCTGCTCGAACTGAACCGCGCCTGCACCCCCGACAACATCTGCCTGTACAATGAGTTCAAGCGGGTGGTCCCCTCCTACGCCGGCAGTGTCAAGGTGTTCCTCGAACCCGATGGGCGGGTTTTCCGCATCACGGAGGAGGATGGGATGGCGATTCCCAGGGGGTTGCTGGTGCTGCTTGGCACGGGCGATGGGGCTGAGTGGCTGCTTGACACGCTCGATATTGGCGATATGGTTCAGCTATTCGTTCGGACGAACTACCCGCTCCCGGACTATGCCCAGGCTATCAGCGGCGGCCCCATCATCCTCCAGGAGGGGGTGTTTGTGGAAGATTGCCTGTGCAAGCTGCGCGATTGCCGCGAGGTTGCCCTCGACGATGATAGCGATGAGGACGATGAGGGCAATGAGGGCATCCGTGGCAACGGGGAAACCGGCGAGGCAGGGGAGGGAGGCGAGGTCCAGGCGGACGTGCTCTGCGAGGACTTTGACACCTACTGGAAGGAAGACCACTATGGCTGGGTCTATATGCCGCGCACCGGTGTGGGCTATGACCGCCAGAAGCAGACGCTCATCGTGGCGGTGGTGGATGGCTACCAGCGCGGCTACAGCCGCGGGGTGCGGCAGGTTGAGTTTGCCCGCCTGCTGCGCGAGTTCGGGGCGTATACGGCGATGGAGTTGGATGGGGGCGGCTCCACAACGATGGTGCTCGACGGGGAGATTGCGAACCACCCTTCGGACGATACGGGCGAACGCTACGTGGCGAATGCGCTGCTCTTCTTCTGGACGGACTTTGGCGAGCGGGATTGAGGGGGGAGCGGGGGTCGGGTCTCTCTCAAGCTGAACCAGCGCAAAATTGGTGAGCACCGTATTGTCCAGCAGAACGGGCGGCTTCAGGCTCATGGGTGCGCGGTTGCACCAGCCACCTGCGGGCCACCTCCGCATCCGCCTGCGCCCCCGCAAGGTCAGACGGTGCGGCGCGGATGGGCACGCCAATCCGAAACAACCGGTCTCGCAGTTTGCCCCAGGGGATGCCCAGCAGCTCGGCAGCCCGCCCCAGGCTGATGGAACCTGCCAGGTAGTGACGCACCACCAGGGTATACCGCTTCCAGCACCTCCGGCAGGCGTTCCTGAACATCCCGCAGTCGCGTGGCAAGCTCTTCCGATACCTGGATGGTGACACTCCGCAGGGGCTAAAGCCCCGCGGCTTCTTGCGGTGGTCCGCAAGCTACCCTCGTAGGCGAGGGGCCGGTGCCCCGGCATCTACGCATACTCCGCTTGCCGCCGAAGCGGCAGCCGGTCTACGATGCTTGAGCCGCATGGCTCGAACTCGACCGGTTTGACCCATCGGAAGGTTCGCCGATGGAACCCGATACCGATACGTTGGAAAGGTGCGCTCCCGACGCCTGAGAACCTCTCGTCTGCCCGTGGGCCTTCGGTTTGTGGGTGGGAGACCTGAACCAATGATACCACGTGGGTGATGTTGTGGCAAGAGTGCCATTCGGCGGGCTAAAGCCTGCGAGAAACCCGCCTAACCACTGCTACTGAAGTGGCGTGGCTTGCGGCGGGTTCATACGGTCACTCTACCAGGGCCGCCCAGTCCTCATAGCAGCGGTTGAGGCGCTGCTCCAGGTCGGCATAGTGCGTTCCCAGGGACGCAACCTGGCCCACGTCCTGGGCTGTGCTGGCCGATTCCAGCGCCGACGCAGCCTGGGAGAGTTCATATTCGAGCTGTTCTACCTCAGCCTCCAATGCCGCAATGCGCTTCTTGCGCTGTTTCTCCTCGGCATTTGCCTGGCCTGCTGTCCCCCGGCCCGCCGACGAAGAGCGCCCCGCATCTCTGGAACCGCCCGGCTGACGTGCCTTCTCCTGTTCGCGCAGGCTCGCCTGCCGCTCCTGGTAATCGCTGTAGCCGCCATCAAACCGCACCAGGCGGCCATCCTGAATAATCCAGAGCGTATCGGCCAGCCGGTCAATGAAGAAGCGGTCGTGCGAAACAAAGAGCATACTGCCCGTATGCTGGCTCAGCACGACCTCCAGCGCGTCACGTGCAGAGATATCCAGGTGATTGGTTGGCTCGTCCAGAATGAGCAGATTGCCCGGCTTGAGCGTGAGTTGGGCCAGGGCCACGCGGTTGCGCTCGCCGCCGCTGAGCGTGTGAATCTGCTTGAACACGTCGTCGCCGCGGAAGAGAAAACTCCCCAGGAACGTTCGGGCGCGGGTCTCGCCTAGGTGCGGATTGATGCGCAGTACCTCTTCCAACACCGTCGCGTCCATGCGCAACCCCTCGTGAGATTGGGCAAAGTAGCCCACCGACACATTGGCTCCTAGCTGAAACGAGCCGCGCAGGGGCTTGATTTCGCCAACCAGCGTACGGAGCAGGGTGGTCTTGCCACTCCCATTCGGGCCAAGCAGCGCCACCCGCTCACCCCGTTGTATCTCCAGCCTGCCGGTTGAGAGCAGCGCGTGGGACGCGTGGGACGTATCGGATACATCGGGCCGTCCGGTCTGGTCCCCGCCCTGGTCACCCTCGCCCTGGTCAGGACTGACCGCGGGGTAGCCAACCACCAGGTCGCGCAGCGCCAGCACCCGGTCACCGCTGCGCGGCCCGCTCTCCAGCGCCAGGTGGAGGTGCCTTTGCTCCCTGGGGCGTTCCAGCGTGTGCTGGTCCTTCAGGCGATTGAGCCGCTTTTCTCGTCCCTTTGCCTCCTTCGAGCGCTGCCCCGCCTTATAGCGACGGATAAACTCCTCGGTGCGGGCAATCAACTCCTGCTGTGCAGCATATTCCTTCATCTCGCGTTCGAGCCGCTCCGCCTTCAGCGCCAGGTAGCCGCTATATCCGGCCGGGTAGTCATACAGGCATCCCCCCTCTATCTCCAGCGTGCGCGAGGTCACCCGGTCGAGGAAGTAGCGGTCGTGGGAGATGACGATGAGCGTGCCGGGCCAGCCCTTCAAAAAGCTATCCAGCCACTCCAGGGCCCCTAGGTCAAGGTGGTTCGTCGGTTCATCCAGCAAGAGCACATCGGGGTCGGAAAGCAGCGTTGAGGCCAGTGCTGCGCGGGTCTTCTGCCCGCCGCTCAGCCGCGTCAGGGGTTGGTCATACTGCGCAGGAGCAAACCCCAGGATCTGGAGGGTCGAGGCGATGCGCTGCTCCATCTGGTAGCCGCCGGCGTGCTCAAACCGCGCCGACAACTCCCCATAGCGCTCCATCGTGGCATCCCAGTCCGGGGCATTCGTCTCAGCGATGCGTTGTTCCAGCGTGCGCAGTTCGTCCTGAAGCTGGAGCAACGCGGCAAGCGCGGCTTCCATCTCCTGCCAGAGGGTCCGTCCCCCCACAAAACGTGGCTCCTGGGGGAGATAGGCCACGCGGCGACCACGGAGCACCTGCACCTGTCCCTCGTCGGGCAGGTCCAGACCGCCGATTATCTTGAGCAGGGTGCTCTTGCCTGCGCCATTCACGCCCACCAGAGAAACGTGCTCCCCCTGGTGAACCTGAAAGCTCACCTGCGCAAAAACACCCACTGCCCCGTAATATCTGGTCAGATTGTCAACACGGAGGAGAGTCATAGATAGTATGGATAGATGGAGTTCAAAACAAACGACGGAGCCACACCAGCAGGGTGTAGACTCCGCGAATATCCTGAGTTCAAGTACGGATGTGTGACACTCCGCTCCCACTCAAGTGGGGCGGTTTCTCGCTTGCGCAAAGGCTCTGTCCGAGCCTGTCATTCACCTTCAGGCCGTGGCCTGCAAACGACAACAGCTTCACGGTAGCGGTCCGAAGCAAGAACCAGGTCAGCCTAATATCGCCGGGTGCTGCGTCGGTTGTCGCGGCGGAACCCGCCCCCGCCCCCGCCCATATTCCCACGCTCTTTGGCTTCGTTCACCCGCAGTTGCCGTCCATCAATCTCCAGACCGTTCGTCGAGTTAATCACCTGCGCCAGGTTGTCAACTTCCATCTCCACAAAGCCGAACCCCCGTGAACGGCCCGTATCCCGGTCGGTAATCACCCGGGCGCTCTGCACCGCCCCGTGCTTATTGAACAGGTCTTCAAGGTCAACATTACTCATAGACCACGGCAAATTCCCAACAAACAACTTGACATACATCGCAGATACTCCTCACACCACACTGTACCCTGTGGCAGACACCACGGCGCTGGTTCGGCTCTGGCTGAACGGCTGAACGACAGACGCCACCCTCACTCAACAACAAACACTCACGGGGCGCAAAGCAGGCTCCCCAGTGGGACCCCGTCCATTTCGCTCTTGCGCTCACAACGTACCCCGTTCCCTTCAGAGCGAATGAAGTCCTGCCGAGCACATCAAAACCCGTTGCAAGAATTATCCTGATGCATGTCTCGCAGCAGTGATACGTTGGTCAACGCTCTCTAGTATATCACATGTCTGGCGATTGTGGGAACCGCCTGGGGAGGGAACTCCCTACCGGGTCAGGTTCATTTGCAACCGGGGGGCATGCTCTTATATAATAGTCCATACCTTGTTTCTGGTTGCCACAGATGCTCAATGATAATGAAGGAAGGCAGGGAGACCCATGCAGAGGAGGATGATGGTAGGGTGGGTGGTTGCGCTGGCGACACTGGCGAACCTGCTGCTGGTTGCATCGCCGCCGGCCCTTGCCCAGAGCGCGCCGCAGATTAGCCAGGCCCGCACCCAGATAGCCGTTCGAGAAGACGGAACCTACGACATCACCTATCGCCTGACCTTCCGCGAAACCGACTCCCGCGACCGCATCACCACGCTCGGACCGCTCGACCCCGGCCACACCATCATTGATGCTCGCCTCGAATATGGCAACACCCGGCGGTCACTGGATTTGCGCGCTCTGGGAGACAACCAGTATCGGGTGCCCTTCGGGATGACCACCCAGCGTGGAGAAGAGTATACCCTTCAGGTGCGCTACACCACAAGCAACGCGCTGGCAGCGACGACCTATGGTGGCACGGACTACCGCGTGGTGGGGTGGGGGGCCATCCAGTGGAATCTGCCCATTGAGGAGCAGATTGTGACCTTCATCCTGCCCATCGAACTACCGGCGGGCATCACCAGAGAAGAACAGGTCACGGACGAGGTGGTGGACGAATCGGGACTCATCATCGAACCGGAGGTGGTTTCCCGGTTCGACACCTGGGCCTACTACCCGACCGTAGACGAGACGACCGGCGCGTCCTGGCTGTCGGTCTACGCCGCCAGAACAGACCTTTCCCCCCCAGGAGCCGTTCGAACCTTCTTTCTACGTGCCAGCACGCTATTTCTCCATAGCTCCCGCGGCCCGACGAAGGCCAGACGTC
>JAAUSY010000055.1 GCA_012032475.1 Chloroflexaceae bacterium
ATCGTATGGTGCTCACCCCGGCCATAAAAGATGAATGGGATCGTCACCAATCGCCTTTCGCCCCGTCGCTGGCGGGTTGCCATGCAAAGCAGAAGAAGATGGTTTCTCTCCAGGCAGACCAGAACGAAAAAATCCGTGGCCTTATAGAACATTCGACGAATTTGCAGAACGAAGGGGAGCGAAACCATCTCCGAAAAGACGGTCATCTGGTAGAAGCTGCGCTCGTCACAGAATTCCGTATTGTGTCCTCAGATAGCAATGCCCGCAGGTTGTTTTCAGTGCTCTGCCCTGAATCTGAGAACCTCGGTCGTATTATCTGGGTTGACCCATGCATAGAGGATGAGCAACCCATCCTATGGCTTCGCCAGGGGGCAAAGAGTGATCCACGTCGGTGTCTTGGCTACCGAGAAGACTGGCGCTCCGGAGCCGGGTAAGGAACGAGAAGGTGAGGGTATCTACGCATGAAAGAGTTTGTCCACCTGCACGTTCATTCCGAATACAGCCTGCTCGATGGCTACGCCACCACCACTGCCATCGCCAAACGTGCGGCTGAGCTTGAGATGGGGAGCATCGCCCTCACCGACCACGGGGTGATGTACGGGGTGCTGGAATTCTACGAAGCCGCCAAGAAAGCCGGCATCAAGCCGATCATTGGCGTCGAACCCTACGTCGCGGTTGGCTCCCACACCAGCAAGAGCACGCGCATCCACAGCGGAAAAACGCGCAGTTCCTACCATCTCCTGACCCTGGCAAAAGACTACCAGGGGTATCAGAACCTCGTCAAGCTGACCACCCGCGCCCACCTGGATGGCTTCTACTACCGCCCCCGCATTGACCGCGAACTGCTGGCGCAGCACCGCGAGGGCTTGATTGTCACCTCGGCGTGCATCGCCGGAGAAATCAATCAGTATTTGCTGGATGGGCAGAAGCAAGAAGCCCGCGAGACCGCGGCCTGGTATCGCGACGTGTTTGGACCCGACCACTACTACCTGGAGCTGCAACTCCATCCGGGGGTGCCGCAACTCGAAGGGTTGAACGATGAACTGGTGCGGATGGGCAAAGAACTGGGTATCCCCCTCGTGGCAACCAACGATGCCCACTATGCCCGCCCGGACGATGCCGAGGCGCACCGCCTGATTCGGGCGCTCGGTTTCAACACCACCGTCCGGAACCTGATCAGCGACGAGCCAGAATTTGACCGCAGCTACTACCTCAAGAGCGGCGGCGAGATGTGGGAACTGTTCCGTCGCTACGGCCCGGAGCCGCTTGAAAACACCCTGGCGGTTGCCGAACGATGCAACCTGAACCTGGACTTCGGGCGGGTGGAGCTTCCCGAATTTGCCATCCCCGAAGGCCACGATGCCGCTTCATACCTGCGTTTAGTCTGCCTGGAGGGGTTGCGCCAGCGCTTCAGCGGCGACCCGCCCGCCTCCTACCTTGAGCGGCTTGACTACGAACTGGATGTGATTAACCAGACGGGCTTCCCCGACTATATGCTCATTGTCTGGGATTACATCAGCTTTGCACGGAAACGCGGCATCCCCTGCCTGCCGCGCGGCTCGGCGGGGGCCTCGCTGGTGCTCTACTGCCTGGGGATAACCGATGTTGACCCGGTCGAAAACAAGCTGCTCTTCGAGCGCTTTCTCAGCCCTGAGCGGCTCGAAATGCCCGACATTGACGTGGACTTTGCTGACAGCCGCCGCAACGAAGTGATTGAATATATCGCTGAGAAATATGGACGAGCCAACACCGCGCAGATTGTCACCTACGGCACGCTCGGAGCCAAGGCCGCCCTGCGCGACATGGGGCGGGTGCTGGAAGTTCCGCTGAGCGAGGTTGACCGGGCGGCCAAACTCATCCCCTCCGTGCCGGTGGGGGTCACCATTGCCCAGGCACTGGAGCGGGTGCCAGAACTCAAGCAGATCTACCAGACCGACGAGAAGATGCGCGAAGTGCTCGACAAAGCGCAGTATATCGAAGGGCGGATGCGCAACGTGGGCACCCACGCCTGTGGTGTGGTGGTCAGTCGCTCCCCCCTGGACTACACCGTCCCCCTCCAACGCACCGTGCGGGACGAAAACGCGCTGATGGCGGCGTATGAGGGGCCGACCCTCGCAAAGGTCGGCCTGCTCAAAATGGATATCCTGGGGTTGACCAACCTCTCGATAGTTGCCGAAACCCTGAGCTACATCGAGCAGGCCACCGGCAAACAGATGGACCTGGCGGATATTCCGCTTGAGGAAGCGACCAACCCCGACGGCACCAGCAACGGGGTGGCGCGGACCTTCGAGAGCCTGAGCCGCGGCGAAACCACCAACGTGTTCCAGTTTGAGTCAGTGGGCATGACCCGCTACCTGCGAGAACTCAAGCCCACTCGCGTGCAAGACCTCTACGCTATGGTCGCGCTCTACCGCCCCGGCCCCCTGGAGCAAATCCCCGCCTACATCCAGAACAAAAACAACCCCGGCCAGATTCGCTACCTCCACCCCATTCTGAAGCCCATCCTGGAAGACACCTACGGCATCATCGTCTACCAGGAGCAGATTATGCAGCTGCTCCAGGCTATCGCCGGCTACTCGCTTGGCCGAGCCTACATCGTGCTCAAGGCCATCGGGAAGAAGAAACGCGACCTGATGGCGCAGGAAGAACCGCGGTTCAAGGAAGGATGCCTCAAGAGCGGACTCACGCAGGAGCAGGCCGACACCCTCTGGGACCTGATCCAACCCTTTGCCGGGTATTCGTTCAACCGCCCCCACTCGACCCTGTATGGTCTCCTCAGCTACCAGACGGCCTACCTGAAGGTCAACTACCCGACTGAGTATATGGCGGCAGTGCTCTCTGCCGCAGCAGGGGATATCGAAGAGGTTGCCAAGAGTGTGGCAGAGTGTTTGCGCCTGGGGGTAGCCGTGCTCCCGGTTGACATCAATCGCAGCAACCAGGGTTTTACCATTGAGAACGTGGTCAGTGAGACAGGAGCATTGCCAGCGGGCATCCGCCACCCCCGCGGCATCCGTTTTGGCCTGTCGGCGGTGAAGAACGTGGGGGTCGGGCCGGTGCAGACCATTATCGCCGCACGGAACGAAGGCGGGCCGTTTCGGAGCCTGGAAGATATCTGCACGCGGGTGGACCGTAACGTGCTGAACAAGCGGGTGCTGGAAAGCCTGATCAAGGCCGGTGCCCTGAAAGGTCTGCATAGGAACCGCCATCAACATCTGGAAATGCTCGACCGGGCCATTGCCGCGGGGATAGAATTTCAGAAAGCCCGCGAGATGGGGCAGGACAGCCTGTTCGACCTGTTCGGGGGCAGCACGGCTGCTGCGCAGGCCGAGGTCCCGACGATTCCCTTGACCGTCATCGAGGAAACGCCGGAGCAGCAGAAGGAAGCACTGGCCTGGGAGAAGGAGTTGCTGGGGATGTACGTTTCTGAGCACCCGGTCGCGCAGGCGTTGCAGGGGGTTGACATGGCCGGGGTGCTGCGCCTGAGCGGGATAACGGAAGCAACCGTTGGCAAGACGGAAACGTTCGTCGGGTTAGTGACCGGGGTGCGCGATATCGTCACCAGGAAGGGCAGCACCATGCGTGTGGCAAACCTGGAAGATCTCGATGGCAGTATCGAGATGATCATCTTCCCCCGGACACTGGAGCGCTTCGGAGCGCTGATCCAGGATGAAGCTGTGGTGCAGGTGACGGCAAAAGTGGAAAACCGCCGGGACAGCCTGCAACTCGTTGTTGAGCGGTGCGCACCGGTCGAGCCGGTCGAGCCGGTCCGGGCAACGCCCGGCGGCGATGAAGAAGACGAAGAAGGGATGGGGAGGGAGCATGTTCGCACGGAGGCGGAGATGGACGACAGGCCAGCGATAGCCGAGAACCAGGTGTTTGACGATGACCGCCCGGCCCTCCCAGCCACCTCGGCCACCGGAACCGGAACCAACGGACAGCAACCGCCCCCACCGGACCCGCAGCCGGCGGCGACCAATGGCTCGTCGCCGTTGCCCCCAGGCAGGGGGCCGGAGCAGGAACTGCGACCCCTCCCTGCTGCGGCCCCTGCTGCGGAGCCGCTTTCCTACATCCGCGTGCGCCCGAAGGTGAGCCTGCCCAACGGGGGGAATGGGGGGAGCAACGGAAATGGGAAGGGAAATGGGGCTGAGCAGAAGGTTGTCAAAGAATCTCCGCCTGGCAGGAATGGTGACAGCTCCCATGCACCGGCGGCGCGACTCTGCATCTATTTTCCTCGCAGCCAGAACGAAGAGGCCGATGTGCGCCGGCTGGTGGAAATCCATGAGATGCTCCAGGTGAGCCAGGGAGAAAACGAGGTGCGGTTATATGTCCCCAACGGCGTGGGGCGGGTCATCCTTCGGGCCGGCTATTCCGTGTGCGCCTCTCCCGAACTGGTCTCATCTCTGAAGGGAATCGTGGGAGAAGACCGGGTCGAGGTGCGGTAGCCGGCGGAGGTGCGGGTGAAGACCTGCTGAATATGGCTCGTCACCCATCACCCGTACGCCTACCACCCGTCGTGGGTACCACCCCTGTGCCATCCTCCTGTCTAATCTCAGGTGTGGTACAATGAGCATTCCGGGGTATGAGGTAACGGTTTCGTCCCCCCTGTCCCTGCTCCGCCCAGAGGGGGAGCCACCCCGGCGATACCAACGCGGGCATAGACAGGTCATCGGCAGATGATGAGTCTTTCCACCCTCTTTCTCGTCTTGCTTGCCGGTTCGGTTGGTCTCTCGCTTCTTTTCGTCGTCTTTGCCCTGCGGCACCAGCACACCCCCGGTGCCCTCGCCTTTGCGCTGATACTCCTTGGCGAAAGCATCTGGGCGACCGGCTACTTCTTCGAACTGCTGGTCCCCTCCCCGTCCGACAAAATCATTCTGGACAACCTGCAATTCATCGGCACCGACAGCATCGCCGTTGCCTCGCTGCTCTTTGCCCTGACCTACACCGGGCGCACCACCTGGAGCCACCGCCTGAGCCGGCTGCTGTGGGCCCTCCCCATCCTCAACGTGCTGGTCGTCTGGACCGACCCCTTCCACCACCTCCTGCGACAATCCATCGCCATGGTGATCCACCCAGACCTCTCGGTCCTGTCCTACCCCTATGGCCCCTGGATGTGGATCAACGTCGGATATTCCTACACCTTGGTTCTCGCCAGCATTGCGGTCCTGCTTCCCTATGCCATCCGCGCCCACCGCCACTACCAACTCCAGGCACTTGTGGTGCTTCTGGGACTATCCGTCGGAATGGTCACCAGCCTCTTCACCGTGGCCGGACTCGTGCCGCTCCCCGACCTGCGCCACCTGGATATCTCCCCCATCACCTTTGCGCTCACCAACCCGCTCCTGGCCTGGGGACTCTTTCGCCAACGGTTGCTCGACCTGGTGCCTATTGCCCGCGATGTGCTGGTGGAGCACATGCCCGACGGGATGATGGTCCTCGACCGTCGGCGGCGCGTGGTGGATATCAACCCCGGTGCCCAGGCCTTGCTCAACCAGACCGCCACCGCGCTGATCGGTCGTCCGGTCGAGCAGGTGATGCCTGTCCTCACCTCCCTCCTTTCGACCACCGACGACCGGGTGGCGCTGGAATGCGAGCTTCCCACCGGTTTGCGCAAGCGCCTGCTCTGGGTCGAAATCACCGCGAACCAGGTGCGCGACCGCCGGAGCCGGTTGACCGGCTGGCTGATCATGATGCGTGACCGGACCCTGCAATATGAGATCCAGGTAGCGCTGCGCAAGAGCGAAACCAGCCTGTCCAGAGCACAGGCTATCGCCCACCTGGGTAGTTGGGAATGGGACCTCCAGGCCACAGAGGCGCAGTGGTCAGACGAGACCTACCGCATCTTTGGAATGGAACCGGGGGACCACCCCCTGACGCTTGCCGCCATGCAGGGATGGATTCACCCGGAAGACCGCACCGCCACCATTGGCATCGTTCGGGAAACCATCGCCACCCGGAAACCCACCGCCTACGAACACCGCATCATCCAGCCAGATGGCCGGGTGCGCTGTCTCCAGGGGAACTGCGAGGTCGTGTGCGACGAGCACGGGAACGCCGCCCGGCTGGTCGGAACGGTGCAGGATATCACCGACCGGAAAGAGATGGAGGAGCATTTGCGGGTCAACCAGACCCGCCTGCAAGCCATTGTTGACAGCGCCGGGGTAGGCATTGTCGTTGCGGATGAGAGCGGTCGCTACACCTTTTTCAACCGCTATGCCCTGGAAACCATCGGGTATACCCTCGAAGAAATCTCCCAGATGTCCCCCTTTGGCCTGATTCACCCGGACGACGTCGAAACGGCCCGAACCGATATGGAGCAGGTCCTCAGCGGAGCCATCAACGGCTACCGCCGTGAGCGCCGCTACCGGTGCAAAGATGGCCGGTTTCTCTGGGTAGACACGACCACCACGGCTATCCGCAGTGCCCAGGGCAACCTGGTATCCGTGGTGGGGATTCTCGTTGATATCACCGAGCGCAAGCACGCTGAAGACGCCATGCAGCGCAGCGAAGCGCGCTACCGCCTGCTGGCCGAAACCATGTCCGACGTGGTCTGGACGATGGACCCGGAGGGGAACTTTACCTACGTCAGCCCTTCGGTCGTTGCGCTCCGCGGCTACACCCCCGAAGAGGTGCTTCAGCAGGCGCTTTCCCGTGCGCTCACCCCCGAATCGTTCCAACTGGTGCAGGCCCGCTTTGGAGCCTTCGGACACAATGGCTCCTATGAGATACGGCCCATTGAGCTTGAGCAACCGCGCAAGGATGGCACCACCGTCTGGACCGAGACCGTGGCAACCCCCATTCTCGACGCCGAAGGGAGCCTCACCGGGTGGGTGGGGGTCTCGCGTGATATCACCGAACGCCGCCGGATGGAAGACCGTGTGCGCAAACTCTCGCGGGCCGTTGAGCAAAGTTCTTCCTCTGTGGTCATCACCGATAGCACCGGGGCTATCGAATATGTCAACCCCTACTTCACCCAGGTGGCCGGCTACACCGCGGAGGAAGCCCACGGCCAGAACCCGCGCATTCTGAAGGCCGGCACGATGCCCCCGGAGGTATATGAGAACCTGTGGCGGACCATTCTTTCAGGGGAGAACTGGCGCGGCGAACTCCACAACCGCAAGAAAAACGGGGAACTCTACTGGGAATTTGCGTCCATTGCGCCCATTTTCAACGAGGCCGGGCGCATCACCCACTTCGTCGCGGTGAAGGAAGATATCACCCAGCGCAAGCGTATGGAAGCAGAGCTGCACCGCGCCAGGGAAACCGCCGAAGCCGCCAGCCACACCAAGAGCGCCTTTCTCGCCAATATGAGCCACGAACTCCGAACCCCGCTGAACGCCATTCTGGGCTTTGCCCAGGTGATGGGTCGTAGCCATGACCTGTCAGAGGAGCACCGCGAATACCTCGCCATCATCAGCCGCAGTGGGGAACACCTGCTGACGCTCATCAATGAGGTGCTGGATATGTCCAAAATCGAGGCCGGGTATATCACCCTGAATGAGACGGTGTGTCACCTCGGCCCGCTGTTGAGCGACCTGGAAAAGATGTTTCAGCTCCGGGCGCAGGAAAAGGGGCTGTGGCTCACCTTCAAGCGTGGTTCCGGTGTGCCCCACGCGTTTCGGACCGACGAGCAAAAGCTCCGCCAGGTGCTCATCAACCTGGTTTCCAACGCCATCAAGTTCACCAACACCGGCGGGGTCAGGTTGCAGGTCAGGTGCCAGGGTTCGGGAGGTGGGTGTCCGAGAGCAGGCCGTATGGCTGCCACCTGCTGCGCCCCGCACCCGGACCCTTGCCCCCTGATCTTCGAGGTGACGGACACCGGCACCGGCATCGCGCCCGGCGAACTGGACCAGATTTTTGAGGCCTTTGTGCAGGCCCGCAACCACCAGCCGGCGCAGGAGGGCACCGGGTTAGGGTTGCCCATCAGCCGCAAGTTTGCCCAGATGATGGGCGGGGATATCACCGTGCAGAGCGTGGTCGGGCGTGGCTCGGTGTTCACGCTCACCATCACCGCGACGGTCGCTGAGGCCGAGCGCGAGACGCGGAAGACCGGGCCGCGCCGCATGGTCGGGTTGGCCCCCGACCAACCACCCCCCCGCGTCCTCGTGGCGGATGACCGGCTGGACAACCGGCGCTTGCTGGTGGATTTGCTAGCGGGGGTGGGGTTTGTCGTTCGGGAAGCCAGCAACGGGCAGGAGGCCATTGCCCTGTGGGAAGCGTGGGACCCCCATCTCATCTGGATGGATGTGCAGATGCCGGTGATGGGTGGGCGCGAGGCGGCGCAGCACATCAAAGCCGCCCCCGGAGGCTGTGCCCCTGTCATCATTGCGATATCAGCCGGAGCGTTTGAAGAGGACCAGGCAGCGATGCTGGCAGCGGGGTGTGAGGCGTTTGTTCGCAAGCCCTTTCGAGACGAGACGGTTTTTGAGGTGATGGCCCACTACCTGGGAATCCGCTATCTCTATGCGGATGATGGGGCATACTCCGCGGACGAAACAGGCGATGGCCCCGAACCCGGCTTCGCCCCCACCCTGACCCCGGAACTGCTAGCAGCGCTGTCACCTGAACGAGTGCAGGGGTTACACCATGCGGCCATGCTCGGTGATGTGCGGATGCTGGCGGGGCTGATTGAGCAGATGCATGGGGAGCAAGGGGTGCTGGCGGGGGTGCTCCACCACCTGGTCGAGACGTTCCGCCTGGACCAGATTGTGGCGGCAACCGAGGCGGCGTTGGGGGGGCCGCGCCGGTACCAGTGATATGAGAGGGCAGACGCTCCCCTACGCCACCGGCAAGGTGAAGTAGAAGGCACTCCCGCGGCCTTCAGCGCTCTCCGCCCAGACCCGCCCTCCGTGCCCTTCGACCAGATGCCTGGTGATCGCCAGTCCCAATCCGGTGCCGCCGGTGCCGCCAGCGGTGCTGGTGCCGGACTCGCGGTTGCGCGAGCGGTCTACCTTGTAGAACCGTTCGAAAATGCGCGGCAAATCCTCGGACGGGATGCCCATTCCGGTGTCGGTGATGCTGGTGACGACCCACAGCCCCGGCGGGTGCGAGGCCGGCAGCATAATCACCACCTGCTGCCCTTCTTCGACTACATATTCGCCGGGGCGGCGCTGCCGCACAGCAGGAACCAACAGCCGCTCTTGATGGAACGCCGAAGCCACCGCCGGAGCACGGGCCGGGGATGGGGAACGCTGGGGGGTCTGTTCATCCACCGCGACCACGCAGGACTGCACCATAATCGCTCCACCATCGGGTGTGAACTTGACCGCGTTGTGAAGCAAGTTGAGCAGGATTTGCCCCACGCGGTGCTCGTCCATGAGCGCCAGGGGGATATCGTCCGAAACAAACCGCTCGACCTGGATATGCTTGCGGTCGGCCTGGGGACGAATACGTTCAAACGCCTTCCGGATGACCGCATCAATGTTCCCCGACGAGAGTTTGAGCGTCACCCGCCCGGACTCAATCTGCGACAACTCGTGTAGTTCCTCGACCAGTTGCGTGACCATATCCACCTCCCAGGCCATTTGTTCAAGCATCCGATGGGACACATCGGGGGGAGGGTTCGACTGGACCGTCTCAACGAGCAGCTTCAGCGAGGCCAGGGGGGTTCGCAGTTCGTGCGAGACATTTGCCACCAGGTCGCGCCGGGCCCGCTCCAGTATGTTGATCTGGGTCACATCCTGGATGATGAGCAGCGCCCCGCTGGTCTTTCCGTTCGGGATGAGCGGCACACACCGCAGATGCAGCGTGCGCCCCCTGACCACCGGGGAGATAGTGATTTCACGCTCTTCGCCATCGTGCAGCACCTCTGCAACCAGCGTATCAACCTGGTAGTCGCGGACCAGGGTCATCATCCCCTGGTCTTCGGCGGTGCCGCGGTCAATATCGAGCAGGTCTTCGGCCTGCCGATTCAGGAAGTGGACGTTGCGCGAGCCATTGACAATGACGATACCGACATTCACTGACGATGCCACGACTCGGAACAGGGGCGACAGGTTCATCGGCTTCTGGTCGCCGGGCAAACCATCGGGTGCGGAGGGAGGGCGCACTTCTCCGGTTGGCGGTTGGTCGGGCTGGCGACCGTTCGCGGCCCGCTGCATCACGCGGCGCTGCCAGACCATCCCCCCCAGGCTGGCAAGCAGGGCCATGAACAAGATAACCTCTAGAAGCGTCATAGGTTCGGCGAGTTCCCTTCAGCCTTCCGGTCGCTGCGCTCTTTCTCTTCTTCGGATGGGACTTCGAACCGATAGCCCACCCCGCGAACCGTTTGAATGTAGGCAGGGCGGGCCGAGTCTTCTTCTATTTTCCCGCGGAGCCAGCGGATGTGGACATCTACCGTGCGGCTGTCACCCACAAAATCGAACCCCCACACCCGCTCCAGCAGCAAGTCACGCGACAGCGCGATGCCGCGGTTGCGCATCAGGCAGGTGAGCAGGTCGAATTCCTTCTGGGGCAGGGTGATTTCCTCCCCATTGCGCCACGCCCGACGGCTCCTGATATCAACCCGCAGGGGCCGGCCTCCAGGACCTCGCGGTTGGGGGTGCCTGGTTGCCGCTCCGAGCGGCGCAGGATGGCCCGGATACGCGCCAGCAACTCCCCCAGGCTGAAGGGCTTGCTCACATAGTCATCCGCTCCCAGTTCCAACCCGGCAATGCGGTCTACCTCATCCTGACGAGCCGTCAACATAATGATGGGAATGTTGCTTTCCTGGCGCAGGATACGGCAGACCGAAAATCCATCCAGACGCGGCAGCATGATATCCAGCACCAGTAAATCCGGGTTCGACTGGTGCAGCAATTCGATGCCCTGGATGCCATCGCTGGCATGCAGGACACTATATCCCTCTCGCTCCAGGTTGTAGCGCAGGGTTTCGGCCAGGGTCGCGTTATCTTCTATCAGTAAAATGGTTGGCATAACACCCCTATTGTATCATATAGCTAGCTGGTGACTGATTCATTCGGTCAGGGTGCGCCCGGTGGGAGCGCATACAGGCGGCGGTAGGCTCCATAATACCCGTACACCAGTTTGACGTAGTTCCTCGTTTCGGCAAAGTCAATCCCTTCGACGAACAGGTCGGCATCGGTGACCCGGAAGCCGCCTGCCCAACGCTGCGCGTTGCCGGGGCCGCCGTTGTAGGCCGCCAGCCCCCCCGGAACACTCCCTTCCATCATCTTGATTTGCTGCGAAAGATAGTAGGCCCCGAAGCGCACGCTGACATAGGGACGATACAGGTCATCAACCTGGAAATCGGTGAGGCCGAGTTGCCCGGCGATGCCGTAGCCCGTCGCCGGCATCACCTGGCTCAAGCCCCGTGCCCCCACCCAGGACGTAGCATAGGGGTTGAACAGGCTTTCTTGCCGCATGAGGGCATAGAGCAGCCTTGGGTCGAGGTTCCATCTCCGCGCTTCTTCCATCACCAGGTCGGCATAGGGCGTGGGGAAGAGCAGGCGTTGGAGCACGGCGGGGGGAGGAGGAGCTTCCGTCGGGGCAAGGTCGGTGAGTTGTTCGGCCACTTTGAGGGCAACATAGGGCAGATGTTGTTCGTGGGCTATCCGTGCCAGCAGCATGAGCGGCACCGGGTCGTCCTCCCAGGCATCGCGGGCGCTGTTCCATTCAGCCATGGCCTCCGATGGTAGCCCCACCTGACCGAGGGCAACGGCCCGCTGGACCAACCCGCTGCCGATGATTTCGGCGGGGTAGCCCTGCGCTGCGACCTGGGGCGCAAGTTGGCCGGACCAGGCAGCGACCCACGCTTCCAGGGCTTGCCATTCGGCCTCGGTGATTGGACCATCCAGCGGGATGGCGGGAGCCAGGGGAAGCCCCAGTTCTTCTGCGGCGCGGACCCCATAGTAGGAATCCGGGGCGGCGATCAGGGCCGAACGAAACAGGGTGGCGGCTCGAACCTCCTGATTTTGCTGCCGTGCGGCCCGCCCGGCCCAGAACGACCCCAGGGCATGGAAATAGCCCTGGCGGTCGCTGGCAAGGTGTTGCCAGACCGTCCCGGCTTCGTCCAGGTTCCCGTAGCGCAGGTGGGACAGGGCAACGTCGTGGAGCGCCGGGGGAGACATGAGGTTCTGGGGGTAGCGATATTCCAGTTCCCACCGCACTTGGAAGGCTTCTTCGGCGTTGCCCAGGCGGTCAAGAAGCTGCGCGGCCCGGTCGAGCGCCACCGGGGCGCGGGGGTCGTGGGGGAAGGCAGCGGCATAGTCGCGGTAGGCATCCGCTGCTGGCTGCGTCTCGCCGCTCTGCCCCAGGGTCTGTATCCAGTCGAGCCGGGCTTGCCGCCCTGGTTCACTATCGCCTCCGGCGGCCTGGGCCACGGCGGTCAGTGCGTCCAGCGCTGCGGCAAAGTTCCCCTGCTCGCGGAGAGTCAAAGCTCGCAGGCGTTGCAACTCCAACCGCTCGTCGCCCTGGGCAATCCGGGCGATAGCGTCCTCAAAAAAAGGCAGGGCCGCGTCGGGGTATCCCGCATGGAAGTAGACGCGGGCCGCATCGGCAGGGGACAGCGCGGGGTCGTTGAGATTGAGCAGGTGTTCAACGGCTTGCAAGGACTGGGGGCTTTCCGGGGCGGTGGCGATGATTTCGCGCTGCCAGGTTCGGGACTGGTCTGGCTGCCCCAGTTGCTCGACCAGTGCTGCCGCCTCGGCCAGGATACGAGCGCGATAGTCGGGCAGCTTTGCCATTGCCAGCAGGTCCCGGTAGCGCTGGAGGGCGGTAGACGGGTCTCCTATCTGGAGGTGCAAGGCAATGGCCTTTTCGTAGCAGGCGGCCCGCTGCGCGGGGTTGATATCCGACGCTGCGGCATGTTCATAGGCGCGGGTGGCTTCCGGATGGTGCCCCAGGGACTGAAGTTGGGCTGCCTGGCGGAGCGCAGCATAGGGTTCCAGCACGGTCTGAAACGCCCGGTAGCGTTCATAGGCAGCAACGGCGTTGTTCCAATCTCCGGCCTCCTCATACCCCCGCGCCAGCCAGAACCAGGCCGGGGGAGTCAGGTCGTCCTGCACCGGCTCGTCTACAAAGGCGCGGAACGCTTCGACTGCCGACGACCAGCGACCACGGCGGGCGAAACTTTCCGCCAGGTAGTATCGGGCGCGGCGGGCTTCGGGGACACCAGGATAGTGGTCGAGCAGGGCGCGGAGGTCGCGGGCGGCCTGTTCGTCATCCTGAATGGCGCGGCTTTCCAGGGCGCGGTCCAGCAGTTCCGGCGCTGGGGGCAGGGTCGGGGTTGCGGTTGGGGGAGAAGTGGAAAGACCAATCACTGGTGAATCCCCCTCCGTAACGGTGCAGGCCACCAGCACCGTCAGAAACAGCAGCCCGATCCACCATACTATGTCATGCCGAAAAAACATCCTGAGACGGTACATCGTGGTGCTATTGTACCACGCCGCTCAGGAAGCCGGGGAAGGGGGCGGAAGGGTAACGTGTTATATTTTCAGATCATGGAGACACCAGTCTGGTTTCCGTTCCGCCCTACGACATGGCCCCGTCGGGCCAGTAACATCCCTCGCATACGTGCATCACCGAGATGGTGCAATCTGGCCTGAACACGCGGACGGTGCGGGTTGCGGGTTGCCCACACAGGCAGCACGCGGGGGATTCAGGTGGTGAGAGATTCAAGGCGCTCATACTCTGCATAGGTAATCGTTCCGTCTGGTTGGTCTGCGGCACCATACATCTCCTCTTGCTTCGCTTCTTTCGTTGGGAGCGGCAGCACTGAAATATACCGAACTGCCCGCCATTTTCGCGCAAGCCTGGCTTGCCTATTGCTCACCTGGGACCGGGCCGGTTCAGGTTCCGGAGCGCGAGCAACAGCCATCAAAACTGGGATTGGTCGGAAGCCTGTTGGGTTTATCATACCGGTTGCCCTCCGTCTGGTTCCGGTTCGGACATTCACTGGCTCAGCGATGAACCGGGTAGTTGGATAGAAAGGTTGCTGGTTGGTTGCTCAATCCCAGTGTACCACGCTGATGGGGGGTGGGACATCCTCCATATGGACTATCCGGAGATAGGCCATGTGGCGTATTCTCGCACGCCGGCAAAACTTGACATTTTGCGCCTGAGACCGTACAATGCCCGCCAGAAGAAAACCAGTGAAAACCCAAGTCTGTTAGGGGAGTCCGGGCGCACCGGGCTGAGAGGGCAGTTAGGAACGCACTGCCGACCCTGGGAACCTGACCTGGATCATGCCAGCGTAGGGAAACGGAATGCTCAGATGATTGAGTTGACGCCGTCCTCTGCGGGGCGGCGTTTTGGCATGCTGGGACCGGAACAGGACGGGACAGGCCAGGCCTGACTTGGTGGGTATCGAAGTCGAAGGGAACGAAGGCTGATGAACCGGAACCGTGTCAATCTTTCCGTCTATCTCATTACCGACCGCTCGATGGTGGGCAATCGCTCCCTCTTTGAGGTGGTTCGGGCGGCCATTCGGGGGGGGCTTCGCTGGTGCAGTTGCGCGAGAAGCATGCCCCGACGCCCGAAATCATTGCCATCGGGCGGGAGTTGCACGAGATGACCCGCGAGGCCGGCATCCCGCTCATCGTCAATGACCGGGCGGATGTGGCACTGGAACTCGACGCCGAAGGGCTGCATATCGGGCAGCAAGATATTTCCCCGGAAGAGGCCCGCCGCCTCATCGGCCCGCACCGGGTGCTGGGCGTTTCGGCTGAAACGGTGGAGCAGGCCCGACAGGCCGAACGCAGCGGAGCCGACTATCTCGGTATTGGCGATGTGTATGGGACGCGCTCCAAGCCCGATGCCGGAAACCCCATCGGGCTTGAGGGACTGGCCGCCATTGCCCGTGCGGTCACGGTCCCCATCGTGGCGATTGGAGGCATCACCCTGGACAACGCCGCCGCCATCATCCAGGCCGGAGCCGAAGGCGTGGCGGTCATTTCGGCGCTGATGGCCGCGCCTGACCCCGAAGCTGCTGCCCGCCACCTGCGGACGGTGGTAGACGAAGAACGACGGCGTTCAGTCGAAGAAAAAGGAAAGGAAGGAAAGCCATGAGAACCATGGGAATGCAGGTTGGTCAGATGCTCGCTCGTATTCGGGAGCAGCGACCGCTGATTCACCACATTACCAACCTGGTGGTGATGAACGACACAGCAAACATCACGCTGATGGTGGGGGCATCGCCGGTGATGGCCCACGCCGCAGAAGAAGCCGCGGAGATGGCGAGCATGGCCGGGGCGCTGGTGCTCAACCCCGGCACCCTGACCCGCGAATGGGTCGAGTCCATGATGATTGCCGGTCGCCAGGCCAACAACTTCAAGGTGCCCATCGTGCTGGACCCGGTCGGGGCCGGCGCAACGTCGTTCCGTATGCGTTCCAATCAGCAAATGCTGGACGGACTCAGCCTCCAGGTGGTGCGGGGCAATGCGGGAGAAATCGGTTCCCTGAGCGGTCTGGGGGGCACGGTGAAGGGGGTTGACAGCGTCGAGGCCGCCAGTGAGCCAGACGTGGTCGCCCGCCACATGGCGCGAGAACGGTCCACCGTGGTGGCAATCACCGGCCAGCGCGATGTAATATCCGACGGAACACGAACGCTCGGTGTGGACAATGGGCACCCCTGGCTCACGCACCTCACCGGCACGGGGTGTATGGCGACGGCAATGATAGCCGCCTTTGCCGCAGTCGAGCGCGATTACCTGGTGGCCGCTGCCGGGGCGCTGGCGACCTATGGCCTGGCAGCGGAACTGGCTGCCGAGCGCACCAGCGGCCCGGCCAGTTTCAAGGTCGCCCTGTTCGACCACCTGTATCACCTCACCCCGGAACAGGTTGCGGGGGGGGTTCGTATTGTGGAGATGGGATGAGAGGGACGCATGCGCGTGTCAGAACTGGGTGAGTTTCCGCTCATTGAGCGGTTGGGCAAGATTGTTGACATCAGACGGGCCGATGTCCTGGTTGGGATTGGGGATGATGCGGCGGTCCTGGCCGACCGGGGGGACGAACTGCTCCTGGCAACCATTGACAGTCAGGTTGAGGGAATACACTACCTGCCCTATCTGATGAGACCGGAGCAGCTTGGACGCCGGGCCCTGGTGGTCAATATGAGCGACATTGCTGCGATGGGAGGCCACCCGCAGTTTGCGCTGGTTTCGCTGGCGCTCCCCGCAGAGACGGAGGTGGAGTGGGTTGAGGCGTGCTACCGGGGGATGCAGGCTGAGGCCGGGCGTTTCGGGGTGCTGGTGGTAGGGGGCAATGTCACCCGTTCGCGGAGTGGGGTTTCCATAGATATCGCCATGCTTGGGCGCGTCCGCCGCGACCACCTGATGCTGCGCTCCGGTGCTCGCCCTGGAGACGTGGTGCTGGTGACGGGGCAGGTAGGCGAAGCCCTGGCCGGGCTGCACCTGGTCTTCGACCCGCGTTTGCCAGTGGAAGCCGCGGTGCGGGAGCAACTCATCACCCGCTATCTCGAACCTTCGGCCAGAATCCCCGAAGCCGCAGTCATTGCCCGGTCGGGCCGGGCCACGGCGATGATTGACGTGAGCGATGGGCTGAGCGGCGATATCGGGCATATCTGCGAGCAGAGCCAGGTGGGGGTGCGGCTGTGGGCGAAGCTGTTGCCCGTTTCGCCAGCGGCCCGCAGCGTGGCAGAGGCGATGCAGGTACCTTTCTGGAAGCTGGCAATGGAGGGCGGCGACGATTATGGTCTCTGCTTCACCGCGCCGCCGGGCGCTGCCCCCGACCTCTGCACCGCCATTGCTCAGGAGACCGGAACGGTCGTGACGGTCATTGGTGAGGTGCTGCCCGCTGAGGATGGTCGCCACCTCGTGTTGCCAGGCGGCCAGGATGGTCCCCTGGATGCCAGAGGGTGGCAGCATTTTGGGAGAGAATAATCACTAAACTAATGAGTGAAGGAGAACCCTATCATGTCAAATCAGTTTGAGACGATTCGCGAAGTTCATATCAGCCAGATGATTGTCGAGAGTTTCGCCCGCGACTTTGTGGATTCGCTGGAACTCGACGTTGCCATTGTTGGAGCCGGACCGGCGGGGGTGACAGCGGCCCGCCTGCTGGCGCAGCAGGGAGCCAATGTTGCCATCTTCGAGCGCCATCTCCACGTTGGTGGGGGGATGTGGGGCGGAGGGATGCTCTTTCCTCGCATTGTCATCGAACAGGACGCCAGCAGCCTGCTTGAGACCGTGGGCGTTCGTCTGCACCCCTGGCGCGAAGGCTACCTGGTGGCCGATTCGGTGGAGACCGTGACGAAGTGTACGGCCGCCGCGCTGGATGCCGGGGCGCGTATCTGGATTGGCATGTTCGCAGAGGATATTATGGTCTACCACGACCGGCGGGTTGCGGGCGTAGTGCTCAACTGGGACGCGACCGTCCAGGCCGGGTTGCACGTTGACCCGCTGGCGGTAGAGGCAAAGGTCGTCATTGATGCCACCGGCCACGATGCTCACATATGCCGCACGCTGGTTACCAAAATCCCCGGTGCTCGTCTGCGCTCGCCCGATGGCGGCGTGCCGGGCGAACGCTCGATGTGGGCCGCACGAGGCGAAGCCGACCTGGCCGCCAGCACCATTGAGGTCTTTCCTGGCCTCATTGTCGCCGGGATGGCCGCGAGCAATGTGGCGGCCACCCCGCGGATGGGGGCCATCTTCGGGGGTATGTTCCTATCGGGGCAGCGTGCTGCTGAGTTGGCGCTTGAGATAATCCGGGCCAGCCAGTAAGGGAGCAGAGGGCGGGGGGTTGTTATGATCCAGAAGGTGTTGACCATTGCTGGCTCCGACCCCAGCGGCGGAGCCGGTATCCAGGCCGATTTGAAAACCTTTGCGGCCCGTGGGGTCTACGGGATGAGCGTGCTGACCGCGCTGACCGCCCAGAACACCACCGGTGTGCAGGGGGTGCTTGAAATTCCCGCCGACTTTGTGGGGCAGCAAATTGACTCGGTGATGAGCGATATCCAGGTGGATGCCTGGAAACTGGGGATGCTCGCGAATGCCGAAATTGTCCGGGTGGTGGCGCAGAAGGCCCGGCAGTATGGGGTGGCGCGGCTGGTGCTCGATCCGGTGATGGTCGCCAAGGGGGGCGACCCACTGCTGCGCCCGCAGGCCCGCGACGCCCTGATGGCCGACCTGGTGCCGCTGGCCTATGTCATCACGCCCAACCACCACGAGGCGCAGGTGCTCACCGGGCAGGATATCCACACCCTGGCCGATGCCCGCGCCGCCGCTGCGGCTATCCACCGGATGGGGGTGCGCTACGTGGTGGTGAAGGGGGGGCACCTGCCCGCGTCCGAAGATGCGGTTGATGTGTTCTACGATGGGCAGACGTACACCGAACTTCGCGCCCCGCGAGTCGCGACCGCTAACACCCACGGCACCGGCTGCACGTTTGCGTCGGCCATTGCCGCCGAACTTGCCAAAGGGCGCGAGGTTGGCGAGGCGGTGCAAACCGCCAAGGACTACGTGACCGCGGCGATTCGGGCCGCGGACGCGTTGCATGTCGGCCATGGGCAGGGCCCGCTCAATCATTCGGTCGTGGTCTGAGGCCAGTGACGATATCGAAACGTGCTTGACAACCCCCTGGAAGGTGGTATAATCCCGATATTATTTTAAGGAATACCATAAAAAACTCGTCATAAATTTATGTGAGGCTAAAAATATTGGTAGCAGGTCATCGTTCAGCTGCGCTGGCGCAGCAAGAGCCGCGCAAAGTGACGACCAACCTGGTGGCTGACCAGATGGGGGCGCGAAATGAAGCCGTACATCGCCAGACCCGGCCCATCCGGAGCAACCCGCAAGAGAACACTGGGGGGCACGCTCATGCTGACGAAGGAACCGGGGCATTCGGGCACGGTGCGGGTTACCTTTTCGCTCCCAGGTTTCCGCGCCGAATCGATCCATGTGGTGGGCGACTTTAACAACTGGGCCCCTGGGGCCGCACCCCTTTGCCCGTGCGAACATGGCTGGTGCATCGGGATGGAGCTGCCAGTCGGGTGTGCCTACCGCTACCGCTACCTGGTGGATGGGAGCCGATGGCTCAACGATTGGAACGCCGACGGCTATGTCCCCAACTCCTACGGCGGTGATGATTCGGTGGTCGTCACGCTGCTGCCGCACGAGATGGAAGGGGTCGAAGTGCTCTGCCCGTATGATGGGCAACCCTGCCCCTATGCCCTGCAAGTGGTAGATAAGGGTCAAACCCGGTTCGGCTGAATGGTTCCCCTGCCCTGGTGGCGCAACCACCCGGCCAAAGCGACCGGCAGGCCCGCGATGCGTATGCCAAAACTGTGATACTATTAGGGGCCGAAGAGAATAAAGAGCAAACAGGCCCCGCGGATGCAGAGAGGGGGGCCGGGATGAGAGAGGAAACCGCATGACACAGGAAATTGGTATCATTCAGATTGGGACGGGCGGCGTGGGCGGCGAACTGGTGCGGCAGGTGATGGCGCAGCAAACTGCGCTCGAACAGCGCTACGGTTTCAGGCTGGGCTACCTGGCGCTAGTTGAGCGCAGCGGCATCATCTCCACCGGCCAGATGCTCGACCAGGAGACCGTCAGCGCCGCCCTGACCGCCATGAAGACCCGGCAGGATTTTGCCGCGCTCCGTGGCGGGCACCCTCCGGGTGACTGGAAGCAGTTTTTGCCCGCCACGCCCTGCATCGTTGCCGATATCACCGCGGCTGACGGGATGGGACCCCACCTGGCCCAGGCAGTTGAGATGGGGCACCGGGTGGTGCTGGCAAACAAGCGCCCCCTCACCAGTGGTCTGGATCTCTTTGCCACACTGACCGCGAACCGCGCCACGCGCTACGAAGTGACGGTTGGGGCCGGGCTTCCCATCATTGACCCGCTGCAACGGTTGCTTGATAGCGGCGACTCGCTCATTCGCATCGAGGCCGCGATGAGCGGCACCCTGGGCTACCTCTGCGGGGCCATCGAAGAAGGCACCCCCCTTTCCGAAGCCGTCTGTACGGCTCGCAGCAAAGGATGGACCGAGCCAGACCCGCGGGACGACCTGAGCGGGGCCGATGTGGCCCGCAAAGCTCTGATACTGGCCCGAACGTGCGGCCTGCCCTGGACGATGGACGACATCCCGTGCGAGCCGTGGTTCCCCCCCGAACTGGCCGAGATCAGCGTGGAAGCGTTTATGCAGCGGGTTGGCTCGCTGGATGACCCCTACGCTCAGCGGGTCACCGCGGCCCGTTCCCGAAAGACGGTGCTGCGCTATGTGGCAAGCGTCGAGCCGGAGGGGGCCAGCGTGGGCCTGCGCGAACTGCCCCCGGACCACCCCCTGGCAGGGTTGCGCGGCCCGGACAATATGTTTGTGTTCACGACGGCCCGCTACTCCGATCCGGTGCCGCGCCTGGTGGTGCGCGGTCCGGGCGCGGGCATCGAAGTCACCGCGGCCGGGGCGTTCGGTGATATCGTGGCAACTGCGCGGGAAATGCTGCAACCGTGAGATGAGCGCTGTCACGTAAGATGACCCAAGGGGAACCCGACATTCACCGTATCATGGCAACGCTCCAGGCGGCCATGGTGGCCTACCACCAACCGCTGGTGGATGGCATGGCCGAGCAGCCGCAGACAACCCCTTTCCATGTGCTGGTGGCGACGATTCTCAGCCTGCGCACGAAAGACACGCTCACCGCGGAGATCGCGCCGCGGCTCCTTGCCATTGCCGACACCCCCGGCGCGATGCTGGAATTGAGCGAAGCCCGCCTGGCCGAAATCATCTACCCGGTCGGGTTCTACCGCAACAAAGCCCGTTCGCTCCTCCAGGTGTGCCGCCTGCTGCTTGAACGCCACGCGGGACAGGTCCCGTCCACGCTGGAGGAACTGCTTGCGCTGCCGGGCGTGGGGCGCAAAACGGCAAACCTGGTCCTGACCAGGGGGTTCGGGCTGCCGGGCATCTGCGTTGACACACATGTCCATCGCATCTGCAACCGGTGGGGCTATGTGCAAACCAGCACTCCCGACCAGACCGAATTTGCCCTGCGTGAGAAGCTCCCCCCCGAATACTGGATACCCATCAACGGGTTGCTGGTGACGCTTGGGCAGAACCTCTGCCACCCCACCTCGCCGCGGTGCAGCGGGTGCCCGGTGGCCTGCTGGTGCAGGCAGGTGGGGGTGACGCGCAGCCGGTGAGCGGAGAAGGAGAAAGAGAAGGAAAAGGAGGTATAGCTAGATGAGCAAAATCTACCCGAAAGTGAACAGGAGTACTCAGAATGCGCACCATCCAACGAGCACACAAGATCCGACTGAACCCGGCCCCTGAGCAGGAGCCGTACTTCGGCAGGCTGCGGGGAATGCCCGCTTTGCCTGGAACTGGGCGGTGGCGTTCATGCGCGAAGCCTGGAAAACCCAGACCAACCTCCCGCTCGTCGGCGACCTGAAAACCGAGTTTCACCGCATCAAGCGAGAACAGTTCCCCTTCGTGATGGACACCACGAAGTGTGCCACCGAGCAGGTATTCGCTGACCTGAGACAAGCGCTGGCGAACTTCTTCAACGATATCAACAAGCGCAAGAATGGGAAAGGCCGCAAGGACGGCAAGCGCGTGGGCTTCCCGAAGTTCAAGTCGCGCAAGCGCGGCTACGGCTCATTCTCCCTGGCAAACGACAAGTTCACGGTTGATGGGCCCGGGATCAAGATACCCAAACTTGGGTGGGTGAATATGACCGAGCCGCTGCGCTTTGCGGGCAAGATGATGAGTGCCCGCGTCAGTGAGCGGGCGGGCTACTGGTTGGTGAGTATCCAGGTGCAACTCCCCGAACCGGAGCAGACGGCACCGGAACGGGTCATCGGGGTAGACCTGGGGGTAAAAGCGCTGGCAGTCGATAGCGACGGTGAGGTGTTTGAGAACCAAAAACATCTCACGGCAGCGCTACGGAAGTTGCGGCGTTTGAACCGCTGGCTGGCCCGCAAGCAGAAAGGCAGCAAGAATTGGTATAAAGCGAAGCGGAAACTGGCACGGCTGCACCTGCGCATCGCCAACCTGCGAGCCGATGCCACGCACAAGCTGACGACGCGGCTGGCAGCAAAGGCCAGCATCATTGCCCTGGAAACGCTCAACGTCGCAGGAATGCTGAAGAACCACAAGTTGGCGCGGGCCATTGCGGATGCCGCGTTCAGCGAGATGGTGCGGCAGCTTGGCTACAAGGCGCAGCAGGTGGTCAGGGTTGGTTCGTTCTACCCATCCAGCAAGACGTGCAACGCGTGCGGGGTTGTCAACTATGCCCTGACCCTGAGTGACCGCACCTGGGTTTGTCCAGCGTGTGGTGCCACGTTAGATCGCGACCTGAACGCGGCCCGGAACATTCGAGACGAAGGATTGCGGCTCGTCGGTGCCGCCTGAACTGACCGTCCCCGGTCGTGGCTACGTCGGGACGTAAAACGCGCCTGTGGACTGCGTGTAAGCCCCGCGCCTGAGCGGGCGGTGCAGGACGAAGCAGGAATTTCGGAAATGGACCAAGCGTACTTTCGAGTACCTTTGAACACCTGGAAAGTAGCAGAAAAGACCCGAACATGCCCCCTGCTGTGATGGCGCTGGCTGTTGCCATAGCGCTGCCGCTTCTTTTCTACCTCCCTGGCCTGCTCATCAGCCGCGCCATCCCCGGTGCCACCTCTGCCGACGCGCTCGAACGCCACTACGAGCGGGTGGTAATAAGCACGCTCCTGAGCGGCTGGCTGGCCCTGCTCCTGGCAGAAATGGGGGCGTTCTCGCGGTGGCTTCACCTGGGCCTGGTGGTGCTGGTCTGCCTGGTTTGCGGGGCATTGCCAGCGGCACACACGAGCCGCACGCGCCACCGCCAGCCAGGGGGCAGGCTCGAAGTGCTGGCATTCAGTCTGGTCGGCGTCATCGCCGTGCTGCTGGTCATCCCACCATTTGAGGTGGTGCTCGGCGTGCGCGATGCCGGGGTCTATGCCAATGCGGGGTTTGCCATTGCCCGCACCGGCAGCCTGGTGCAGCACCATGACCTGCTGGCCGACCTGGGGCAGGCGGCGCAATCAGACGATGCCGCCGTGCGGGAACCGGCGCAACAGGCATTGACCAACTTCCTCGGTGTACAGCACCCGGAGCGCTTCATTGCCACGCGCATGCAGGCCGCGGGCTTTGTCATCAACGAAGGCGAGATGGTGCAGGGGCGGGTGGTCCCGCAGGGGTTTCACCTCTTCCCAGCCTGGGTGGCCCTGCTCACCAGTGTGGCGGGGTTCTCGGCGGGGTTGGCTGCGCCGGGGGTGATGGCCGTCCTGGGAGCCTGGAGCGTGGGCATGCTGGGCCGCCGCCTGGCGGGTTCTCTGGTTGGTCTGCTGGCGTTCCTCTTTCTGGCGCTCAACGGGGTGCAGGTGTGGTTCGGGCGCTATTCCACCGCCGAAACCACCACCCAGTTCCTCACCTTCGCCGGCCTCTACAGCTTTGCCCGGTTTCAGCAGGCAGACGATGATCGGCAGGACCCGCCTGCCGCACGAATTTACTATGCCGCACTGGCGGGGGTGGCATTCGGGCAATGTGCGCTCACCCGGCTGGACAGCTTCCTGGTCATCGGGCCGGTGGTGCTCTATCTGCTCTTCTGCGCCGTGGCCCACCGCTGGAACGCCGCTCATACGGCGCTGGCGGTCGGGTTGGGGGCGATGCTCGTGCATACGGGGCTGCATGTCCTGTTCATTGCCCGGGCCTACTTCTTCGACACGGCCTTTGCCCGCCTGCAAGACTACGCCCTGACCTCCCACCTGGCGCTGCCCTTCCTGACCCCCACCCTGCGCGAGATTTACCACGGGCGGCCCGAAAGTGCCCTGAAAGACCCGGCGCAAATCTGGCGCGAACTGGCGGTTCTCGCCGCGGGTGCGGGGGGACTGCTGGTGCTCTGGCGCTGGCCTGGGCTGCTATTCCAGCCTGATATCGCCGCTGGGATTCCGCATCTTGACGCGCTCGTTCTTCAAAACGTTGACGTTTCATCCGACGATGCTCAATTACTATGAGCGCAAACTCCAATTTCCCAGCA
>JAAUSY010000056.1 GCA_012032475.1 Chloroflexaceae bacterium
CGGTTGCCCGCACCGCCATCACATCCGAATGGTCCCCAAAGATAGAGAGCGCATGCGCCGCAACCGTGCGAGCCGTCACATGCAGCACCGTCGGGTCAACTCCCCGGCCATCTTGAACATGTTGGGAATCATCAGCAGCAACCCCTGCGACGCCGTGAACGTCGTCGTCAGCGCCCCGGCCTGCATCGCCCCGTGGAGCGCCCCGGCTGCCCCCCCCTCCGACTGCAACTCAACCACCGTCGGGATAGTCCCCCAGATATTCGTCTTCTTCTCCGCAGACCACTGATCGGCAAATTCGCCCATGGCTGAGGAGGGCGTAATCGGATAGATCGCAATCACCTCGCTCAGTCGGTGAGCAACAGAAGCGGTAGCTTCATTTCCATCAATGGTGGTAATCATACGTGACATATGAATCCGCAACCTTTCTTGTCTTGCGTTCAAAAAAGTGAACCGAAACCAACCCAACTGACTACCTGCATCATTCCTGCTTCTGCCTGGACCACCTGCCCCATCGCAGGCTCCACCCGTCGTCCACAGGCATCTTTTACGTCCCGACGTAGCCACTACCGAGGACGAAGTGTCTGGCCTTTCCGCACCCCAGGGCTATTGCTGGCATCGTCTTTTCCTGGTTGTTCCCCTTTCCCTTCCCCATCGCTGGCTCCCACCTGGGAACGTTCCGAGGCTTCTCGTCGTAGTCTGCCGGGGTATGTGCTGTTCTGCCGTGCTTGCCCTGGCCCGCCCTGTCCTACCTGGTCCTGCCCTGAAGACGGTGCCGGTCCCTGACCCTGGATAATAGGCCTATTATAGTACATGTTTTGCGTCGTTCTGCCGGGCCTCCCCCGAAGAACCCCGGTCATCTGTGATACAATAGAAGCTCGCTGGTCGGTCATAGCGGGAGAACCCGATTCCGGGTAGGACACCCATGTTGAGCACATCAGATATCGCAACCGCGCATCGCCCGCGCTCGTCAACAGGCCAGCGGGTGGGAGCCACCACGCCCATCCTGACCTTCCTGCTGGTGGGAGCCATAGCTCTGTTGCTGCGCCTCCTCAACCTGGGCGCATTCATCACCATGGATGAAGCGGCATTCTGGGTCCACCGCAGCCACCTCTTCTTGCAGGCCATCCAAGCAGGCGACCCGGCCCGCACCGCCATCAGCCCGCACCCCGGCGTGACAACTATGTGGCTCGGCAGCGTCGGTATCATCCTGCGGCAGTGGCTCTTTGCCTGGAACATCCTGCACGAAGACTCATACCTCACCATGCTGGTCTGGATGCGCGTGCCGGTAGCGCTGACGCACGTGGGGGCCATCCTGGTGGGATACCTGCTGCTGCGGCGCATGGTCCCCCACACCCTCGCAACCCTCGCGGCGCTGCTGTGGGCTACCGACCCGTTCATCACCGCCTATAGCCGGGTGCTGCACGTAGACGCGCTGGCAATGAGCTTCAGCAGCCTCAGCGTGCTGGCCGCGTGCTATGCCTGGCACCACCAGGGTCACCCTGCCTGGCTCGTGCTGTCAGGAGGGTGCGCGGCCCTGGCCCTGCTGAGCAAACTGCCAGCCCTGGCCGTCGTCCCCGTGGTCGGAATCATCTGGCTCTGGTCGGGCAGGCGCATCGTCGCCAGAATCCCATCGCTCCTGCTCTGGGGGGGAGCGTTCCTTGTCGTGCTCCTGCTTGCCTGGCCCGCGGTCTGGGCCGCGCCCGCAAAAGTCTTCGACCTCCTGCGCTTCGGGGTCGAGGTCGAGGGAGGCGAACCCCACATCGGAACGACCCTCTTTCTGGGCAAGCAGACGCACCAGCCGGGGCCGCTCTTCTACCCGGTGGCGCTGGCCCTGCGCACCACCCCCTGGACACTGGCCGGGTTGCTGCTGCTCCCACTCGCCTCCAGGGGACGGAGACCAGAAATCCGAACCCTGGCTGCCCTGGCATGGTTCACCATCCTGTTTGTAATTGCGATGAGCCTCTTTCCGAAGAAGCTCAACCGCTACGCCGTGCTGGTCTTTCCAGCGCTGGATATCCTGGCGGCTGCGGGGTTAGTCTGGGCGATAGAACAACTTGCGCGGTTAGTTCCGTTGGTTTCGCGGGGAAAGAACTTGAACGACGGGCAGTGGGTGCGGCAGGGGAGCGTGCTGCTCCTGAGCCTGGCCGCCCTGCTCAACGCGCTCTGGTGGCACCCCTACGAGATTGCCGCCTTTAACCAAGCGCTCGGCGGAGCATCGGCCGGCGCCCGCACCTTTGCCATCGGGTGGGGAGAGGGGTTGGAGCAGGTTGCCGACTGGCTCAACCAGCAGCCGGACATTACGGGCAGGGTCGTCGCCAGCACGATGCTCCAGACGCTCCAACCCCTCCTGCGCAAGGGCGTCCAGGCCTATCACGCCGAAGACGGCACCCTGCCCGACAATACCGGCTACGCGGTTATCTACGTGCGGGTGCAGTGGGCCGGAACGGCCATGCCGCTGGAGCAGTTTTTCGGGCAGGCTCCCCCGCTGCATACGGTCCGCATCCACGGGGTAGACTACGCCTGGATCTATGACGTTCCCCCGCCCATCGCCCACCCCACCCACGCCACATTCGGCTCGGCGATGGAGTTTCGGGGCTATGGAATCGACCTGTCACGCCTGCGTGCGACCGGTGCCCTCTCGCTGACGGTGCAATGGCTTGCGCTCGCCCCAGTGAGCAAAGATGCAGCAGATGCCCGGCTCTTCGTGCATGTGCTGGACGCCCAGGGGCAGCGCTACGGTCAGCTCGACGTTGCCCCCGCCGGGCCGGAGCTGCCACCCTCCCGCTGGCAACCGGGCCGCTTCATCACGCGGGTTCACCCGGTCCCGCTCCCGCCAGACCTGCCAGTGGGGAAATACTGGCTTGCGCTCGGCCTCTATGACCGGCACGACGCGACCCGTCTGCCACTGAGGTCCCCACCGCCGCCGGAGAACGCCCCGGACGATGGCGAACACGTGCTCCTGCTGCCGTTTGAAGTGACCAGATGAGCAGAGAGCAAAGAACAGAGAGCAGAGAGAAAGGAGGAAGGCGACGCTTCGTGCGCCGCCGTTGCAATGAACCGTTCCCGTTTGTTGATGGTGCTGATACGGATACGGATGCTCATATTGATGGTGCTGCCGGCGCTGGTGCTGGCTGCGTGCGGAGGAGGTACGTCGCCTTCGGAACCGCAGCAAGCCCCGATGGACGCGACCGGCTACTTTAGCCGCGGAAATGACTATGCTCAGAAGAAGGACTATGACCGGGCCATCGCGGATTTTAGCCAGGCCATTGCCCTCAATCCCGGCTATATCGAAGCCCACAACAACCGCGGTCTGGCCTATGCCATGCAAGGGGAATACGACCGCGCCATTGCCGATTTTGACCAGGCCATCGCGCTCAAAGACGACTACCTCTTTGCCTACCACAACCGCGGCCTGGCCTATGCCGCGCAGGGGGCCTATGACCGCGCCATTGCCGACTACGACCAGGCTATCTTGCTTGACTCAACCAGTGCCGGGGTGTATAATCATCGCGGTCTGGCCTATTATGAGCAAGGCGACAATGACCGCGCCATTGCCGACCTCAACAAAGCCATTGCGCTCGACCCCAGAAACGCGATGGCCTACCACAACCGCGGCCTGGTGTATGCCCACAAAGGCCGCTACGACCAGGCCATAGCCGACTATACGGAGGCCATTACCCTGTCCCCCGACACCGCCCCTCCCTACTACAACCGGGGAGAGGCCTACGTTCAGGCGGGCGAAAAAGAGCAGGCGCTCGCCGACTTTCGGCGCTTCCTCGAACTGAGCGACGATGCGGACTGGCGGCAGAAAGCCAGAGCGCAGCTTCAATCATTGGAGCAAACGGCACCTTAATGTTAAGGAGAAGGAGTATTCTTGTGTTATCCATGACCTTGATGTCCCGGTGGGAGCAGGTCTTGACCCGCGTACTCGTCAGCACGCTGTTGCTTTCCCTGCTGCTGACCGCGTGCGGGCCACCGCCAGCCCCACCTCAACCAACGTCAGAAACCCCGATGGGCGAAACTTCATCTCAGCCAGTGACCGAAACCCCACCTCAACCAGAGCCAGAAACCCCGGCTTCTGCTCATCTCATCGTCTTTGCAGCGGCCTCGCTCACCGAATCCTACCAGGAGCTTGGCAGCGTCTTCGAAGCAGCCCACCCTGGCACCATCGTCACCCTGAACCTTGCCGGGTCGCAGCAACTCGCGCAGCAGCTTGCCCAGGGTGCCCCCGCCGATGTATTTGCCTCGGCCAACACGAAACAGATGACCGTGGCAATTGAAGCTGGACGGGTGGTCAGCGGCACGCAACAGGTGTTTGCCCACAATCGCCTGGTGGCTATCGTCAGCACCGAAAGCCCGGCAGCGGTGGAGCAACTGCACGACCTGGCGCAACCTGATATCAAGCTCGTTCTGGCAGCAAAGGAAGTGCCGGTAGGCGGCTACGCCCTGGATTTCCTTGATAAGGCCGCGCACGACCCTGCCTTTGGCCCGGCCTACCAGGAGGGGGTGCTCAACAATGTCGTCTCGTATGAGCAGACCGTCAAAGCGGTTCTGACCAAAGTGGCACTTGGCGAGGGCGATGCGGGGATTGTCTATTCGTCCGATGTGACCGCCAGTGCCGCCGAGAAGGTGACGATAATCCCCATCCCCGACCATCTCAACACCATTGCGACCTACCCGATTGCCAGCGTGAGCGACAGCCTGCACCCGGCACTGGCGCAGGCATTTGTAGACTTTATCCTTTCCCCGGAGGGGCAGACAATCCTGGCAAAGCACGGGTTCATCACCGACGCCTCCAGCTCTTCTGAGGTGCCCACACCGGCCTCGTCTGAGGTGCTCACCCCCACGGCAGCGCTCACCCCCACGGCAGTGAGTGAGACAACGCCTCTTTCCCCCACGCTGCCTCCAACCGTTCTACCGATTGATGTCAGTAATGAAGAGTAACCACAAAACAGAACAAAACAGAAAGGATACCATCACCATGGAAATCAGTGCTCGCAACCAGTTAGCAGGAACGGTCCAGGACGTCACGAAGGGACAGGTTATGGCGGAGGTCGTCGTCAAACTCGATGGCGGTGAAGAAATCGTTTCGGTCATCACCGTTTCCTCGGTCGAACGCCTGAACCTGACGGTCGGCTCGAAGGTCACGGTCATCATCAAATCAACCGAAGTGATGCTTGCCACGGCATAGCCACGCGGCGCAAAGATACGTTCAAGATACGGTACGTAAGGATACAAAGATCATTAGGAATACGGAGTGCGATGACCCTGGCAACATCCCATTCGTTTTCGTGGTCCTGCTCGCTGACCGACGAGGAGCTAGAACGGCTCCTCCGCGAGGATGTGCCTTATTTCGACCTGACGACCCACGCCCTCGGTATCGGGGGCCGGCCAGGGCGCATCACCTTTGTCACCCGCCACGAAACCGTGGTCTGTGGGACCGAAGAGGCGGCGCGGTTGCTGGAAAAGCGGGGCGCGGTAGTCTCCGCAGGGGTCGGAAGCGGCACCGCGCTCCCAGCGGGGGCCCTGGTGCTGCAAGCCGAAGGATGTGCCAGGGTCTTGCACGAAGTCTGGAAGGTTGCGGTTAATCTCCTCGAATACCTGTCGGGCATCGCGACCAGCACCCGCGCCATGGTCAAAGCGGCCCGGCAGGTCAACCCGAAGGTTCAGGTAGCGACCACGCGCAAGGTCTTTCCGGGCACGCGGTCGCTGGCAATGAAGGCGGTGCTGGCCGGGGGTGGAGTTCCCCACCGCCTGGGGTTGTCCGAGACCGTGCTTATCTTTCCGCAGCACCGCGCCTTTCTGGGAGGGCTTGCCACCTGCATCGAGCAACTTGACGAACTCAGGCGCTTCTGCCCCGAAAAGAAGATCGCCATCGAAGTAGAAACGAAGGACGAGGCGGTCGCGGTCGCGGTCGCAGGCTTCGACATCGTCCAGATAGATAAAATGCCGGTTGCGGAGCTTCGGGAAACCGTTGCCGCGGTGCGGGCCGCGGCAGCAGGCCAGACCGTCTGCATCGCCGCTGCCGGTGGCATCACCCCTGCCAATGCCGCGGACTATAGTGCGACCGGCGTTGAGGTCCTCGTCACCTCGGCGCTCTATGCATCCCCCCCGGCGGACATTGCGGCCCGTATCCTCAGCACCGGCCCGGAAGCAGTACCATAGTACCGGTTGACCACTGGTCCTCCCCCTCCTATAATAAGACGGTGTGGTTTTCGTTAAAATCATCGTTTAGATTATTGGGAACGGTGAGGAGGTCCCCTGCCCAGGCTACGGACCCCCGCCGGCAAGCCCTACCACCCTGTGGAACGGTAAGACAACGTTCCGGTACCGTTGTAGCCGCTGCTCCGACCGGGACTTCATGAGTTGAACCCAGGTTGCCGGAAGAGGCATCGTGACTTTGCCATAGATACGCCCCAGGCTTTGTTGCCTTATGGTCCCCCTGGAGGATGTTCCCCCTTACCCCTTTCAATCCCAGCAATGAATGATGCCAGATTCGGTTGAACCCTCCCCTGGTCCGTCCAGTTGGTTTGCTAGGGCGGGTCCGGGGTGTCACTTCGGGTGAAACATCGGGGGTGGGGTGCTTGCTCCTGCCTGGTAGACCGGTATGAAACCTGTTGCTCACGATGGTCATAGCACAGGCAATGGAGGCAATCGGATGAAATGGCTTGTTCGGAATCGGTACTTGCTTGCCAGCGATAGCATACTGCTCGTTGTTGCGACCTATTTGAGTTTTGTGCTCCGGCTCGATACCTTTGTGCTGACCCATCACTGGGCAACGTGGTTGTTGCTCACCCTGCTGGTCGTGCCGACCACCCTGGTCACGTTTCTCCAGGCCAGGGTGTATGTGCGCTACTGGCCCTATGCCTCGGTGGAGGAGCTTTTGTTGCTCTCCGGGTGTGTCACGTTTGCGGTGGCGAGCGCAGGAAGCCTGTCCCTGCTCCTTTCCTGGTGGGAGGGCGCTGATATCGGAATCACTCCCCGTTCCGTTCCGTTTATTCTGCTGCCTCTGGCGCTTGGGGCAACCGCGGCCCCCCGCCTGATGCTGCGGTTGGCAGCGCGGGAGCTTGCGCGTACCCCTCCCTCGCAGAAGCACGCGCAGCCAGTGCTGGTGATTGGAGCCGGCAAAGCCGGAGATATGATGGTGCGCGAAATCAAACACAACCCCCAGGTGGGGATGCGGGTGGTCGGTTTTGTGGATGATGACCCCAGAAAGCATGGGGTGCGCATTCAAGGGGTTCCGGTGCTTGGAGCCTGCCAGGATATTCCCTCTCTGGTTGAACTCTATCGCTTTCGCCAGGCTATCATTGCCATGCCGACGGCCCCTGGCAAGGTCATTCGCCGGATGGTGCGGCTCTGTGAGCGGAGCGGGGTCAAAGCCCGAATCATTCCCGGCATCTACGAACTGCTGGATGGACGGGTGAGTGTCAACCAGTTGCGCCCGGTCCAGATTGAAGACCTGCTGAGGCGAGAGCCAGTCCAGACGAACATTGAGGCAGTCAGCGCATTGATTCGGGGGAAGCGGGTGCTGGTGACCGGGGCGGGGGGGTCCATCGGGAGCGAGTTGTGCCGCCAGGTGCTCCGCTGCGAACCATCCGAACTCGTGCTGGTCGGCCATGGTGAGAATAGCGTATTCGAGATTCACCACGAGCTTCAGCAGACCCGACCCCGTGCGTCTATTCACGCCGTGATTGCGGATATGCGCTTTCGCAAGCGGGTTTTCGCCGTCTTTCGAACGCATCAGCCGGAGATGGTCTTTCATGCTGCGGCGCACAAGCATGTGCCCTTGATGGAGATGAACCCGGAAGAGGCCATTACGAACAATGTTCTGGGCACGCGCAATGCACTGGCGGCGTCGCTGGCAGTGGGGGTCGAACATTTTGTGATGGTCTCTACGGACAAAGCGGTGAACCCGACGAGTATGATGGGGGCCAGCAAGCGCGTTGCCGAATTCCTGGTGCATCATGCGGCACTGATGAGCGGAAAGCCCTATGTATCGGTCCGTTTTGGCAATGTACTTGGCAGCCGCGGAAGTGTCGTGCTGACGTTCAAGCGGCAGATTGCGAACGGCGGACCGGTGACTGTGACGCACCCGGAGATGCAGCGCTACTTTATGACTATTCCCGAAGCGGTGCAACTGGTGCTTCAGGCTGCGACCATGGCATCGGGCACCGGGCGGGTATTCATTCTGGACATGGGCGACCCGGTGAAACTGGTGGACCTGGCGCGGGATATGATTACGCTCTCTGGCCTGGAGGTGGGGCGAGATATTGACATCGTCTTTACGGGGATTCGCCCAGGGGAGAAGCTCTACGAGGAACTGTTCTTGCATAATGAGCGCTATCAGCGCACCGCGCACGAGAAGATTTTTGCCGTCAACCGGATAGGTGACGAGCTACTGCCTAACCTGGAAGAGGCCGTGGAGCACCTCATCCAGGCAGCCCACGAGCATGACCAGGAGGAGCTTTTCCGCACCTTGCACCATCTCATCCCGGAGCTGCAATTGACGCGGATGAATGGTCACGTTTCTCCGTCTCCGGCCCCGACTCCCCAAAAAGCAGCGGCGACGACGCTGGAACGTGAGCGGGGAGCTAATGGGGTGGGGGTAGGGGTCATTCCGTCAAGGTGATGCAGGTCACGGAAGGCATCGCCTGAATCTCCGTCCTCACTCCCCAGGGACGTCGTCCGTACGGTAGCGTTGCGCCTGCATGCGAAAGAGCCGCTGGTAGGTTCCCTTCCGCTCCAGCAGTTCTTCGTGGGTGCCAATCTCGGTAATACGTCCCCCTTCCAGCACCGCGATGCGGTCGGCCATGCGGACGGTGCTCAGGCGGTGGCTGATGAGGATGGTCGTCTTGCCTCTGGTGAGTTCGTGGAACCGCTCGAAGATTTCGTGTTCGTGGTCCAGGTCCAGGGAGGCGGTTGGCTCATCGAGGATGAGGATATCGCTGTCGCGCAGGAAGGCGCGGCTCAGAGCGACCTTTTGCCATTCTCCCCCCGAAAGTTCGTGGCCTTCGGCAAACCAGTGGCCGAGCATGGTGTCATACCCTCTGGGGAGGCGGGCAGCAATGGTATCGGCTCCACCACGGTGGGCGGCTTCGGCAATCGCTTCTTCATCGTGAGCACAGCCATGGGCGCGGTCGTGGGCGCGGGCGCAGTCGTCGTCGTCGTGCAGCACCGAAACCTGCCCGAACCCGATGTTCTCGCGGACGGTAGCCTGATACTGGACAAAGTCCTGGAAGATGACGCTCATTGCCTGGTGCAGGCGGTCCTGGTCGTAGTCGCGCAGGTCGGTGCCATCAATGAGAATATGGCCGTCGGTCGGGTCGTAGAGGCGGGTGAGGAGCTTGATGAGGGTGGTTTTGCCCGCACCGTTTGCACCCACCAGCGCCAGGCATTCCCCGGCGGCGATGCGCAGGTTGACGTCTCGTAGGACGTCGGTGGAGTATCCGGGGTAGCGAAAGGAGACGTGGCAAAACTCGATGCCCTGACGTATCGGGCGGGGAAGGGGCAGGCGGTCGGCATCGGGGTCCACCTGGGGTTGGAGCTTGAGGTAACTGAAGAGGTTGTCGAGAAACAGGCTGCTTTCATAGAGTTGCCCGATATCGGAGAAGAGGCCGCGGAAGGTCGCCTGAGACTGGTGAAACATCGCCAGGTAGAGGGTGAAGTCTCCCAGGGTGACGGCCCCGGTCATGGCTTGCCAGGCGACCCAGGCATAGGCTCCATAGAGGCTGCCGCTGGAGAGCAAGCCCCACCCGATGCTGATGAGGCTTCGCTGGCGGGCCAGGGCGGCATCTTCTTCGTAGAAGGTCCAGAACATGTTCTGGTAGCGGCGCAGCAGGAATTCGCCCAGGCCAAACAGTTTGACTTCTTTGACGTTGCGGTCTACGGTGAGCAGGTATTCGAGATACTGCATCCGGCGAAATTCCGGGGTGCGCCAGAGCAGCAGGCGGAAGTAGAGGCTGCCGTAGCGGGCCTGGGCAATGAAGGAGGGCAGGGTTGCGCCCAGGAGGATGAGCACAACCAGGGGGCTGAGGGTGAGCAGGAGCGCCCCGAACGAGGCCAGGATGATGACTCCCTGGATGAGCGAAAAGAGGGTGTTGACGATGTGGAGGGCGCGGTAGTCAGCTTCGCGGCGAGCGTTTTGCAGTTTGTTGTAGAATTCGGCGTCCTCGAAGTAGCGCATATCCAGCGCCAGGGCTTTGCGGATGATGGCGGTGTTGATGGTGTGCGACAGGCGCGAGTCAATGATGTGCTGCAAGAGGGCGGTGCTCTGCTGGAAGATGGCTCCCAGGGTGACGAGCAGCCACCCCAGCAGGAAGAGGGGCAGCAGGCTCAGGAGCGCCAGGCGGGTGGATGACCCCGCGTTGACGGTGCGGACGATGGTATCTACAATGAGCTTGCCGACCCACGCCTGGGAGGCCGGGAGCAAGGCCGAAAGGATGGTGAGAAGGCCAATCCCAAGGGTTCCCCAGGGGTGGGCGTCCCAGACCATCCGAACGGCCCTGGGGGTGTTGACCAGGGCCGCCTGGATGTCGCGCCAGCGCTCGGCCCAGGTTCGGGGAGCCTGCGAAGCCGCGGGGGATGGTTCACGGAGCGGTCCGGACATGATGGGGTTCGGGGGATATCCTCATATAATACTTGAACATTTGCATGACTTATTCGCCCTTACGGCTTCTGGTTGTTCAAGCGCTTCTTATCGCGCTTGATTTGCTTGTATATTCGTCCGGTGATTTTCTGGCGGCGGCGGCGCTCCAGCGCCTTTTCCGGTGTCCGCGATGGTGCATACGGTTCCTGGGAATTGCGAATACGTTCAATCTGGTCGAACTGGTCGAACTGGTCGAACTGGTCGAACTGGTCGAACTGGTCGAACTGGTCAAGTTGCTCCAGCCGATCCGACCGATCCAACGGCTCCAGTTCGTCCCATTCCTCACCATCGCCGGTCCACGGCTGTGTCAGCTTGACGGGAGGCAGGCGGGTGGGTTGCTTCTTCTTCGGTTTCTTCGCCATGATGTGATGTTCTCCTCAGCAAAAAGAATCAGGTCAGCAGGGGTGGCCCCTCCTGACCTGATAACCTGGTATCAACTCAAAAAGGCCGCGAGCAAGACCCTTGCTGCTCCCCACGACCTGAGAACATCACCAATGGCTCACATGACGGTTATTGAAGGAACGAATTACCCGTGAGGTTTCAGGAACGTGGGCAGCAGGTATCGCACAAGATCCCGTGCCTGGTGCTGTTGGATAGACTCAATCATAGGCGTTTTATCCTCCTTATCTGCTCTTCTGAATCTTCCCGGAGACCTTTTCCCCGTTCCTGCTAGTGGTAATCGCAAGAATACGCGATAACTGGTGCGACTTTCGGATGAGCACGGCAGTAACCCGTTCGTCGGATTGGTGGGACGACCAGGATTCGAACCTGGAACCCGCCGGTTATGAGCCGGATGCTCTGCCGTTGAGCTATCGTCCCTCGCGCCTGTTCTTCATTATAATCATGGTTGTGCTGCTGGTCAAGTGGGGGGGCTGGCTGCGGCATGGCTGGCGTAGTCTCAGGTTGGTTCCCGAGAGACCCGTTCCATCTCAAACCAGGGTCTGGGGCAGACTTTGAACGGATTTTTTACGAATCGCCGGTCGGGTGGCAGGAGTGGATGCTCCGCCGCAAATGGGCGGTTATTCGGCTCGATAGGCTCTGAGGGACGTGGTTGGTTGCCTGAAGCGCCGGCGACGAAAGGGGCGGGTTGGCGTCGGGCGGTTGCTCCGCATCATGCTCATGATCAGCGTGTTCCTGAACGGGTGTACCAATCGTGCAGCGGCGAATAAGCGGGGTGCTGTTCCGCGCAATCGAAACATGCGACCTGGCATCTCCAGAGATATGGCACTCTTCGATGATTCCCTCCCCTTTCTCATCCACAAAAAGGCCATATCCATCGGCCCGGTCGCGAATAGTGCATCGCCGGATGTAGGGAGTGCTCATCTGCCGGATGACGATAGCGGCCCGTTCGTTGTCAGAGATGGTGCAGGATTCGATGATGGCGGAGCTTTTCCCGGAGATGGAAATACCATCTGACGGTTCTGACGAATCTGGCAGGCCCGGATGACCGGAGCGCTCCCCTGGATAAGTTTCATCCCTGCAATCAGGTGCCCGCTGATGTCACATTCCTCGATGACCCCGCGCCCCTGCTCATAGACGAAGACCCCCAACCCCTTCCCGTCGTGGATGGTACATTTCCAGAGCGAGGGACAGGCACCGGAGCCATGGATAGCCACACACGCAATCGTGTCGGACGAGATATCACACTCTTCCAGGACTAACCGCCCCTGGGGAATATCCACGGCAAAAGAAAGCTGGTCCTTCGGGGCGATCTTCCGCCGGATGGAAAGGCCGCGCATCAGGGCATAGGGGGATTGCATCTGCACGCAACTGGCTTCGGTGCTTTCCAGCACCACTTCATGCACGTCCCCATCGCCAACAATCTCCACGAAGCGGTCTATCACCAGGCTCTCGTGGTAGCACCCTGGCCGAACCAGGATACGGGTGCCGGGGCGAGAGCGGGCAATGGCTTCACCGATGGTCTGGCAATGGCCGTTGCCTTGCTGGTCCACGATGAAGACGAGCGGCGAGCGCAGAGACGCCGTAGAAGGGGACGAAGAGAGCGAAGATGAGGGCAAAGCCGAGGATTGGGATGGGGATTGGGACTGGGATGCTGGTTGATGGCGCTCTTGCGGCTCCGGAGCCGGACCCTCAAGGGTACCCGTTCGGGGCGAAGAGGCCGCGGGAGGCGCGGAAGGGGCGGGGGACGAGAGCAGGGCGGGGGTCGAGTCTTCTTCGGTCACTGGTGCAACGATGGTCTGGAGGCCACTGCTATCCGTGGTAGACGAACGCCCGCTGCTGGTGGACAAGGTTCCCGACTGGTTGACTGCGACCCGAAGGGCCATCCGCATCGCCCTGGCACTGGCAAAGCGGTCGGCTATTTTTTGCTCCATCGCCTGGTGAATCACGAAAGCGACGCTGGAAGGGACGCGGGGATTGAGCTTGTGGGCCGATTGGAGCGGGTCCGGCTGACCGCTCAGCACGGCGGCCACGCGGGTCAGGGCGTCCGGCGGGGGGCCGCCGGTCATCAGGTGGTAGAGCGTGGCGGCAAGGGCATACAGGTCGCTGCGCGGGTCGGTGCCGGTGCCCTGGATCTGCTCCAGCGGAGCATAGTAGCGGGTGTATCCGCGGACACTATGCACCGCCGAGTGGCGCGTCTGGTCGGCAACGCTCTTGGCAATGCCAAAATCGAGCAGCATGATATCGCCGCGGGCCGTGGGTTTGAGGTTCTGCGGCTTGATATCGCGGTGAATGATGGGGTGTTCCTGGCTGTGGAGATATTCCAGTGCCCCAAGCAACTGGTCGGCCCAACGCACCACCCAGGAAAGCGCACTGGTGGTCGCAAACGCCTTGCCTTTCCGTTGCAGCAGGCTTTCCAGGTCGTCACCAGGAATATACTCCATCACCAGAAACTGGCCGGTTTCATCGAAGAAGTAGTCACTGACGGTGGGGAGCGATGGGTGGCGGAGCCGGGAAAGGATGCGAGCCTCACGCTCAAATGCCTTGCGCAGGCGTTCATCGGTGGTGAGCGATTGTTTCAGGGCAACGGTCGTACCATGGTGGCGGTCGGTGGCCTGGTAGACTGCGCCCATCCCACCTCGTGCCAGCAGGCACACAATTTCATACTGGCCGCGCAGGAGCGTGTTGAGTGGTAGCGTTGTGATGGGTGGGGCCATAGGTGCTCTTCGGATAGATGCTCATCAAACAACAACGAGCCATCTTCCCCAACGGTCGAAGATGGCCTTGTTTCCTGAGAAAACCCGTAGAACCCTGCTCCCCGGTTGTCCCTCCCTCGAAACCGCCCGCTTTCTTCCTGCGCCTTTCGAGTTTCATACCAGATGCGGGTGAATATAGGCATTCGTACGGACTATCCGGCTATTCAGGCACGACGGGAACCGTTCGGGGCATTCTACACGTCGTAGTATATCATGGGCAGACGTTTCATGCAACCCACCATTTTTTTACTTTTTCTCGGTTCTTTCCCCCTCGCACCTCCCAGCTCCCCTGGCACGGCTCGTATAGTATAGACAGACAGATAGGCAAACATCACTCCCACCCCTTGGCGTGGGCCATCTCGCGCCCAAGCAGGCCGAACCGCACCCCGCCGGGGCCGTGGTCTTCGAAGCGAGCGCGTTCAAACCACTGCACCGGCACCCACACCCCCGGAGCCACCTCTTCGAGCTGAACTTCGGAAAGTGGCTGGCCGAAGAGCGCCAGGTTTTCTTCGAAGCTCGCCCCCGGAACCCCATCCAGTTCTAGCCCGTAGCTGCTCCAGGAGCGCCAAAACGGGTCGCACAGCGTGTGGCCGGTGGCCTCGAAGAGCTGGCACCCTGGGGCAGGCAAGCCCTTCTCAAAGGTGAACCAGCTGCGCCCTGGATGGCAAGGACTTCGTCTCCCAGTCGGCTGAGCTGCATACGGTAGGGTTCTGGCTGGTCCTGGTGCAGTTCCAGGCGATGTCGCTCGAAGAACTGCACCAGGTGGGGAACCCCGTCATTGCCCATTTCGCGGTAGACTTCGCTGATGGGGAAGCCAAAAACGGCCAGCCCGCCCTGTCGCTGCCAGAAGCCCAGAAACTCCCCGCTCAGGGTGTGGCGCGTTTCGGGGAAGTAGTGCTGCCCACTGGTAGTCGGGATGGGGGCCGCCGGCCCGAAGGCCGTCTCGGCATTTTCGGCGGGGACCGACAGGGGGGAGGAGTCGGCAGGAGCCGGCGGTGGCGGTGGGGTTGCTTCTGCTGGTTCTGCGGGCAACGGGCAGGTGGTGTAGGTCTGGGCAAGCTGCAAGGCTCTGAAGACGTTCACCCTCCCCCATCCATACTCCGGGTCTTTGCCTGGTTGTCCGCGGTCGTCGGCGCTGGCCTCCAGGATGCAGGCAACATCGGACGGCCCCAGGTCGGGGCGCAGCGACCGCACCAGAGCGCTGGCCCCAGAGATGAACCCGCTAGAGAATGACGTCCCGCTGAACACCCCGTAGTCGCCGCCCGGCGCAGTTGCCCACAGGGACAGGCCGGGCGCGACGAGGTCTATGTGGCTCCCCGTGGTCGAGAAGCTCGTGATGCCATCGTTGGTTCCCACTGCCCCGACGGCGATGACCTGCGGGTAGGCTGCGGGGTAGTTCGTCAGGTTTCCTAGGCGGTGGTCATTGCCCGATGCCGCAACCATCACGCTCCCTCGGTTGAAGGCATAGGCAATTGCCTCCTGCAAACTCTGGCTCTCTCGCGCTCCCCCCAGGCTCAGGTTTATCACCTGCACCCCCTGGTCGGCGGCCCAGCGTATCCCCCGTACCAGGTCAGCATCCCGTCCGGAACCCGATGTGTCGAGCACCTTCACGGGCAAAATCTGGCACCCCCAGCACACCCCCGCAATCCCCAGGGTGTTGTCGGCGTGCGCCCCAATCAGGCCAGCAATGGCGGTGCCGTGCCCATTCGTATCATCAGAATCGTCGTTGTCCAGGATGGCGTTGTAGCCGGGGAGCACCTGTCCCACCAGGTCCGGGTGCGACGCAGACACCCCCGTGTCAATTACCGCCACCACGACCCCGGAACCGGTGGTGATATTCCAGGCGTCGAATGCCTGAATATTCTCCAGCGACCATTGTTCTGGCACCAGCTGGTCATTGGGCTTCCGCAGCGCCGAACGCACGCCGTTGGGTTCGGCAAATACCACAGCAGCCTCAGCGGCGAACTGTTCTGCCAGCCATGCCGCATCGGCGTCGGTCTCTAATACCACTTCGTAGGTCTGGCTCCCGGCTCCGAGCGACTCCGCCTCTACGGCTCCGGCCTCGCGGAGCCGGCGGTCGAACCGACGGGCGTCAGCCAGCAGCGCGTCCCGGTCCTCCGTGGTCGCTGCTGCTGTTGCCACGACCCGCGCCCGGCCCGAAAGCTCCAACCCCGGCCGGAGCTTCACCAGAACGCGACCGGGGAGATAGGCAGAGTCGGAGGCGGGAGCCAGGCTGAGCAGCGCCAGCAGCACGGCGACTATTCCGACCCCGATCCCGACTCCGACCCTGCTTCTCCTCTCAACCTGAACGATAGCGCCCGGCCCGCAGCACCGGGCCAGCGATTTGAACCAGTTTCGCATACGTCACTCATCACTTGTGAACGGGTTGCCCACTCCCATCAAAGTCCAGCCGGTACCATTCACCGGACTCGAACGTGACCCCGTATTCCACATACAACTCCGTCCCGTTGCAGTCGAGCATCCGGATATCGTAGCTCCCCGCGGGAACTCAAAGAAGCGGCTCTGCCCAGACGCAAGCACTTCATCCTCCTCCAGTTTGTCATCGCCCCAGGTTTCTTGCGCCACCGGCGAAACATGAATGTAGCAGATGGTCTGTTCAGAGAGGTTCCGGACGATGAGCAGCGGAGACGACACCCCCTCCGCCGGCTGGTTCACCACCCGCACTGGTATCACGGCGATGTTCGGAACCCCCGTATCCTCATAGGGTTGGGTGCCGCGGAAGATGAAGACGTAGGTTCCTGGTCCGGTGGATGGGCGGCCCGGCCCAGGTTCACGCCAGTTTCGCAGGTTGATGGAGGGGAAGCCCCCCGGTCCGGCAGGGTCATCTGCCTTTCTCACGACATAGCCGTCTTCGTTGGTCGTAAAGGTCTGCCCAGGCTCCATCTGTGAACCATCGCGGAATACGACGGTGAGGTGTACCTCTTCGCCGGGGCGGAACCCCCAGGCTTCGACTTCGAGGCTTTCGATTTCCTGCGTGGCACAGGTGGGAAGCGTCGCCGGCTCAAATTCCTGGGCTGAGCGACCAACGGCTCTGGCTATTGCGTTGATGGGCAGGGGCAGACGGTCGCACGCCCCGGAGACCGCCGAGTAACTGGGGGTGTTTTCGGGCCGGATTACCTTGTAATAGACCATGGCAAAGCGGTTCTCCTCCACATCCTGGAACACGTAGTAGTTGACGTGGTTCCGACTGTCCTGGACATTCGAGATAGTCAGGTCGTCGGCGCGGCCCATGGCATCGGCTTCGAACTGCCTCCCAAAGTAGCCTGGCCCATATACCGTTCCATCCCCTTGGAGTGCCCATATGGCAAGTTTCGTGTCACTGTCGAAGCCTTCCACGCGCACCTGGGCCGTCGTTCCTTCAATTAAGCAGTTGCCGGGGCTGATATCGGCATTGAGGGGAGCAGGAACCCGCGTGCAAACATCCAGCGTCCCAAGGCGGCCGAATTCCACCCCGAACGGAGAATCGCTCTCCGGGTGGATTTCGAAGCGGGCCCGCTCGAACCACTGCACCATATACTGGCCGTCGTCTTCCAGCACTTCGTAGTGCTCTTCGCTCAGGGGGTAGCCAGAGAGCGCCAGGCTTTCTTCGGTGCTAAACCCTGCCTGCCCATCGGTCTCGATGCCATTCGAGCGCCAGGCCTGGAGCATCCGACCACAGATGTTATGCCCGGTGGCTGAAAAGTGCAGACACTCCAGGTTTTCATATCGGTCGGGTCCCACGCGCCCGAACTCATACCACCAGCTTCGCCCCTGCTGCTCCAGCAGGTCCGAACCAAGCCGCCCAACCTTCACCACATTGCCTGGGTGAAGCTCCAGCCGGTGGCGCTCAAACCGCTGGGTCTGAACGCGCTGCCCCGGAAGCCAGACCGGCCACGGCACCGAAGAAACCAGTCCGACATATTCTTCTTCCTGCGGCGAGATGGGATAGCCGAACACCCGCACCCCACCGTGCCGTTCCCAGAATTCCCGAAGGGGACCTTCGATGCAGTATCCCGTGGGGAAGTCGCACCGACGGGCCACCTGGGCCTCAACCTCCGCTGGATGGTGTTTGCCAAGGAGAATCATGAGCAGCGATAGGCCAGCCAGCAGCACCACCCCCCTGAATACCCGGCCAGTTTCCATAAGTTCCTTATCCCTTCCTTCAATCAATCAATATAATTGCGAACAGGTCTCGCAAGAGCGAGCGACGTATCATAATATGACAGACAGGCGAACGCACTGGTGTCTCCGGAGGGAAACGTTGCGCTCAGTATACCACAGATAGGCCTGAGCAGAGAGCGCACGAGGCCAGTCGTCGCAATCCAATCACCGCGGACAATCGCGGGTCGCTATTTGCACAGACGGATACTCTCGGCTATACTTGGCGGCACCACCTGGCTCCAGGGCAGGAATTGTATAGGGTATCCTGTGGCCTGATAGTATAGCACCTTATAGAACATTTTAGTCCGATAGATTTTCGATTGTCTGGAAGGGTAGCGCTATGACAGAAATGAATCAGGTTCCCGCATCTTCCTCCGATCAGGAGGTTTTGGGGAACCAGCCATCAGCAGCGGCGAGGACTGCATCAGATTCAGATTCGGAAAAACCGCGGTCTCCATGGTGAGCATGGTCCGGAATGTACGGGCAGCGTTCGATACGGCCTATACCTCTGCCGAAACCGCCGAGGGTCTGGTCGCGGTTGCTCCGAAAGTGGGAGCGGTGGCCTATGGCCTGATTGCGTTCGGCATGATACTGATGCACTTGCTTCCTGCGGGCTTTATCTGGGGGCTTTTCTCCATGCTCAGCGCCATGATGTCGGGGTTTTTCTGGCTGTGTTCCTCCACCGCTATGAAGCTCCACGAAGTGACGAAGCAGACCCGCGCTGACCTGCAACGGGCGATGCTGCTGGAGGCGAGCGCTTTCATCGTCGCCATGCTGTCGCTGGTGTATCTCTTTGGGAAGGGCTTCAAGCTCCTGTAGCAATCTCCACAGGCCGCACGTCAGGCGATACGGGTTCTCCCAGGAGAACAGACCCGTAGGGGCGTCGGGTATTCGCACCCCTACGGGTCCGGCGTTGTTCGTTTGCGTCTTTTGCCAGACCAGGAACTCGCTGGGTCCTGGCAGCAGGACCGCCGGAATCGCTGAGGACTGGCCGGCCCTAGGTTTCTTCCCGTTCCTTGCGAATGAGCGCCGGTTCCGCAGTAGACGGGGCTTCGGTGGCGCCTTCTTCGGCCACACCCGCGCGGTCTGGGTGAGCGAAACAACCAGGGCTTCGCCCGGTGTCACAAAAGTATAGTTCGCCCCTGCTTCCAGGTCACGCACATGAATGCTCTTCTCGAAGCTGTCCAGAACGCTGATATCCACATCAATGTGCGGCGGGATTTGCTCCGGAAGGGCGTGAATTTCAATGGTGTTCAGCCCATGGTTGATGATGGCGTCGCCCCGTTCGACCAGGAGCGACTTTCCGACCAGCGTAATGGGGACCTCCGCATTGATGGCGACGGTCAGGTCAACCACCCGGAAGTCAGCATGGATGATATCCCGCTTGACGGGGTGGCGCTGGATATCTTGAATGAAGGCCGAGGGTCGGGTTCGCTGGCCGGGGATATTCAATACCACCAGTGCTGTTCGCCCGGCCTGGCGATAGATGTTTTGAAACGAACGCTCAGACACCTGAACCGAAAGCGGTTCGATGCCCTTGCCATAGACTGTTGCTGGCAACCACCCCTCTTTTCGCAGTTGCCGGACCTTCTTTCCCAGAACGGTACGAATTTGCACATCTAAAAAAAGCGGTGTACTCATGATTTCACCAACACCCCCGGCTCATCAGGACCAGGACAGAACCTACGACCTGGACTGATGAGATGACCGGGGTTCTTGTTCCTTTCCTTTCTTTTGACCTTGACCCCTCATGGTGAGGCCGACCGGGACATGATACCACCATCAGAGCAAAAAACAAGGTGACGTTGGGCAGAGAAATGTGGTATCACGAGTTGTGGATTGGTTGACAGATTGGCGGGGTGCATCTATAATACCAGAGTAACTGGTACAAGTGGAGCGGGCCGCTAGCTCAATTGGTAGAGCATCTGACTCTTAATCAGCCGGTTGTAGGTTCGAGTCCTACGCGGCCCACCACCGTTTGAAAGCCATACCAGAAGGTATGGCTTTTTGCCTTTCTGCCCTCAAAAGAGCCAGACATTAGCCAGAGTCTTTCGATGAGCTTCACCTTCTGACTACCGCCTTTCATAGCAGGGCATAGGTCCTGACGGGTTCTTCGCTGACATTCCCAATGATCAGAGTTCCCTGACTACCGCCTTTCATAGCAGGGCATAGGTCCTGACCGCCTCGTGCAACCCTGCCTGTGGGTTTTGATGCGTTGCCATGCGACAAATCCGAGTGAGCGAATGACCACCTATTCCTGTCCCCTCGTACAAATCTGGCCCAACATCGCTATCATACAGGCATTGAGCCTAAGCATGGATATCGCTGGAGGTTAAGATGAACCATAGGCAGGAACACTTGCCCCAATCAATCAAATCGGGGATTATTCGTCATCCCCGGCAACAACCCCTGAATCTGTTCGGCAACCGTTCGCAGCATGGTTTCATCCTGCTCCGTCACCCCGATATCAGCCAGGGCCTGGGCCGCAGAAGCAACGATTGATGCAACATGGCTGGGGAGCGGCGGCGAAGCAGGGCCGGGGTTGCCCTGGTGTCCTGGCTTCCCTGCCGCTGCTGACCCTACCCCCCACTTCGTCGCGGATTCCCCATCTGACGGCGCGGCCACTTCCCACAGCGGCTCAGCGCAGTGCGGAGGCATCCCATCCCAGTGGTAGAGGTGCGCCAGAAACCGGAGATAGCCGCGGGCCGCCTGGTCGAGGCTGTGGTGTTGGGCAACATAGGCACGGGCACTGGCACCAAGCACCGAGGCCACCTCCGGATGGCTCGCCAGCAGTCGGCAATAGGCCACGAGAAGCTCCCGCTCACCAGCACCAACGTCAACCTGAGCCGTGACACCGGGCGGGAGTTCGGCAAACGAACCCGTAGCGCTCACCATCGTAGGGCGACCCGAACCAAGCAACCGCAGCAGACTGGCGCTGGTTTCACCCGCCGTTGGATGGCGCAGGTTCAGGCAAATATCCGCGGCGGCTCCGTATTCCTCGAACGCCCACCGTGGAACATAGCCGGTTACTGACACCGTATCTTGCAACCCCATCCGCGCAATCAACCCCATGACATCGTAGTTGGGCGAGACACTGCCGACCAGGAGATAGCGCAGATTGGGATACTCACCACGCAGGTCCAGCAGGGACCGAAAGACCAGTTCCAGCCGCTTGTAGGCATTGATATGCCCGAAGCTGGCAAGGATAAGCGCATCGGCGGGCAGTCCCAGGCGGTTCCTGGCTTCCGCGCGCCCGGTGAGCGAAGGGAGGGGCACCCCCATAGGGACGATGGCCTGTGGCAGGGAAGGGGCCAGCACCGCGACTCGTTCGCTCGTGTAGCGGTTGTGAGAAATAAGGCCAGATGCCGCGGCAACGACTGGCTCACAGCAAGGGAAGTCGAATGCTGCGTTGGTGAAGATACCGCGAATCATCAACTGGGCCATGTGGGACCCCTTTTCGCCATACCGCTCACTCATCTCGCGCACGTAGTGGTGAACCCCCTGCTGGACATTCGCGGCGTACCAGAGCATAAAGTGGTGGAGCACGAACTCGTGCAGCACCACGACCCCCCTCACCCGCTGCGCCACCTGCCAGATTTGCGCGTGGGCCGGGCTGTTGCCCATATGGTAGAGGATGGCATCATAGGGCTTGCGGCGGTGTCCCTGCTCCAACCGCCGGAGGGGTTGGATATCCAGGTGGCGGGCGAGCGCGGGGTTCGTGGGGCGTAGCCCATCCTCCACATACAGCGTTATTTCGCCATATTGCCCCAGGTAGGGGAGTAGTTCCTCACTGTAGTCTGAAATGCCCGACGGAGCCGGGTTAACAGGTGAGCAGTAGGCGATACGGAGCATGGGAACGTCAGCGCCAGTAATATCGAACGTAACGAAAGAACGAAAGAGGGTCAAGATAGGCAACGTTCATATTGTAGCACATGATGCCGGACGCGCAGGCGGACGTGGTATAATACCGGTTGCAGAAGGCAGAAGGATGTTCACCCCTGGTCATAGCTGCTCGTTGAGTGAAGAAAGCAGGTCGGATGATGAGCCTCCCACCAAATCGCAACCTTGCTCCATGGTTCTGGGGGAACCGGCAGCCTCACGACGTAACCCCAGGTTCGCCGCTGCTCGTGGATGAACGGGTAGACCGGGCGAACGGGGACCGGGCGAATGGGGAGAACGAGGAGCTAGCCCCCCCCCCGATGACCCGTTCTTCTACGGTTTCCGCTATGTGGCATGCCAGGAAAACGGGGAAGTGGAGTGGGAGCAAGTGCCCCTGACGCTGGAAGATGTGTTGCATCCCCAACTTGAGGACTACGTGAGCCAGAATGAAACGCATACGCGGTTCTGTTCGTACCTGTACCTGATCCTGCGGTCCCACCTGGGCGACAACCCCACCACCGTAGTGCTGAACGATGTCCCGCTGAACTGGGGCATCGCCGGGATGGGAAACCACTGCCCGGATATCTCGGTGCTCCAGGGGGTGCGCACGCGCTATCCCTATGGGATGTTCGATGTGAAAGGGTCGGGAGGTGCGCCACTGCTGCTCATCGAAGTGACCTCGCCCAGCACGCACAAGGTGGACCTGGAGGACCCGAAACACCCACAGCGCAAACGCAACAAGTATCGGCAGTATGCGCAGGTGGGCGTGCCGTGGTATCTGGTGATAGACATTGCCGAATGGGAACTGGAAGCGGGGCCACCACCCGTGCTGCTGTATCGGTTGGACCCGCATCAGAAGTGCTATCAGGAGGTCCAGGCCGATGCTCGCGGATGGCTGTGGGTCGAGCCGGTGGGGTTGTACCTTGGGCCAGACCCGCAACGAAGCCTGGGCATTTCGTGGTATGATGAGGCCGGTACCAGGCTGCGGGACTATGAGGAGGTGCGAGCGGAAGCCCGCGCTGAGGCCGAAGCCCGCGCCGAGGCCGAAACCAAAGCCCGCCGCGCCGAAGCCAAAGCCCGCGCCGAGGCCGAAGCCCGCCATGCCCAGGTCGAGCGTCTGTTGCGCGAGATGGAAGCAGAGCTACAGCGGTTGCGCGGCGAAGCGGAATGATGCCTGGTGCGAGTGGTGACAGACCCCTGGAAGGGGGTTCTGCCACGCTAGTCGCGGCTCGTGGCTCGTTGTTGATGTGGCTAGAGAACCTGGAAAGGAAAGATCTGGATATCTCCCGATGCACACGTTGAAACTTTCTGGAGGAACCATCCACTACCGCATGATGGGAGAAGGTCCGCCCTTGCTGCTGCTGCACGGGTGGGCCAGTTCCTCACGATACTGGCAAGGAACCCTGGAACAGCTTGCCGACATTCGCACGGTCTATGCGCCCGACCTGCCCGGCTACGGGGCTTCGCCGCCCCTGAACAAGCCGGCCACCCCCGAAAACCTGACCGACCTGGTAGCTGAATTCGTAGACGCCCTGGGATTTGACCAGTTCGACCTGAATGCCCATTCGCTCAGTTCGGTGATGGCCGTCCACTTGAGCATCAGGTGGCCGGAGCGGGTACGTCGGCTGGTGCTCACGTGCAGCGGCACCTACCGCGATGAGCGCAATCGCCGCACCGTCGAACGGGTTCACCGCTTTGTCGAGATGTGGTTGGCGCTGCGGCGGCCCTGGATGGAGCACATGCGCCCGATCTATCGCACCGTCGCACGGCGCTTTTTCTACCGCCTGCCTGCGGATGACACCCTGCTACGCGAGAGCTTTGCCGATTTTCTGGGGATGGACTTACAAACCGCGCTCGAAACCTCGATGAATGCCATCAGCCCCGACTACAATGATCTGCTTCAGCAGGTGATGGCTCCGACGATGGTGATTGGGGCGCGGCAGGACCGGCTGATGCCGCTGTATGGCCCTCCCATGATGCAGTTGCTCATCCCACGGGCCCACCTGGTCTGGATTGAGCGCTGCGGGCATCTGCCGATGATTGAGCGGCCGCGATATACCATGGTTGCTCCGGCTGTTCCTGACCACCG
>JAAUSY010000221.1 GCA_012032475.1 Chloroflexaceae bacterium
AGAGGAAGAGGAAGAGGAAGAAGAGGATGACGAGGATGACGGCGAGGAGGAGAGCGAAGAGGCACAGCATGCCAAGCAGCATCTCCCCGACCTGGTGGCCGACCTGCTCTCCTACCTGGTGGGCTGCCCCTTCGGGCGATGGGATGTGCGCTATGCCATGGGCGTGGCGAGCTTTGCTGCCCTGCCCGACCCGTTCGCGCCGCTGCCGGTCTGCTCACCCGCAATGCTCACCGGCAGCGACGGCCTGCCGCTGCACACTGCGCCGCCCGACTATCCCCTGCCTATCGCCCGGGACGGCATCCTGGTAGACGACCCCGACCATGAGAGCGACATCGTGCGGCGCGTGGGGCAGGTGCTCGAACTGGTGTGGGGCGAGCGGGCCGAGGCCATCGGGCAGGAAGCGTGCGCCGCGCTGGGGGTGGCCGAACTGCGCGACTACCTCCGCAGGCCGGGCAAAAGCGGCTTCTGGGACGACCACATCAGACGCTGCTCGAAGAGCCGCCGCAAAGCGCCGATCTACTGGCTGCTGCAATCGGCAAAGAAGAACTACGCCCTGTGGATCTCCTATCACCGCCTGGATAACGACATCCTCTACAAAGCGCTGTTCAACTACGTAGAGCCGAAAATCCGCCTGGAAGAGCACGCAATGCAGCAACTTGTCGGTCAGCGTGCGGTCAAGGAGGGGCACGAGTTGAAGCAGCTTGAGCGCCAGATCGAGCGCCAGGAAACACGCATCGGTGAACTGCGCGACTTCGAAACGCGCCTGCGCCGCGTGGCCGACCTGCACCTTGCGCCCGACCTGAACGACGGCGTGGTGCTGAACATCGCGCCGCTGTGGGAGGTGGTACCCTGGAAGGAAGCGAAGAAATACTGGGAAGAACTGCTCAGGGGCAAGTATGAATGGTCGTCCATAAGCACGCAGTTGCGGGCGAAGGGGGAGGTGAAGTGATGGGCACCGTAACCGACTACCTCTCCAGCGTCATCACGAAGCAGGTGGACGACCACGGCCTCGTCGTCTGGTATGACCCCGACGGGCACTATCAATCCTTCGCCGCGCACCTCAGCATCCCCGGTGCGGCTGTGCTGCGCTACGAAGGCAGCTTCTTTGCCCTGCGGCATGCCATTGAACCATTCATCGAAGGCTTCGAACCACCGCGCCTGGTGGTCTACGTCCCCCTCGACCGGACACAAACGCACCACGCGCTGCTCGAAGCCGAGAGCGCTGGTGTGGTCATGCAGCCGGGCCAGCAGCCCCCAGGCCGCAACACGCGCCTCTCAATCATCGCCCGCAACGCGCTCAAGCCCCTGCTGAACAGCGATACCGTAGCCACGATTGAAAAGCAGGTGGAGGACGGGCAGCTTTCCCTGGCTGACCTTGACACCCTGACTGACAGGGGCAAAGGCATCAGCACTGGCGTTATCGCGCTCATCTTTGGCAGCGAGCACCCCCAGGATGTTGCGCTGGCGCTGCTGTCATCCGACCGCTACGATGCCGAGATTGTCACCAGAGACGCCAGCGCTGCACTGACCGCCCTGCTCAGCCGTGCCTTCGACGTTGTTCTTCCAGGTGGCGAATCCCCCGATGCCTACCGTGCGCGGCTGGCACGCCACATCCTCGCCACCGACCTGAGCGTTACCCTTGCAGGCGACCTGCCGCCGTCGCTCGTCAGGGTCAGTGTTGCCCAACAACCGGCAGCCCGTGACGCGTGCAGCACGCTGGCGCAGGTGTGGCGGCTGCGGCACGACCTGCGCGAAAGCTATGTCGCCCACGCCATGAGAGTGGCCCGAGAGCTTGGTCTGGCGGGTATGAGCTTTGCGACTGAGCAGATCGTCGGGGTGGAAACATTCCTGGAGATTGAGCACATGCTTCAGCACCATATCGAGGCGGCCCTGTTGCACCAGGCAACTGACTATCTGATTGACCTGGCACGCCAGAGACAATCCGGCTTCTGGGCCGAGCAGATGCCCGATGTCCAGGCATGCTGGGCACTCATTATCGCCGCCGGTCAGGTGCTCCGCGAAGCCGACCGGGTGGAGCAAGCCCTCACCGCCCCGGCGCTTGATGCCACCGTGATGCTGCACGCCTACACGACCGCTGAGCATCCCTGGTGTCTGCTCGATACCACCCACCGCAATATGGAGCGGCGCTATCACACCTTTGATTTTGCCGCTGCGGGCCACCAGCAAACGCTAGAGCGTCTGGTGTTCAACGCACGCGACCGCTATGCCCAGGTTGGCGCAGCACTTGCGGAGGCATTCGTCCAGCGCTATCAACAGGCTGCGTTTCACCTGCCCACTGTGCTCCGCCAGGTCGAGATTTTCGATCAGCATGTCAGACCTGCCCTGACCCACGGCAAGACGGCGTACCTCTGGGTTGACGCCTTGCGCTACGAGATGGCCCGCGAGCTGGCGCAGACGCTCGGTGCGGAACGGGATATCACACTCACGCCTGCGCTTGCCGCTGTTCCGACCATCACCGAGATCGGTATGGCGGCCCTGCTGCCGGGAGCGCAGCATGCCACACTGGTGACCACAGGCAAGAACAGGCTCGCCCTTGACATCAATGGCACCATCATCAAAGAGCGCAAAGACCGGATTGCCTTTCTTAAGGCCAGCACTGATGGCACCGTCGTTGATGCCCGCGTAAGCGAGCTACTGCCCAGCCCGAAGAAGAAACTCCGTGATGCTATTCAGCAGGCCGATCTCGTCCTTATCACCTCCCAGGAAATTGACCAACTCTGCGAGGGAGACGATATTCACCTGGCACGGCGCACGATGGATGACATCCTTCCTGAATTGAGTCGGGTCTTTCGTATGCTCACTGACCTGAATGTGCAGACCATTATCGTGGCTGCTGACCACGGCTATCTCTTTGGCGATGAACTGAGTGACAGTATGAAGATTGACGTCCCTGGGGGTGATACTGCGGAGGTGAAGCGTCGAGTATGGGTTGGTCGTGGAGGCACAGCGCAGGATTCCTCTGTGCGGGCGAAGATTGCCGATTTCGGGCTAGGAAGCGACCTGGAGATTGCCTCGCCGGTCGGTTTTGCCGGGTTCAAAGTCAAGGGAGGGGCAAAAGCCTATTTCCACGGCGGTCTTGCCCCCCAGGAAGTGATTATTCCTCTGCTCACGCTGACGGCAAAGCCTGACCACGGGGGCGTGAGCGATACCATCACGTGGTCGCTGACGTTAGGAAGTCAGAACATCAGCACCCGGTTTGTCTCCGTACGCATCGCGGGAGAACGGGCACAGGCACAGATGTTCGCGCTGTCACCGCCGCGAGTCCGGGTCGAAATTCGCGTCAAGAACACGGTTATCTCGCTACCCGTCAGTGCATCATACGGGTTTGAGGAAGCAACGAATGCTGTGCAGCTTGTGCTGCAAGCAGCCAATCCAAATAGCATTGAGCCAGATACTGTCACCTTGATGATTTCCAACCCTCCAGAGGAAAAGACAACCGCATCCATTCACCTGCTCGATGCCGCGACCGGGGTTGAGTTGGCGCGGTTGAAGGCTATTGAGGTGGCAATTCTGGCGTATTAGGGGTATCACCAGGAGCACACCTATGCTGGAGCTTGACCAGAAAATCGGTACGGTCTTTGCAGGACGGGTCGTTCGCAAAGACCTGGTGCGCAAAGTCAAAGTTGGGGCCAATGTGCCCGTTTTTGTCCTTGAATATCTGCTCGGCAAATATTGCGCGACTGATGACCCGGTTGCCATTGACGCAGGCTTGCGTATCGTGAATACCACCCTGGTGGAGAACTTTGGACGCCCAGATGAGTCGAATAAGGCGCAGTCGCTCGTGCGCGAGAAAGGCAGGCATACCTTTATTGACAAGATGAAGGTGCGCTATCTCTCTGAAGACGACACGTATTGGGCCGAACTGGTCAACTTTGGACATCGCTATGTGCATGTGCCAGAACATTACGTCCGTGAGTATGACCGACTGCTGATGGGCGGTATCTGGGCACAGGTCAATATTCGCCACGACTACGACGAGAGTGTCAAAGGAAGGCGCAGCCCCTTCTGGGTTGAAGACATCAAGCCTATTCAGCTTGCATCATCTGACCTGGATGAATACCGTACTTGGACGCTGCCAGTTTACCACGGATGAATGGATGGACCTGCTGCTTCGCAGTATCGGGTTGGAGCCAACTCACTTTGACCGCCGACAGAAACTGCTTTTGCTGGTGCGGCTCATTCCCCTCTGTGAGCAGAACTACAATCTGGTTGAACTGGGGCCACGTGGCACAGGTAAGTCTTATGTGTACCAGGAACTCAGCCCCTATGTCATTCTCCTGACTGGCCCGACGACGGTGGCAAATATGTTTTATAACATGGCAACGGGTCGGATGGGACTGGTAGGATTATGGGACGCAGTCGCCTTCGATGAAGTAGCCGATTTGCAGAAGATGCCGAAAGAGGTGGTTACGACGCTCAAGACGTATTGCGAGTCCGGCACCTTTGCGCGTGGCAAAGAGGCCCTCTCTGGGAACGCCTCTATTGCCATGTTTGGGAACACAAACCAACCAGTTGAAGTCATGGTACGTTCATCCCACCTGTTCTTGCCACTGCCGGATGTTATCCGTGAGGATCTGGCCTTCCTCGACCGCATTCACTGCTACTTGCCGGGTTGGGAAATCCCGAAGATGCATGCCAATTTCTTTACCGACCATCAAGGATTCGTCGTTGATTACCTGGCCGAGGCACTGCGTGACCTGCGCCGCCACAATTTCACCGAGATAGTAGACCGATATTTCTCATTTGGAACGCACTTGAATGCTCGTGACGCAAAGGCTGTCCGCAAAACGGCGGCAGGGCTGATCAAGCTGCTATATCCCCACGGCGACGTGACACGCGATGAGATGGCCGAACTGGTCACGTTGGCGATGGAAGGACGGCGGCGGGTCAAAGAGCAACTGAAGAAATTGGGATCGTTTGAATACCACCAGACATCCTTCTCCTACATCGACAATGACTCACGTGATGAGCGGTTCGTCGGTGTGCCGGAAGAAGGCGGTCACGATTTGATAGCGACGGATCCCCTGGCCCCGGGTTCGGTCTATATCAGTTCTGTTGATGACCAGGCCAGGGTGTCCCTCTATCGTCTGGAAGTCGCCTGCGCTGCGGGAACCGGCAAACTCAGAGTAGTTGGTGGGATAGACAGTGCGATGCGGGAGTCGATCCAGCGCGCGTTCGCCTATATCCAGGGAAACAAAGTCCAGATGGGTATTGCCCAGGCAATTGCCACCACCGATTTTCATGTGGAGGCGATTGATCTGTTAACCAATCGCGTCTCGTGCGATGCTGGTATCGGTCTGGTCGTTGCGCTCTATTCTGCAATCAAGAAGCAGCAGACGTTGGCCGGGTTACTTATTCTCGGCGACTTGAGTATTCAGGGCAACATCAAGAAAGTGCGCTCACTCATCGAGCCACTGCAAATGGGCATGGATAATGGCGCACGCCGCGCCCTCATTCCTATCGAGAACAAGCGTGATCTCCTGGAGGTCCCAGGAGACATTATGGAACGGGTAGATTCTGTGTTCTACGGCGATCCACTTACTGCCGCCATGAAAGCCCTGGGTATGAACTGACACGAGATTCGAGTCATCACTTCCATTTCCTATGCTCACCATCATGCCCTCTCTTTCCTGACAAGAGAGGGGGATTCACGCTATTGACAGGAGGATAGGCAATCATCGGGGAGATACCCGTATTTGGTATTACCAGGAAGCACGGGACCGCTAGAGCGAGGCGACCACACTCCTGGGTCTCGGCATTGCTGCCAATGAGCAGGGACCCTACGAGGAGGCCCTCGACTACTATGAGCAGGCGATGGACAGATACGAGGAAATCCGCGCCACTGCGGTCAGCGACGAAGTCCACACCAGTTTCATCGAACAGCAAGCCCCCTCTACCCCCACGTCATCAGCGTGTCCCACCGCCTGGGACACCACGGCACTGCCTTCACCCATGCTTCTCCTTCCTGCCTGGGCAATCTCCCCCGCTTTCTGGTATCCTTGCCTGCACAACCATGCCCGGTCCGTTATCTGGTTTCAGGTAAGTAGCCAGCGATTACTTCACTACCAGAGGCAGGTAGACCAACGGATACCCCCATCGGGGATCGGGAATTCAACCGGCTGAGCCTCCAACCCATCGCTGTCAAGGGCATGCACAACC
>JAAUSY010000222.1 GCA_012032475.1 Chloroflexaceae bacterium
CCCGCGCGCCGCAGCCGGCCCGTGCCCGGTGCCGGCTCCCGTTCCGGTTCCGGCGATGGACGACCGGCGAAACGGGTTGCTCCCCCGGCCATTGGCTCGATAGCGGTCATTGCGCGTGCTCATTGGTCATTGCTCCCGAAGCATGCCGGCCTGCTCTTCCGGAGTGGGGAGCCGGAAGGTGCCCTCTTTATTCAGATAGACAATGGTTTCGTTACGAACATTGATGAGCAAATCCGGAAAATTGTCACGGTCCATGTCTCGCAGGGCGATGACCACCGGGGTCAGGTCTTCCCCTGCTCCAAAAAGGTAGGGACCGGCAAAGCTGCGCACGCTGGCGGGGTCTCCGCCTGGAACCTCCAGCACCACCACCTGACGGGACAGGTTCATAGCGAGGAAGCGGGTGGGCGTTCCGCTGCCCGCTTCATGACCAACAAACCCTTCCAGGTGCATGGTACGTGGGCGACCATAGCGCAGGTCGTCCAGCGTGATGCGCCCCCAGTTGATGACGCTGTTCATCACCAGGTAGAGCGCCAGAGCCGCCAGAAACGCCGTGCCAACATAGGCCGCGATGATGAGTTGCCGGGGCGGGTGGTCCGTCACAGACGTCAAATTTGACGGAGAAGTGGTAGTCTTCGCGTTCGTTCTCATCCGGGTTTCAAGGGGTCCGGTGTGAGCCGGTCGGTAGGGCATATTCATATTCACTGGTCGTTTCCTCCTGCCAACAAAAAGAAAGAACGGGCGTTCTTATTATACAAGAACGCCCGTTCTTTGTCAAGCAGGGGTTGCCCTGGGGGTTTGCGAGCGCTAGATTCCCTCGAAGCCCTCGTGCCCAGGCACCGGGAATCCCGCACACATCTCGCGGACCTCTTGGGCAATGCGCTCCTGGAGGGCGGTATCGTCAAGGCGGTCGAGCACCTGCCCGATCCAGTCGGCGATACGCACCATCTCGGCTTCCCGCATTCCACGGGTGGTCACAGCAGGGGTGCCGAGCCGAATACCGCTCGTTTTCGTTGGGGGTTGGGGGTCGTAGGGAATGGCATTCTTGTTGGTCGTGATAGCGGCGTGCTCCAGGGCGGTCTGGGCCTGGGCGCCGGTGATGCCCAGGGGGGTGAGGTCAATGAGCATCAGGTGGTTGTCCGTGCCCCCGCTGACCAGCTTCAGTCCGTGCGCCACCAGCTTTTCGGCCAGGACATGGGCGTTGCGGCGAATCTGCTGCGCATACCCTTTGAATTCAGGCCGCAGCGCTTCCCCGAAGGCCACCGCTTTGCCGGCGATGACATGCATCAGCGGGCCGCCCTGGTTGCCAGGGAAGACACTGCTATTGATGGCCTTTGCGTAGTCGGCATCGCACAGAATCAGCCCCCCACGCGGGCCACGCAGCGTTTTGTGGGTCGTCGTCGTGACAATCTGGGCGTGCCCAACCGGCGAGGGATGTTCGCCGGCAACGACCAACCCGGCGGTGTGGGCAATGTCGGCCATCAGGAGCGCCCCGACTTCGTCGGCAATGGCCCGCATCCGCGCAAAATCAATGATACGGGGGTAGGCGCTGGCTCCGGAGGTGATGAGCTTCGGGCGTACCTCGCGGGCCGTGCGGGCCAACTCATCGTAATCAATCTGGCCGGTTTCCTGGTCTACTCCATAGAAACTCACCCGGTACCACTTGCCGCTAAAGTTGACCGGGCTGCCATGCGTGAGGTGGCCGCCCTGGTCCAGGCGCATCCCCAGGATGGCATCGCCGGGTTGGAGCAGCGCGGTGTAGACGGCAATATTGGCCTGGGCCCCGCTGTGGGGTTGGACATTGGTGGCCTGTGCGCCAAAGAGCTTGAGCGCCCGGTCAATGGCAATCTGCTCAACCACATCAACGTATTCGCAGCCACCATAGTAGCGTTTGTTCGGCAGTCCTTCGGCATATTTGTTGGTCAGAACCGACCCCTGAGCTTCCAGCACCGCCTTGCTGGTGTAATTTTCGCTGGCAATCAATTCAAGGCCATCGCGCTGGCGGCGGATCTCACCCGCAATCGCCTCGGCAATATCCGGGTCAACCCGGCGTAGGGTATCGAGCATGCCAAAAACCTCCCTGCTGTATTTGCTCATCGCGCATCACCCCGGATTCGGGTGACGACTCTCCCTTCAAAATCGAATCAGCCGCTGTTCTACCGCTTTGCTGCGGCTCATCATGCACCACGCATCATGTGTCACGAGTCGCTGGTATCACTGGTCCTACTGAACGGACTCCCCAGGTTTGAGCGGGATAACCTGGGTATCTACCTTGAATTCTTTACAGGCCTCTGCCAGGGCTTCGGGGGTGCCAGTGAGGATGGGGAAGGTGCCCCAGTGTCCCCCGATAGCGTAGCGGGCACGGATGAGCCGGAGCGCGTAGGCCGCCTGCCGCGGGTCCATGGTGAAGTAGTCGCCAATGGGCAGGATAACCAGGTCCGGCTGATAGAGGTCACCAATGATGAGCATATCGTAGGTGACCGAGGTATCGCCGGTGACGTAGACCGTGAAGCCGTTGGAAAAGCGCAGAACATAGCCCGCAGCATCGCCCATCGGGATGAGCTTTCCATCTTCGAAGAGGGTGCTGCTGTGCTGGGCCGCGGTCATCGTCGCCCGGACTCCGGCCACCTCGACGGTGCCACCCTTGTTGAAGCCGATAATCCGGTCTTCGGCAATGCCCTTGCTCTGGAGCCAGGGGATCAGGTCATACTGACAGACGACCTGGGCACCGGTGGCTCTGGCAATATCAGCCAGGTCATGGACATGGTCAGCGTGGCCGTGGGTCAGAAAGATCGCGTCCAATCCTTCTCGCACGCCGGGTTTCCATTCGTCGGGGCAGGAAGGGTTGGTGTCTACCCAGGCATCCACCAGCACCCGCCGCTGCTCCGGGGTAACGATATGAAACGTCGCGTGCCCCAACCAGGTAATGGTCGTGTTTTTGCCTATCGTCGTCATCGCTCAACCTGCTACTTTCTAGGTGTTCAAAGGTACCCGAAGGTACGCTTGGTCCATTTTCGAAATTCCTGCTTCGTCCTGCGCTGCCTTCTCAAATGAAGGTCTTATATGCAGTCCACAGGCGTGTTTTACGTCCCGACGTAGCCACAACCGGGGACGACCAGTTCAGGACTGGTAGCCTGGATCGGCAATCTGGTTGCGCTCGCCCATCCGATACGACGGAGGAAGCCATCTCGCGTCCACCCCGCCCCAGGGGGCCTTTTTCAGCGTGGGTCAGCGCAACCGGGCGGCTCTCATCGCCCATCATCAGCACTCCAACCGGCTTGGCTCTCGCGCTCTTGGGGCCTCCGGGAAGCCTGTTTTTTGCATTCTGTTCCTGTCTTTGTGCGCATCCTGGGTACTCCTGTTCCCTTTCAGGGATATTTTGCCTATCTAGCTATACCTCCTTATCTACCAGGGGACCCGGTACCACAGGATGTTTTATCTCATCTATCCCCATACCGAGAAGAGTATACCATACCTTTCTGGCTTGCCTTTCATCCCAATCATAGCATAATCATCAATTCAATCACTCCATCACTTCCCGCAGGCGGGCATGGTGGATGCTGAAAGAGAGCGGGCGAGTATCCTCACCTGCCCCAAGCGCTTGCGGGCTAACTCCTCCCTCTGGCGCAGAGAGTTCTATCAGACTCGGCCCGGCGGGAAGTCCCAGCGGAGCGGTGACATAGCGGCGGGGGGAGATACCAGCCGGGATGGGCAGGGTCTGGACCGGGCGGCCATTCAGCCGGATTTCGAGCGGGCGTGCCCCCGGCAGGCTGTAGAGCGAAAGTTCCAGTACCACCCGCCGGGGACGCTCCGTATAGGTCCACAGTCCCCCGCCTTCTGGCGGCAGCCAGCGGGACCATCCATACTTCCCTGCTTCGGGGGGGGCCAACTGAGATTGAGACCCAGAAACAGCGGCACTTCGGACCGGGCCATGCGCCCCGGTCCGTCGAGCCAGGCGGCCACCTCGTCCAACCGGTAGGCGGTGAGGTGGCGGTCCGCATAGACCCTGGTCAGGGAGGCGGGGAACACCTGGGCCGCGGTGGTGGCCTGATGCCCGGCTCGTTCGGGGTGGCGCGGGTCGTGGTGAACCACCAGGTAGCGCACCCGCAGCGCCCGTAACAGGCACTCGCGGTCGTCGGGAGCGAGCATGACGATATCCGGGCGCGGGTCGGCCTGTTCGGCCTGCGCAATGGGCGGGGCAGATTCGTAGGGAACCCGCGGCACATTGCGGGAGGTCTGGCCGGTCAGGATGAAGTGGTCGTGGGAGGTCTGAGCATACATCTCCAGCAAGTGCCGGTCCGGGCGGTCAAGCGGGAGTTCCAGCACACTCCATTCGCCCGGCTCGCTGGCTATCTGCTCATAGAAGGGTGAAACCGTTGCCTCGGTGAGCGGGAAGGGGAGCCGCAGGGTTTCCGCAGCGATGAGCACGATGACCACACCGAGCAGGAGCCAGGCGCGACCGGCGGGAAGTGGGCGCACGAGCTTTGCCAACCCGACTGCCGCAACTATCCCAAGCAGCAGGGTTGTGACCGCGTTGATACGCCCCGGTGCCCGGAACATGCCGACAAATGGAAGCGAGCGTATCAGGGCGTAGGGCAGCGGAATACCAGTATCTACCAGATCTACTGAGCCGGTATGAAGCCGCGGGCCGAGTGAGAGCACCAGGCACCCCAGCGCCATCGCTGCCCAAACCCCGGTGCGGCGCGGTGCAGACCACAGCCCCACCAGCGCCAGCAGAACCGGCAGCCAGGCAAAGGGCGACGGACTCAGCCACGACGAGGGGACGTTCTGCCACACCCCACCGGGCGGGAAGGGGACGAGGTGGAACAGGGACGCACTGGCGACCAGGTCGCTCCCTTTCTGGGCATAGGGAGCAGTTTGGGACTCGACCAGGGCCGGGAGCAGAAAGGGCATAATCAGGAGGGCGCTGCACGCGGCCATGCGTCCCCAGAGTATCAGTTCGTGGCGCAGGGCCGGCCCTTTGCCGCTACGCCAGGCGGCAACAGCACGCCAGGCCAGCAGTAGCGACAGAAGCAGCAGGGTGTGGAACAGGTGATACCAACTGCTCAACCCGGTCAGGAGCAGGGCCCCTGCTGCCAGTGCGACCATTCGCCAGGTCCGGCGCTCCAGGCTCATTAGCACCAGGAGCAGGGACAGGGATACCCCGTAGTCGCTCACCGTCGGAAGCTGCGCCAGTCGGAGGTCATTCAATCGCTGCGGGGAACAAAGCACCACAACCCCGGCAACCAGCGCGGCCGGCGCGTTGCCGGTGAGGTAGCGAGTGAGCAGAAAGGGCACATACCCCGATAGGACCAGCACTAGCAGGGTGAGCAGGTTGCAGGTCGGCACGATATCGAGGACCGACAGGAGCGGCAGTCCGGCCAGACCGAGGGGCAGGTTCAGGGTGTGCAGGTAGAGCGATGCCCCCTGTGGATAGAAGAGCATCCCCGTCGTGTAGGGGTTGGTATGCTCCACCAGCAGCGCTTGCCGAACCCACCAGACGTTCCAGACATTTTGCCAGAGGTCCTGGCTCAATTCGTTGGGCATGGCAGGCAGATGGGTGGGTAGGTGCAGCAGCAGCGGCCAGGTTGCGATACCTGCGAGCGTGCTGTAGATAACCAGGGCCGCAAGATGGGGGAGAAGGTGGTGGCGACGGGATGAGGAAGGTGGGCGAGGGGGAGCGTTTCCCCGAACCTGCACCACATGATTATGAGGCGATTGAAACAGCGACCTGAGCATGGCAATACAAACCCCTGATGATGCTGCATAGCATCTCGTGGCCGGGGCTATCGGAGCTATGGTCCATTGTACCACGAGCGGAAACCTTTTCTTGCTGCTGCTCTGCGGCAGTGGTATGATAGAGGCACGAGGCGTTGACGAAAGGACAAAGGACAAAAGACAAAGGATCGTCCCACTATGACTGGCACCGACAGTCCGCTCAAAGAATTCGTGACCACGTTCATCACCGAGATGGCCGCCTGGTTGCTCCAGGCCGAGGTGCGGCGGGTCGAGGCCCGCCCCGAAGAGCTGCGCTTCCCGACCGACCCGGTCTACTCCGACCTGGTCTTCTTCGTGACCTTGGGCAATGGCCGCATCGTGCTGCTGCATATCGAGTTCCA
>JAAUSY010000057.1 GCA_012032475.1 Chloroflexaceae bacterium
GGAGAGGCGAAGCGGCCCACACCGCGATACAAAGGCTCTGGTTGCCTTGCAGCAACAGGCGGGCGGCAACGCCATGATGCGGGAGAGCCTTATACCCGCTATTGAGCGACGCGGGCTACCACGCTGTTTGTGTATCTCCACGTATGGTATATGTGGACGCCAGCAGACCGGCGCTGGTCGAAGGGTTCACCAGGCGCACCTTTACAGCGATGATTGAAGGGGTACAGGAGGCGGCAATTCGGGCTGGCCTCGTGGAACAGCACGTGTTCGAGCAGGGCATCCGCGACCTCTACCGCACAACCGAGGCAGACGGGGTCTTCTGTTATACGTTCTTCAAGGCCATTGGAAAGCCATGATGGTCGGTCAATGATAATGATAGGGAACCTTCCGCGCTGCTATCTCCCTGGGCGGATGCTGGAAGCCGCCCGATGTTTTCCCCACAAATGATGCCAATCTGCGCTGTGCGGTGAACAACGCCGGCCCGCTGCTGGTAAGAGAGACCAGAAAGAAGAAGAAGAATGAAGAAGAAGAAAGGATGCTTCGTATCGTGATGAGACCGAAACGCCAGACCAGGAACGTCGCTCTGCATGAATTCTTTCAATTTCGCTGTTCGTGGCAATGGGTTGGCGCGGGCATTGGGGCCGGCTTCGGGGTCGGGGTCCTGGCGACGATGGCTCTGCGGCAGAAGCAGCTGCGCCTGCCGGGGCTTGCGCTGGCCGGGTTCGTCGGGGCCGGCGGTGTGGCCTATGCCACGATGCTGGAGCCGCGCCGCCCGGTGCTGGAGCGGGTCACGCTCCGGCTGCCGTCGCTTCCCCCCGCCCTGGATGGTCTCCGCATCGGGCAATTCAGTGATTTCCACCTGGGGTTTCCTTTCACCCGCGCCAACACGCAGTGGGCCGTTCGGCAAATGATGGACGAAAAGCCCGATGTCATAGTGCTGACGGGGGATTTTGTCAGTTTTCGCCGGGCTATCCCCGACCTGCCAGCCCTGTTCGGCCCGCTCCAGGCCCCGCTTGGGGTCTATGCGGTGCCGGGCAACCACGACTACTGGGAAGGCATGGACGATATTCGCGCCAGCCTGGAGCCGGCGGGGGTGGAGTTCCTGATCAATGCCAGCCGGCCGTTGTGCTGGCGCGGCAACGAGTGGTGGTTGGCTGGCATTGATGATACCTGGTATGGCAAGGCAGACCTGGCAGCAGCCCTGGATGGGGTGCCACGCGGGGCGTTCGTGGTGTTGCTGGCGCATGCGCCCGATATTGCTGACACCGCGGCCCCCTGGGGGGTGGCGGTGCAGCTTTCCGGGCATACCCATGGCGGGCACATGCACCTGCCTGTTCTGGGGAAGTTCTGTGTCCCACTCCACGGGTTGCGCTATACCAGTGGGTTGGAGCAGGTTGGTTCGATGCAGCTCTATGTCTCACGCGGGCTAGGCGGGGTGCCGCTGCGCCTGAACTGCCGCCCGGAGGCGACCATCCTGACCCTGACGCGGGATACGTAGGGGGTGAGCCGAATCTCCGGGCATCGGGACGGTCGTCATCGCCCGAAGGGGGGAGAGAGAACCTGTTCAGTCCCATATTACTTGAGAAGTTCGGCAACCTCTTGCCGGAACCGGTGCTCCGTCCCCGGAAGGATATGTACGAGATTCGTCTCTTTACGACTGACAGGTCGCAGGAGCCACAGCCTCTGGCTTCCACGGAGCACCAGGAGTCCTCGATTAGATTGAGGGGCGTTATCTGCTCCATACTCTATTCTCAAGATGCTTCCGCGATACAGAGAGGTGCGGATATCCTCTGCCAGCAATAGTCTCGTATCTTCAGGGATACCTGCCTGCTGAAGTTTCCGCAGAACAGTTCCCTGGTCTTTCGCATCCTTCACACTATTCATCACGTCGTTTGATACCGTAGCGTCAGAACAGGTAAAATCTGGAGTAAGGGCGAGTTGGAAGAAGTCTATTCCTCTCTGGATAACCTCTTCCTGGCTTGAAAGCTCCACAAGATTATGCACCAACCCCATTTCCAAAAAGTGCTCGAAGATCGTACCCTCACCAAAGTGATAGGTCGTCAAAACCTCTACCTCCGGCGTCGAATAGCTGTATCGGAGCGAAAAGGCCGGCCGGGTAATAATGCGAGTTGCCCGTACCAGGTTCGGATCGATGGTTATCTTGCCTTCCGAATCTATTTCAAGCCAGCCACGCGCCATCAGCGCATGGCTGGAGGCCATCAAACGGGCATGAACTTCTTCCTGGGTGAGATCTGCACCGAGCTGAGCCGTGAGAATTCCCCTCCCCGCTTCTGGTTGTCCCAGGTGGTTCAGGATGAGAGCCAGTTCTTCGACACTGAGACGCAACGCTTCTGTTGCCATGTGTTATCCTCCAAATAAATTTGACACCCCTCTTGCGAATGAATCCAGGGTTCCATCTGCCTTGTTTGCCATATTACGGGCAAAGCCCCCCACGTTGTCAACCCCTTGTTCGATACCCTGCTCGACCTTTTTATCTGCCCAATTCACAAAATTACCGTAGGCAGGATCTTCTTGAATCTTTTTTGCTGCCCATTGTCCTGCCAAGCCTCCCAGAAAACCTCCGACCTTCGCTCCAATAGCTGCTCCAAGTGGTCCGCCAATTGCACCGCCTAGAGCACCACCCCCAAGCGCTCCGAGATAGGTTCCTCCGGTAGAAAGGCCGATACTTAAGGTGGAGTCTATCGCGGTACTGACCGCTGTCTTTCTGATTCTGTCTCCGGTTTCAAGACCTTCGTTTTCCTCCCAGTTTTCCCAGCCGGTGAGGCCAACATCCGCAATCGTCAGAGCAAGCCCCAACGGGTTTTTGAATGAATCAAGCGCCTCACTCTTTGCCAACGCACGGTAATCGAGTTTTACTGCATCAACAGGAAACTTATTGACTTTCTTCAAAAAATCAGCATAATTGTCGTAATTGCCGGCTTGAAATTCCTTTAAGTGCCCAAAGAGTTGAGAATGGAGTTTCCAGAGATCATGACTATCCCAAAAAGCCTTCCCCAGACCATAGAGCTGAGTACCCGTCTCAAACATATCATGGATGGTCTTAGCTGTCCCCTGTTTCTCTCCTTTCCCTTCACCTCCCCCTTCTCCCCCCTTTCCGATGATCTGGCCCCCCTCGTTCCCGAACAGCGCTGCTGCCTCCTCCTCCGCCCGCTGGATAATCTCCTTCGCCTCCAGCGTGACTGCCCGCCCTTCCTCCAGCGCGTGGATCAGAGCCTGCACCTTCGGAAACACCAGCCGGTCCATCTCGGCCGCAAACGCTGCCCACCCGCGCCCTTCCCACCCACCGTTTTCCAACGCCTGAAACCCGACCCTCACGCGGCTGGACAGGGCATTGATAGCCTCCGTCTGCTGAGCAAAGCGGGCCGCAACCGCGTCCAGCTCCTCGTAATGCGCCTGAACAATGTCTGCCCCCATGGGTTGTGCTCCTTAACTGAAAACCAGGTCTCCCCTGGCTCTTCCCACCACCAGTCCCACGTTCACCCTCACCCCTCGTCGCGGATAAGAAACTTCAACGTAATCTGGCTGCGCTCCAGGCAAATGCGATCCCCGTGGTGCAGCCGGTGCTTTGACGCGTGCAGCGGCACCCGATTCCCCTGGGCATCCTCAACCATCGTCGGGTTCTGCGACAACCCTTCGAGGTAAAACTGCCCCCGCTCCTCGGTAATCTGCGCGTGGCGGCGAGACACCCGCAACCCGGCCGGTGGGCCGCCAGATCCACGGCCACCAGTTCACCAGGCATATGCTTGTCGCGCCGCCCGATCATCGCCGGCAACCAGGAAAGCCGGTAGACCTGACTGGCCGCCTGGTCTTGCACCGCCTGCTCCCGCACATAGATGGGACGGGTCGGGCGTTGCGTCCCGCCCGGGAGCGGCACCGCCTGCTCAACCAGAACCAGGTGCTCCTGACTGGACACCTGCTGCCCAATCGGAACCCCATCATCAAGCGGCGAACGGTCACTCGCCCGGAGCAAACCATACTCGCCGGGCCGGTTGCCCAGATACTCCAGCTCCGGTTCCCCCTGAAACTCCTGGATAATCGCCTCGACCAGCTCAGAAGGCATCAGAGACGAAAACGCCATCGCCTTCTGACCCTTCTTCTCAAACACGTCAATCAAAACCTCAATGCGTTGTTGACTGCTCTTCATCCCAACTCCTCATCCCAACTCCTCATCCATCGTTCGCTCCATACGTCAGCGGGTCGGGACTCATCCAGAAAGGTCCTGAAGATTCAGCAGCAGCGACTCCATATCCATAGCGCTGGCCTGGACCGCAATCACCTCCCCAGGCATCCCCTGCGCAACCATCTTCTTCTTCCAGAGTTCCTGCAAGAGCCTCGTCACCGTGCGCTCATCGTGCTGCCCGTTCGTCCCCGCCGCAAAGAATTGCTCCAGGATGGGCAAATCAACCCCATCCCCACGCTTCAAACCCTGCACCTCCTGTTGTGCCGCACGATACACCAGGCGCATAGCCTGTTCCAGGCGCTGGTTCTGCGGTGGGAGCACCACCGGCGGTGCCCCTGCCGTGACCACCCCCGAAGACCACCGCGCCTGCTGATCCGGATACTTCGCCCGGATCTGCTCTACCCAGGCATCCAGCGCCAGCGCCATCCGCTCCTGCTCATCCCCAGACTCCCCGTCCTTCCCCAGGCCATTGCTGGCGTATGGCGTTGCCACCTGGATCATCACCGGTTGCCCGGACTTCACCAGATACCCCCGCCCCACCGGAAGCTCCTTCCCCCGCACCCGCGGGGTCCGGAGCACCTTCAGCGCCTGCATCGCCTGCTCCGTCCGCAACCCGATACCAAAATTCGAAGCCTGGACCCGCCGGCGCAAATCGCTCGCAGTCCCATCCAGCACCCCACTGATAATCATATGCAGCCCATCCCGCCCGTGCTTCCGCACGAGACTCGCCAGTTCGCGGGGCAGGCTATGTAACTCGCGGGGCAGGCTACGATTATTCTCCACCTCCTCGCTAAAATCATCGAAGTTGTCAATGAACACGAAGAGACGATGCTCCGAATGCCCTGGCCCCTGCGCAGCCAGCGCCTCACCCTCCTCCTTCAAATTCTTCATCAGGCGCTCCATCTGCTCCAGTTCGGAGACGGCCATCAGCACATGGGGCACCTCATCCAGGCGGCGCTTTCCCCCATAATCAAACAACTTTCGCTGCATATCAATGAGCACACACCGCACCTTCGAGGGCGCATAGCGGTCTGCCAGCGACAACACCCAGGCATACAGCGTCGTCGTCTTGCCCGAAAGCGGCGGCCCCACCACCGCAAAGTGCGGTCCCATCCGCTCCAGGTCCACCAGCGCCGGTTGCAACCCGCTATCCTGCCCCAGCACCGCCTGAACCCGAGTCCGCTGGGTGGGAGGGGCCTCGTCCAGCATCCGGCTGAGCGACACCACCTCCGGCAAAATGCTGACCGCCTCCGGTTGCGAATGCGCCTTCTTCCTCCCCTTCAGGTAGGCATGCATCTGGTCAGCCATCAGGCGCAACTCCTCCATCTCCGAGCAAACATCTCGCCCGCGCTCATCGAAGATACCAACCGGCTGCGCCACATGGAACAGCAGCGGATAGCGCCCAGGACGAGTATACCCACGTCCGGGAAGGTCATCAATCTCCACTGTCACCCGCCCGACGATATCCATATACCGATCACTGTTGACCTGCTTAAACGTCACCCGTTCTCCGAACAGGCTATACAGCTTGCCCGGCAGGTTCGAAGGAACGTTCGCCGCCACCACAAACGCGATACCGGCACTGGTCGAACGGCGCACCAGCGGCAAAAGAACCGACTCAACCAGGCTCTCATACCCCTCTTGCAGCTCTGCAAAGTTGTCAATGACCACCACCAGCGCCGGGAGCGCCTGTTTCGGGTGACGCGCATTGTATTCATACAACGTCGTGGCCCCCTCGCTGCTCAAAATCCGCTGCCGTTCTTCCAGCATCCGGTGCAGCTTCTCCAGCAGGCGCTGCAACCGCTCCTCAAAGGCTTCCTCGTCCGCATACAGGATATCCCCAACATGCGGGAACGCCTCCAGGCTGCGCAAATTGCGCCCGCCCAGGTCGAGCACATAGGCCTGAAACTCATCGGGCGCATGGGTCGCGGCCAGGCTCACCACCAGCGTTCGCAAGAGCGTCGTCTTCCCAAAGCCCGAATCCCCGAACACCGCCAGATGGTACCGGTTCAGTGAAAAACGGAGCGGTTCTTGCCGTGCCTCGGCGGGGTCATCAACCAGCCCCACCACCGGGCGAAGCACCCCATCGCGCCAGTTCACCCCCGGCCACCTCCCCTCGGTATCACCGTTGAGCCAGTCCGATACCGCTGGTTCCAGCACAAAAGTCTCGTGGAGCCGGGCATCAACCAACGGCGACTGCAAACTGAAATACCTGGGCAAAAAGCCAGGCCACGGTTTCGGAGCCATCTTGCCCCCATAGAGTTGGGCCGTCAGGTTCACCACCGCATCATACAGTTTCAGCGTATCTTCCTGGGCCGAACCGTCTTTGGCCCGTGTATGTTCCGGCCACACCACCAGGACCTCGTGTGGGTCAGGCTGAGGCTCCCCGGTATACGAAACCTGAATCAGTTCGAGATTTTCGTTCCCCACCTGCACATAGCCGCGTCCTGGCATCCCGCTCGGCAAAAGCGCCGCGTCCGGACGATGCAGCAACTCGCGGCTGGCATCCAGTTCTTCCACCCGCAGACAGATGCGCAGCTTGATATTGGCCCGCATCTGGTCCGAAACCCCTTTGGGCCGCTGCGAAGCCAGCACCAGGTTGATCCCCTGGGCCCGCCCGACCCGTGTGATACTCTCCAACTCCGAGCGGAACACCTCGTTATCATCCGTAATCATCTCGGTATATTCATCAATGATGATAAAGAGGTGAGGGTAGGGGCAATGGGTCAGGTGCAGCCCCTTCCGTCGGTAGTCAACAATATCTTTCGTCCCCGTATCCACGTTCAATGCCTGACGGCGGCGTATCTCGGCGTTAATCGAAGTGAACATCCGATGCACCGCGGCCTTGTTCAGGTTCGTGACGATATCCACGCAGTGCGGCAACCGCTCGAAGGGCTTGAAGGCCCCACCCCCTTTATAATCCACCAGGACGAAGTTCAGGATATCGGGCGAATAGCTCAGGGCGAGGCCGACCACCAGGGTCATCAGCAACTCCGATTTGCCCGACCCGGTCCCGCCAGCAATCATCCCATGCACGCCATCCTTTTTGGCCTCAAGCTCAAGCGTTCGAGGCTGATGGCCCGATACAATACCAGGCGTCACCCGGAGCCAGTTTGCGTGCTCGGCCAAAGCTGTGTGCGCCCACTGCTGCCGGACCGCGGCCCGCAGCTCCCCCAGAAAGAGCCTTTCATCCTGGCTGATGCCAAACTGCTCCGCCAATACCTGGCGATACGACGAGCTTTTCGGCAACGCATCCAACCGCAGCGGCTCCTGGTAGCGATAGCCGCTGCGGGAGATAGCCGCCATCATCTGCTGGCCGATAGCCCGAATTTGAGCGGCCTCCCTGCGAATTTGCCCCTGCTCAATCACTGTCCCCGGTGGAAGCGCCACCTGGAAGAACAGCGGCATGCGCCCGACCCGCGTACAACCGCGCCCGGCCATCTCCTCGACTTCTTCCACCCGGCTTCCAACAATCGCGCTATAATCGCTGGCATCCGCCAATCGCAGCGTCAGACGCTCGGTAAACAGGCTATAGAGCTTGCTCGACAGCACATTGAGCCGGTTGGTCGTGATGATAAAATGGAGGCCATAGGCTTTGCCCTGGCGGGCCAGCGCCACAAAGGCTTCCAGAAGATTATCGGCATCTTTCTTGTCGGTGGCCTTCCCAAAGGTCGCTAGATACTCGGCAAAGTTATCAATCGCCACCAGGATGGCCGGTTTCCGCTGGTCGGGCCGCTGGCTGTTATACTCGTAGAGCGTCGAGACCCCGGCCTCGCTCAGGTGGCGCTTGCGTTCATCGAGCAGTTCGTTGAGCTTGCGCCACAACTGCTGCACGCGCTCCTCGTAGCCCCGCTCGTCTGGCATGATGATCGTGCCGACATGGGGCAGCGCCTGGAGCAACTCCAGATTGCGCCCGCCCAGGTCCAGAACATGCACCTGAAACTCATCGGGCGCATGGGTTCCGGCCAGGCTCACAATCAGCGAACGCAAAAACGTTGTTTTGCCCCACCCCGACGCCCCAAAGAGCACCGCGTGTCCGCGTGTAAAATCCACGACCAGCGGAAGCTGAGCGGCCCGGTGCGGGTCGTCGAGCAACCCGACAATGGCCCGCATCGCGGTCTGGCTCCAATCCATCCCATACCAGGTTCCATTGCCATCCAGCCAGTCCTTGAGAAACGGGTTCAGGCTCAGCCGGTTGGCCCGGTCGTTCAGGGTAATAAGCGGCAGCGTGGCCTGGTCCAGGTACTTTTCGGTGAGCGGGTCGGCCATCGTGATGGGATGGGGCAGAAACGGCGGCCAGGGGGTTCGCGGACGCCGCCCCTGCCACAATGCTCTGGTCAGGTTGACCACCACCTCATAGAACTTCGGCGTCTCCCCGCCTTCTGTGGGGCGAGCCTCCGCATATTTTTCCCCGGTATACGCGACCTGCATCAGTTCAATCTGCTCATTCCCCACCTGCACATAGCCGCGGCCCGGCATCCCGCTCGGCAAAAAGGCTGCATCCGTGCGGCGCAGCATCTCCCGGCTCGTGTCTACCCCCTCCACCCGCAGGCAGATGCGCAGCTTGATATTGGCCCGCATCTGGTCCGAAACCCCCACCGGGCGCTGCGAGGCCAGCAGCAAATTGATGCCCACCGAACGCCCAAGGCGCGTAATACTATCGAGTTCGTCCCGAAATTCGGGGCTGTCCGTAATCATCTCCGCATACTCATCAATGATGAGGAAGAGGTGGGGATACGCGCCCCACTTCGGGTCAAGGTGCAATCCTCTGGCGCGGTATTCGACAATATCCGTCGTTCGCGTATCCGTATTCAGTTTTTGCCGCCGCTCCATCTCAGCACCGATGGCCGTAAACATCCGTCGAACTGCGGCCTTGTTCAGGTTCGTAATGGTGTCAACACAATGGGGCAAAGCCTCAAATGGCTTGAATGCCCCCCCGCCCTTGTAGTCCACCAGCACAAAGTTGAGGATACTCGGATCGTAGTTGAGCGCCAGGCCCACAATCAAGGTCATCAGCAGTTCCGACTTACCCGCGCCGGTCCCCCCGGCAATCATGCCATGCACGCCATCCTTTTTGGCCTCCAGGTGAAAGGGACGGGGGCGATTGCCAGAAATCACCCCGATAGTCACGCTGAGCCAGTCGGCGTTGCGAGGTTCGATACTCTCGGCCCACTTCTGCCGTGTGATGGCCTTGAGGCGCTCCAGAAACGTTGCATCCAGCTCAAGGCGGTGCTCCCGTGCGAGCAGTTGCTTCAAGAGCACCGCCCTGGGGAGGGCATCCACCCGAACTGGCCGCCGGTAGGTTCGCCCCGACCGCGCCAGATCCTCATGGATCGTCTGGACTAACAGCTCCAGTTCTTTGACCTCGTTGGCCGGTTCTGCGCCTGGTCGCTGGAGGTCTATGGGCAGCGCGACCTGAAAAGCGAGCGGCTGCCGCCCGATTTTCGTATACCCCCTTCCCGCAATCTCGCCGATATCGGGCACTGGCCCCCCCACGATGGCCCGGTATTCGGTCGGGTCGGCCAGTTTGAGCGTAAACCGTTCGGTAAAGAGGCTATACACCTGGTTCGGAAGGTTGCCCGGCTGGTTGGTCGAAATCACCAGATGGATGCCATAGGATCGGGATTGCCGAACCAGCGCAACGAACTTGTCCAGCACACTTTCGACATCGTCGCTCGTTGCGCCAAACGTTTCAACAAACTCCAGGAAGTTATCAATTGCAATGAGCAGCGCCGGCTGCGCCGATGCGGGGTGGGCGTGGTTATACTCGTAGATATCAGGAAGCCCCGCATTGTTCAGGAGCGTTTTTCGTTCCTGAATGATATCATCCATCACGCGGAAAAGCTGCTCAACCCGTTCCTTATACCCCTCCTCATCAGGAATAATCAAAGCTCCTACATGCGGGAGCTTCTCCAGGACGCCCAGGTTTCGCCCTCCTAAATCCAGGAGGTAGGCATGGAAGGCATCCGGGGAATGCGTGGCCGCCAGGCTCACCACGAGGGTCCGGATAAAAGTCGTCTTGCCCCACCCTGGGGAGCCAAATATCACCGCATGTCCGCGGGGCAAGTCTACGATCAGCGGGTGCTGGCTGGCGGCGTAGGGGTTGTCAATGAGTCCCACCACTGGCTGCATGGCATACTTTTTCCAGTCCAGCGGTTCGACCCACCCGTTGACGCCCGTGAGCCAGCGACTGATCGAAAGGTTGAGGCTGATGATGGCCTCACGTTCCTGCCCCAGCATAATCTTGTCCACGTCCACCAGATATTTATCGGACGTTATGGCCTTGATGGACGGGTCCTGAGCAACCAGGTTTTCCGAGAGGGAGATGGGGGTCGGGAGGAATCCCGGCCAGGGAGCGTGTTGCTTTTCTATCCTCCGGTCACGCGCCATCGTCTCCAGCATCCGAACGATGGCTTTGTACAGCTCCGGTGGTTCCTGGTCCTGGGCGGCATCGTAGCCCCCGCGCCGGTCCGGCCAGATCACCCGGATCCGGTCCGCGGGGGACTGGTTCGGGTCCACATATTTCTCGCCCGTATAGGCCACCTGTATCAGCTCAATGTCCTCGTTCCCGACTTGCAAATAGCCCCGGCCAGGGATGCCCAGAGGGAGGTAGGCCGCATCCGTGCGGCGGAGCATTTCCCGGCTCTCAGCGGGGTTTTCCACGCGCAGGCAGATACGAAATTTGATGTTAGCCCGCATCTGGTCTGTGACGCCGCTGGGGCGCTGCGCAGCCAGGATCAGCGATACCCCCTGGGCGCGTCCAAGGCGCGTAATCGTTTCAAGCTGCGCCTTGAACTCCGAATGATCCGCAATCATTTCGGCAAATTCATCAATGATGATGAAGAGATAGGGGTAGGGGTGGAAGCTCTGGTGCAACCCCCGCTGCCGATACTCTACGATGTTCTTGGTGCTGGTGTCCGTGTTGAGTTTCTGGCGGCGATTCATTTCGGACCGGATAGCCGTAAACATCCGGGTGACCCCATCACTCGCCAGGTTGGTAATGATATCTACGCAGTGGGGAAGGCTCTGAAATTCCTGAAAGGCCCCCCCACCTTTGAAGTCAACCAGGACAAAGTTCAGCACACTGGGGTTGTAGGTAACGGCCATCCCCACAATGAGCGAAATCAGAAGTTCGGATTTTCCTGAGCCGGTGCTCCCGGCGACCATACCATGCACCCCATCCCGCCGGGCCGAAAAGACCAGGGTCCGGGGTTTGTTGCCGGCCATCTTCCCCAGTTTCACCCGGAGCCAGCCGGAACGGGCTGGCAGGATGCTGTCCTGCCAGTGTTGCCAGGTGTCGTTCTTGAGGTCCTCCAGCGAGGGATAGCCCATCAAATCGAGGAAGGAAACGGAGGTCGCCAGGCTCGCGCCAAAACTCTGGCGGATTTTGAGCCGGGCCATCTCCTGCGCCATACGGTTCAATTCATCCAGGTGGGCAATACTATCGGCGGTGCCGACGTAGCGGGGCGTATTCACGCCGGTTTCGGCATAGCGGAAGTGGAGCTTCTGATACTGCTCGATCTTGCTGTTCGTGGCGGGGGTGGTGCGTTCAATTTCAATAACCGACCGGCACCCCCCCGGAACCTTGCTCCGTTCGGGCACGAGAAAGATGACCGCAGCCCCCAGCATGGCCCCTTCTTCCAGCAAGATGGAAATCGCTGCATCCGATTCGAGCGTATGCAGGGGAGAAGCGGGGTCATAGATCGTATCGAGCAAATCAATCACGACCAGCAGCAGCGGACGGGTCGGGTCTCCCTGACCTTCGTTTTGTTCACGTTCTTGCAGGCGAATCTTCCGTTGAGAGAGGATTTTGCGGATGCTTTCGAGAAACTGCTCCAGTTCGTTTCCCTCGACATCCTCAAAGGGGTTCTCGTTTTTCTGGCTCCTGGCCTGGCTGACAAAGCAACAAAGCCGACCCTGTTCATCGTCCTGGCTATGCGGCAGGTGCTCGATCCATTCCCAGGCTGGTCGCTCGTTTGCCAGAATGAACAGACGAGCGTCCATCGGCGCATGAAACGCGGTGTAGTGAGCCAGCAGCGCCCGCACAAACTCATACACCGGGGGGCGCTCGCCGGCAATACCGAGCGCGTGGGTCACGGGGATGCGGGGGGGCGGGGTTGGTTCTGCCTCCGCGGCCGGCTCCTGCTCCTCGTCCGCTTTTTTTCCATCCTCTTCAGGGGGAGGACGAAACGAGATCACCACCGGAATATCCGAGACAGAGCGGGAGTCCTTGTCCAGCTTCATAGCGGCCCGGACCTGGGGGTCCTCAAAATTCTCGGCGTTCTTTAGGACATAGACGACGGTTGAGGGCAGGGTCCCCATTCCCAGGCGCACTACGCCAAAATCCTCGTCCGAGACGCGCCGCTCCCACAGGCGCGTCTCAGAACGGAGCGTCCGCGCCTTCCTTTCGGCTTCTTCGCGAGCGGTGTGGACCATCCGGAGCGTGGTGAAACTGCTGGGGTAGTTATACTGGTAGAAGCGCCGCTGCATATCGTGGGAGACATGCATTTCTTTGTTCAGCTCAACCAGGCGGTCGGCATAGCCCCGTTCGATTTCTGCCCGACGCCGCTTTTCCTTGAAATAGCTGTAGAGGGAATATCCAACGGAGGCCACCACCGACAACCCCATCGGGATGAGCAACCAGATGCTCCGCCCACCCCGGTACATCGTGGAGACGAGAATGTAGCCAATAATCGTTATCAGGGGCAACGCAACCTGGATCAGGCGGGCATAACCTTCTTCTTGCTTGTCAGGAGGACTGGGGATTTCTCGCTCATCCGAGGGCAGTTCCGGCTGGATACGCGGGGGACGGTCAATAATGATTTCTTTTTCTTTCCCTTTCATTGGGGAGACCTCTCCGTCGGTTATGGAGTAGATGACGCGCTGCTCAATTCAATCATTCCACTTTGTTGTATACTTATCCATAGCACGTGTATGATCTGGAACCACTGCGTGCGGTACCGCAGAAGTGGAGGGAAGATGAAAAAGGTCTGTCTTGCCTGCGAACGAACCTCATTCGACAGCAATCTCTATTGCCAGGAACCCTATTGCCCGGCCGAAAGGTCCCCGAATGTGCTGGACTACGGGGAATGGCTGGGGGATATTGAAATCCTCAAGCCACTCATCGTGTTGCGTTCTTCGGTTCTCTATGAAGCCAGACGTCAGAAGCAAATGATCTTGCTGAAAGTGGCTCACCCCGGATTGGAAAACACCCGGCGGCTCGAACGCGAAGCCATCTTTCTCAGGAGCATCCGGAACCCCTACCTCCCGGTGCTCCTGCCGCCCTATACGGACGCGGCCCTCAAAGACCATGCCTACGGGAAAGCCATGCTCCGCGAGCACCTGCTCTATTTTTGTCTCTTCGAACACTTCGAAGGCAAACCGCTACGCTATATGCTGAACCAGAACCCTCAGTTGTGGGTCAGGCACATCGGGTGGCTGATGATCAACCTGGCTTCGGCCGTGGCTTTTTTGCAAAGCAAGGGCATGCTCCATTATGGCATCAGCCCGGATACGGTGCTGGTGCGCTTTGACACCAACCCGGACGTGCCGCGTATCTTGCTCTTCGACCTCGGTATGGTCAGCACGTTCCAGGATTTTCGGGCAAACTGGCACCCGTTTTTTGTTCCCCCGGCCTACACGGCTCCGGAACTGATGAACCTCCGCACGTTTCAGCCCAACTACGCCACCGATGTTTACGGACTGGGGTTGACTCTGTATGAACTCCTGGTGGGAGAGCCGGCCTTTCCCTTCAAGCTCCGGAGCGACCACGACATCGCTCAGGCGGTTCGGCAGAATCGCCGCGTTCGGATGAACCGCATCGAAGATGTCAAACCGATAGCTGAAGTCGCCCTCCAGGCCGTCCACCCCGACGAATCGGTCCGCCAGAAAACGGCCATCGAAGTGGTTGGGCAAATGCAAGCGTATTTCGGTGCGGTGCCACCGAAGAAAAAAGGCCCCGGCCCCAACCTGAAGATGTTCATGATTGTCACGGTCGTGTTCCTGGCCCTGGCGTTCGGCATCACCATCGTCTTTACGGTATCCGAAATCTGGGCTTCGTTTGCTTCCGATTCCGCCAGAAATGTTTCACCCGGATGGGAGGTGGCCCGTTTGCTGAGCGAACGGTAGCAACGAGCAACCAGCGGGGGCCGGGTCAGCACCGTCTGACGTTTCCAGCGCTTCCCAGCGACACCAGAAATCCCGGCCTCCCCCTTACTCCCATGACCATACGTTTCCCGTCCGTCCGTCGGTCAATCAATAGAACTTAGTGGCCCCTTGCTGGTCGCCACGCTCAAACGCATCAACGGATGCATCCAGGTCCTGGCTCAATTCCTCGCACTTGTCTGCTTTGTCTTGAATATGGGGGCGGAGCATCTCGATAAACTGGATGACCGCCGTCCCTCCGACCAACCCGATGAAGGCGGTTGCCTTCAGGAACGCGGTGATAGCTTCCAGGGCTTTGTCAACGGCCTTCAAAACCTCGCTGATAGTTTGAAAGTTCTTCGCCATATCCCGTACGGCGGGAACATCCATATAGACCTGGTCCATGGTTCGTCACCTGCTACTTTCTAGGTGTTCAAAGGTACCCGGAGGTACGCCTGGTCCATGTTCGAAATTCCTGCTTCGTCCTGCGCTGCCTTCTCAAATGAAGGTCTTCCATGCAGTCCACAGGCGTGCTTTACGTCCCGACGTAGCCACGACCGAGGACGGTTGGTTGAGGCCCCAACACGCCGCATTCCTTCCAGGTGCTCGTGGTATAGTGGGCATCCTGGGTATGCTTGTTCTCTTTCGGGTATGTTTGCCTATCTAGCGATAGCTCCAGACTTCGCTGGTCTCTCGTCCAGCACGATTGTCATTCCCACAGGAGGGAAAAAAGCGTATCAGGAATATCAATTCATCAATTCATCAACCCATCAACCCATTAATCCTATCAATAAAAATCGAAGGCATCGAAAAGCCGCGACTGGACCAGGCGGCTCACCTCTTCGTCCGCACGGTCAATGATATCTCTGGCCGACGATACATTCGTGTGCATGGTCGTGATATTCTCGCCGACTTCGCCCACACCGGGGATCACCAGGCTGGAAACTTCCTCAACAAACGCATTGGCTCCCTCCCCAATCCAGATACCACCGACGACGGATTGGACCATGGTTCGCATCGGAGCAAGCGCCTGCTCTTCGACCACGTTCAACTGCTGCATCAACTGGGAAAGGGCACTTTCCACGGCGCTCCGCGCCATTCGGATAAGAACACTTCGAACAGACATTGCGGTGTCTCCTTGTTCCTGGTTCGATTAAAACATGCCTTTGGATGCGGCGTCTGCTTCTCGCATATATTCGATAGCCGCCAGAACATCTTTTTCCAGTTCGTCAAACTTTTCCGTGAGCCTGCTCAAGGAAGGGCACAGCTTCGAACGAACGGCATCAACAAAGGCCGAGCCTCCCTGCCCCCGCAAGGCTCCATCATCCAGGGTATTGGCGATACTCTGCATTTCCTGCATCGTACCTTCCAGTTGCTCAACTCCGGCGCGGAACGTCTGAGCCATTTCCTCGGCCAGGCCATAGTCTAACTTGATTTCATCGTAGGACATCGTCTTCTCCTTATGGTCGTCTGATGATCGTCAGATCGGCAGGTCCCCCTATCCTACACGGAAGGGAGCACTGGCCTCGTCTTCTGCCTGCTGGATAATCTGGGAGATATTCCGGGTTTCGGCACTGGCGGTGTCCAGCGCGGTTTGCAATCGCATGGTCGCGGGGAGGACCTTGGCCTCCATCTCGTTCGAAAAGGCATCCGCCCCTCGACCAATCCAGCCACCATCCAGCAGGGCTTCCATACTGCTGCGAACCTTGTCCAGCATTTGTTGGATAGCCTCGGCCTGGTTGGCAAACCGGCTGGCAACCTCTTCAAGTTGGTCATAATCCGCACGGACTTCCTCAGCCATAGGTGTTCCTCCTTGAGCTATCACGAAGTCAAAACCATAAGATACCCCATCCTGAATCTTCAGGACAAAAGGTGACCTTTCAGGTTCTATATGAGGGACTCCAAATAAAGCAACGGTACATCCCTGACCAGGGGGACACTCCTGTGTTCCCGTCAGCCATCAGGTATGCCACCACCGATGGTATGGGGTCTGTGGTGACCGGAAAAGTACCTGATCGTTCGCGTTTGCCCCACGGCCCCCTACCCAGGCGCGGGTAGGAACAGACCGCAGTGTTTATATACCATCCATAGTGTACCCAACAAAAACGGGGTTGTCAAGCAGTATTCCAACCAATGTGCGGTATATGTCACCGCGGAAGCAATTCACAAAAATGGTGTCCCTTTCTAATGGGATATACCTGATGCAATCTCTGGGGTCCCTGGACTGCTTTTTTCCCAGAAAGGTAGGGTTGTATGCTATAATGAAGCCAGTTTTTCTTTGCAGGAGGCATGGAATGAAAAAGAGTCCCCTGGTTGGTGGGTTGATCGCTCTTTTTTTGGTCCCATGGTCTTGGTCCTGGCATCTGGCGTCTCCGGGTGCTCAGATGCCAACCCACGAAATCGTCATTCTGCATACGGTTGCCGAAGAGGGAGAAGAAGCGCTGGACCTGAGCGTCTACTTCACGATAGTGGATGCCAATGGACGCCCGGTCTCCAAAGAGCACACAACGCCGCAAGATATCACCATTGCCCTGGGAAATGAGGAGGGTACGGACGCGGAGGTTGGCGACCCTCAGAGTCCGATTTATATTGTGCTGCTCCTGGACGCCAGTGGAAGCATGGCGAGGCTGATGGGAAAGGTGCAGGAAGCCGCCGCCGCCGCCGTTGACCACGCCCCCCCGAATGCCTTCTTCGCGGTGTATCAGTTCAACGAACTGCCAACCCTCTTGCAGGAATTCACTGATGATCCGCAACTGGTCAAGACCGCTATCAACAAGGCGACCTCCAGAGAGCTTGCGGCGACCTGCCTGTACGACGCAGCCTACGGAGCCATTGAAACTCTGGACAACAAGATCCAGGCTCCGCACGAACGACGGGCCATTATCCTCTTTACCGATGGGAAGGATGAAACGGCCGAAGGGGGAGCCTGTAGCTCTTTCAGCAATGCCGACGTGATTGAAAAAGCAACCACACCATCCCCCAGCAAGACGCCTATCTACACCATTGGTCTCTGCAAAGGGCCAAACGATTGCAGCAACATTGATACCGCGGTTCTGGAGGAAATCGCCCGCGAAACCTCCGCCTCCTGGGAAATCGGTGAGCCGGAACAGCTCAATGCCTTGTTCGAAGACATTATGGGAGCCTTGAACAGCCAGTGGCTTGCCACCGCGCCGGTGCTCGCCAGAGCCGGCGAAAACTGGGCCTATCTGCGCGGGTCGTATGCAAACGAACGGCTTCAGGAGGATTTTTCGTTCACCTCCAAACGAGATTACACCCGGTCGCTCGTGACCATCTCCAGTGTGCAATATGAGCGCACAGACGACAGCTACCACATCACGCTGGGGGTGAAGAACCCGGCACAGATTCGTGAGATGATCGTGGAAGCCTGGAGCGAAGCTAGCGGCGTCAAAGTCCAGGAAAAAATCTTCAAGGACGTAGACTTCTCCAGTCCGCTGGTGTTCGATACCAATGAGGAATTCAAAACCGGGCAGGACTATCGGTTTGAGGTGAGGGCAAAAGATGCCAGCGGCAAATTGATAGAAATACCCGTGGACCAGGGAAAGGAAAAAACATCAATCCTGGCCGAACACCCGGTGACCTACGAAGGGGGCGTGGCATTTGAGATCCGGTCGATCAGCGAAGATTCTCGTTGGAACCCCAGAGAGCTGATTGTCAAGCTGAATATTCAGAGCAGCACCGATGATGCGTTCGAATATCACGGGTCAGTCCAGGACGCAAGCGGGGCAGAGCGTATCGTGATAGGAGAAGATGAAATCGCAGCGTGCGAAGAAGCTCCCCCATGCGAACGGTCTATCCGGGTTCCGTTGCCGACGAACATGCGCACCAGAGGAGGGAAATATCAGGTACTCCTGGACCTGTGGCGAAAAGGCGAGCGAGACAAAGGGGTTACATCGTCGCAGAAAGAGTTCATCTATGAAGCCCCCGGCTTTTTCGTTCGGCTCGGAGCGTTCGTGCTCAACCCGTTCGTCCTTGGGGTCATCGCGCTCGTGCTCGTCGGGGTGGTGGTGGGAATCATCTACTGGCGGCGACCAAAAGCACAGGAAAACCTCCTGCCGCCGGTTTTGCCCCCTACCGACCACCTCCAGGGACACCACCAGTTGCTCATCAAGGTGGTCAAAACTCCCGATGCGTCTCAACGGCGCGAGCTTATCGTTGACCGCTTCCCCCGCGTCATCGGGCGCGGCACTGAGGCCGATGTTCCCATCACGGGTGATAAGGAGATTTCCCGCAGACACGTTGAAATCACCGTCAAGTTCCACCAGTTCTATGTCACTGACTGCGGAAGTAGCAACAAAACCTTTCTTGATGGGATCGAGTTGGAGCCAAACAAACCCACGCTGCTCGACCGGCGAGCAACGCTCCGGTTGGGACAATCCACGCTCCTGGAACTCGACCCGAACCCGTACCGATGATGCCAGTGACAGGTAACGAAGAAGCCCTTTCCCGTCAGGAAGTTTGCCTATCCTAAATGTTGTCATACAAAAACAGGAGCGACCGTATGCGCCAACACCATCTCTTTCTCTTCCTATCCGGACTTGTGTTTCTCTTCCTTCTGATGCCTGATATGATGACCCTGGCGCAGGGTTCGGAAACCCTGACGATTGTCGAGGTCAACAATGAGGCGTTCCCTGAGATTGCGGTGACGCTCAGGTATCTTGATGCCCAGAACAGCCCGGTGCAGGGGTTCAAAGATTTTGCGGTGACGATAGGGGAACAACCGGTCACCGGACTCGCTGAGCCAGAACCGGTTCAGCGCCCCATTGCCGTATCGCTGGTCGTTGACCTGAGCGCGGCCATGCGCGGAGACGGCATCCCCCCGAAAAACCGGTTCAAAGATATGCAGACCCTGCTGACCAACCTGATGGGGAAGCTGCAATTGCCCTCGGTGCAGGTCAGCCTGGTCGTGTTTGACCAGGAAGTCAAGCGGTATCACCCGATGACCGCAGACATTGTCGGGGTGCTTAACACCATCAATAACGCCGACCCGGAGCGTCCCTTCGTCCCCCAGGAAAAAACCGCCGCCGGGTCATATCCGCTTGGGGAGGCTATCCTCGAAGGGTTGCGCCAGTTCGACCAGGGAGATCCCGCGGTCCCGCGCTTGCTCTTCGTCTTTGCGGCAGGCACCCCGGAGGCAACCGTCGAGGACGAAGCCCTCCGTACCGCCCTGGCCGAACGGAGCACCGAAGAGAACCCGCTCACCCTGGTGGTGCTCGGCTTTGGCGGAACCGAGCAGACCGAGAATTCGCCGCCGGCCAACCCGGCGCTGCTGGAGCAGGTGGCTCAGGCAGGGAACGGCAACTGGCTCCACTTCTTCACGACGAAGGTGGAAGAAAAGCCCTCGCTGAATGAGGAGGCCGAGCATCTTTTTGATCGGTCCGTTCAGCGGGCCGACCATTATGTCCTGAAGTTTCAGGCCGATACGGCCCCGGCCGGAATTCAACCACTGCGGGTCCGGGCCGGGAACGCCGAGGATATGAAAGAGGTGAATATCAACGTCTTTCCCCCGCGAATCAAGGTGTGGCTGAATTCGACCGATTTTCAAGACCGGGTGCAACTCAGGATTATCACCGAGGCGGCTCAGAGTCCGCTGACGCAGGTCGAATATCTGCTGGATAACCACCGCATCGCCACCGCAACGGCCCCCCCGGATTTCGCCCATACCCTCGATGTCTACGAGAAACCTTTCCAGGAGAAGTTTCCGCCGGGGCAACATGAACTGGTAGCCGCGGTGACCGATGCCAATGGTCAGCATGCTCGCAGTGCGCCAATGGCCGTGACCGTCTTTGCTCCCCCCCCACCGGATACGCCGATAGAATGGCTGAGTGCAATCATTGATAAGCACCTGGGTCTTATCCTGATCGTTCTGGCGGGAGTGGGAATCGTCGTGCTGCTGGCCGTTGGGGTGCAGTTCATCCGGGCGCGGAAGCAATCGCCCGCCCTGCCCGTGCCAGGGAGGTCGAGAACATCGGGGAGCTTCGTGGGAGGTGGTCCCCTGGGCATAAACCCGCCAGATTTTTATCCGGGGGATGACGGGCCAACGCAGATCCGCGACGACGAAAGAACCGACGTCTATGACGCCGACAAGACCGCGGAGTATGACGCCGACAAGACCGCGGAATATGAGGAGGAAGCCGGGGATCAGCGTCGGTTTCGGGTGGTGGTGGTGCAGGGAGAAGCCAGCCTGAACCAGCGCCGGACCAGCTTCGACCTGCGCGGCGGCAAGCAGCGGAATTATGACATTGGGAGACCATCGCAGGAGAGCCGGCCGGAAATCCCCCTCGATCACAAGATTGTTTCGCGGAACCACGCCAAACTGGTGGTATTGAAGGATGGCGAGGTGCAGTTGATAGCAGTCAACGGCACCAATGGGACCTTCGTTGGCAATGAGAAGAAGAAACTGGAGAATGGTGAGAGCGCAAATCTCAAGCCGGGGGATGTGTTCTGGATCAGCCCGGTGCTGCAACTCCGTCTGGAAGAAGAAAAACCATAGCTGAGGGTGGTAGTATGAGCAAACGTGTTGATGAACTTTTTCAGCCTGGGAAGCGGGTGGGGAACTTCGAGATTCTGCGCACGCTGAGCCGGGGAGGGCAGGCAATGGTCTACCTTGCCCGCCTCTGGAATCCCTCTTCTGAACCGTGGCATGAAGTGGTGGAGCATCTGAAACAGCACGGGGAAACCCCGGAACTCATAGACCACCACAAGGTCTGCGTCATCAAAGTGGCCGACCCGGCCTGGATCGAAAGCCTCCGCGACGAGTGGGATTACCTGCTCCAGACGCGCAGAGCGGGGAAGCATCCGGGGTTGGTGCAGAGCTTCACCGAACGATTTGGGGATATCGTCACGCCCCACCGCCCCGGTCGGGGAGATTTCGCCTATGTCGAAGTCCCCAGCCGGGGCACCGAACCCCTGCGCCTGCCCTATATCGTGCTGGCGTATGAGCCGGGGGGGTCGCTCAGCCAGGAACTCGAACGGCGCGGCTATCGGCCCATGCCCCCCCCGTGTGTGGTGCGGATGGCCCTTCAGGTGGCCGAGACCCTGCGCTATCTGCACGAGCAGGTCCACCTGGTGCATCATGATATTTCTCCGAGCAATATGCTCTTTCGCCAACCGTTCTCGGCGGTGCGCGATGGCGTGCCAACGGTGGTCCTGACGGACCTGGCTGTGGCGGACTCCCTGGACCACCCCCGGCTGCGGACGGTCTATGGCAAAAAGCTCTATCTCCCTCCCGAACGGCTCAGAAGCTCCGGGCCGGAGAAGGCTCCCGCCCCGATTGACCCCCAGGTTGATATCTACGGTCTGGGGATGGTCATGTATGAACTGATGGTCGGGCGACAGGCCATGCCCCGAACCGAGGATATTTCCAACCCATCCAGCACCCTGCCCGCCGTTCGGGAACGCAACCCCAGGGTTTCCGCCGAGTTGAACGACCTGGTGATGCAGGCCATTGACCGCGACCCGCACCACCGGCGCGGGAACCTCCCCACCATGCGGCGGATGCTGGAGCGGCTTCAGGGAGTTCCCGAAGCCCGCCAGCGCTGTTCGATGCATGGCCGCTGGAACTGGCCCCAGGTGCGGCACATCGCGGCTCGTCTGGGCGTGGCGGCGGCGATTCTCCTCGTGCTGACGGGGGTGCTCCTGGCCGCGGGGCCGGTTTCGTCGCAGCTCAGTGCGCTGTTCGTGTCCCCCTCAGCGTCCCCCTCAACGCCCACGGTGGACTGGGGTGAGCCAACCCTGACCCCCCTGCCAACAGTCACGGCCATCCCACCAACGCCAACCCCGCTCCCCACTTCGACGATGGCGTCTGGCGGCATGGTGGCGACTTCGACGATGGCTCCGAGGCCGACCGACACGCCGACGCCAACCGATACACCGACCAGAACGCCCATCCCCCCGACCCCGGTGTCGGTGCCATCGCGGCCAAGATCGCAGCGATAGCCGGTAGGCGCACGTCCTTCCGGTCCGGGGAGGTGCTGGCTCAAACCTGGGTGAACGAGCGCGCAGAGGCGCAGAGACGATTTCTGGAACGAAACGAACTGACTGAAAGACACGATACAGATACAGAAGTGTAGCGAGGAACTGGATGGCGAGAGATAGAAAAACCGTTCAGCTTGACCTGGAATCCGACGCGTCCACAGCCAATGAGCGGACGGCCCCCATCGTGCCCGATGACCGCACCGCCGCCATCGTACCCGATGACCGCACGGCTCCCACCCTGCCCCACCAGCGGCTCGATCATCGGGCGGCCCCCCGCCGCGTCCCGGAGCCGGCTGGACTACGGGTCGGCCACCCACGTGGCCGGGCGGGAGAAGAACGAGGATTTTGTCGGAATGGACCAGACCCCCACGGGACTGGTCGCCATGCTGGCTGATGGGATGGGCGGCGGGGCAGATGGCGAGGTATTCAGCAAACTGGCCGTTCGTACGGCGCTCGCCAACGTCCGGGCGAGCAAATCGTCGCTGGCGGCCAGCGAGAAGCTCAACCGAGCCTTTGCCGCGGCCATTGACGCCGTGCGCGAACTCAAGGCCGGGAGCGAGCGCTACAAAAAGAGCGGAACCACCCTCATCGGGGCGGTGGTCGAGGAAGACGCGGACCGGAAGGTGCGCCTTTCGGTCGGCAATATTGGCGACAGCCGCGCCTACCTTGTGGACGCGCAGGGGGAGATTGAATGCCTGACCCGTGACCATACGCACTACGAAGACCTCGTGCGGCAGGGGGTGCCCCCGCGGAGGCCCGCACCCGCCCGCAGGCCGGGCGATTGACCCAGGTGCTTGGCGGGAATGTCTCCCTGCCCGACGTGCCCAACTTCCTGACGAGCAGGCTCTTCAAGATGGGCGCGACCCTCGTGCTCTGTACGGATGGCATCCACAAGCGGCTGTCGGACCAGGAGATAGCCCGGTCGGTGGCAAACCGCCCGGCGCAGAAGGCAGCCGATGTGCTGGTGCAGCGGGCCCTGGAGAAGCAGGCCCAGGATAATGTGACGGCGCTGGTGGTGCGGTTCGCGCCCCCCCGAAAAACGAACCACCTGCCGCTGCCACTGCCGCTGGTGGGCGTGCTGTTCGTGCTGTTCGTGGTGGGGGTGTGGAGCCTGTTCGGGAGAGGCGGGGCCGTAGGAAACCAGGCCTCGGCTCCCACCGGCACCTTGACCTCGGTGGGCGTGGTCGAGGGTGGGGAGCCAACCGTCACTCCGCTGCCTTCTCCGACCGCCGCTGCTACCATAACACCCACGGCAACCCTGACCTCCACTGCGTTGGTAGGCCCCCCAACCTCAACCAGGGCCCCGACGCCAACCGACACGCCGACGCCGACTGACACGCCGCTGCCGACCAACACGCCGGTGCCGCCGACGGCGGTGCCAGCCGC
>JAAUSY010000223.1 GCA_012032475.1 Chloroflexaceae bacterium
GGTGCTCAAGATGGTGGAAGAGTGGCTGGTGTTGGAGGATGAGTTGCTCGGCGAGACCCCCTTGCTGCGGCGGTTTCGGCAGGAGCGCGAGGAAGGCCGATTGGAGGGACAGGAAGAAGGTCGCCTGACGGCCCGTCAGGAGGCCATCGTTGACATGGTCAGGGCGCGGTTCCACCCCACCGAGGCGGAGCTGCGCGAGGTGGAAGCCGCGCTGACGACCATCACGAGCGAGGCGCGCTTGCGGGCGCTGCTGCTGGTGGGAATGGAGGCGGACACCCTGGCGGTGTTTCGGGGAGCGCTGGAGGAGGAGTGAGCGGAGGGAGTACAAGGCTGCGGGTGCTACTGGTATTGGTGCTGTGGCTGTGATGGAAGAGATGCCAGAAACGATGCTCTTGACTATCTGTCCGCGGATCGGCGCAGTCGCTCCCCGGCTGTGCTCCCTCTGTGGAAATCATCCTCTGGCCCTCGAAATAAGCGCCAGTTTGCTGGCCGACGACCCTTACCTGAGTGTCGAGGCCTATTTGCAGGCGTTGGAAGATGAGCTAGCCTACCTGGCGCGTTCAACCCGGATGGGCAACCCTGCGCTTCAGGTGCAAGCGGTTCTCACCACCAGCTATGAGGCGCTTACCCCCAATGTGCAGACCATTTTTTGCCAGTTGGGTGTCTTTCAGGCAAGTTTCGACCAGGCCGCAGCGGTAATGGTGGTGGCCCGCAGCAAGCGCACCAGAAAACGCACCGCCCGTCTCCTGGAGCAGGGTTTGCTCGATAGGCTTTGCCGCCGCAAGCTCCTGCAAGGCGACCAGATGAGCGGTCGCTACTGCATGCCGGAGCCAGTGCGTTCGTTTGCGGCGAATCGCCTGGAACACGCCGGGGAGGTGTTCCTACGCTATGCCCGTTACTACCTCGGTGTTGCGCACCAGGCCGCTACCTGGTGTCAGCAGCACGAAGGCGAGGTGATGCGCCTGGGAGAACAACTTTTTGCAGGAGAACGTCCCAATATTGAAGCGGGTTGGCACTGGGCCATCCAGCAACCGCCCCATCGGGTGACGGATGAACTGATTGTGGGATATAGCCTTGTGACAGCTCCCGTGAGCAACCGGTGGTACGATCAACGACATGAGCGGGTGCCGCAACTTCAGGCGGCCATCCAATCATCCATCCGCCTGGGGTGGAGCGAACAAGAGGCCGCCTTTCGGGATGAACTGGGAAAGATATACACCGACCTGGGCGAACTTCAACTTGCCATTGCCTGTTATACCCCTCGTCACCAACTACCCCGCAGCGTGAGCAGCCACCGCACCGGTGAAGTATCCCAACCACCTCCCATCACGCATCCGCCCCCTAACAGCCATTCTTTTCCCTCCAGGCAACTTCCAGAAGCCGAATCGCACGCCTCCTGGCACGCCTGGGGATTCCTGTCCCTGGTGGGGGTGGCTGGTCTGTTTTCCTTTGCAGGCCACTTCCATATTGAGCTTATCATGCATGCCATGATGCTCCTGGGCCTCTATAGCTACGCGGTTTCGGGACACTTCAATGCCGAACGCCTTCTGGCAATCGCGCTGACGCTCGTGCCGCTGGTTCGCATCATCTCAATCGGCACGATGCTCTTGCCGCTGGATGATTGGTTGCAATCTCTGCCCCCGGTGTTCTCCATGCCCTTCCTGATTCGCGATACCATCGCGGCGTTCCTGCTGTTCATTGCCGTGAACGTAGCGCTCTGGAACCTGGGCATCCCGCGGCGCGAACTTGGGGTCCACCTTGACCGTCCCGTGAACTATGCGGTGCTGCTGATGACCGGGGTGGGTCTGGGTGTTGCGAGCTACCTGATGCTCGCTGGCAGAGCCGCCATAGACACCGCCCCCCTTTCTGGCACCCTTCCGTGGGATGCATTGTGGTTCTTTCTGGCGCTGTTCCCTGTCTTTGCTGGCGTCACCATGGAACTGATTTTTCGGGGATGTATCCAGACAGCCGCGCAACCAGTCCTGGGGAAGTGGTCGTTTCTCTATGGCGCAGTGCTCTTTGCTACGATGTATGCCCAACACCAGTCGCTGCAAATCGTGGCGTTCGCCTTTCTCGCCGGCATCTTTCTGGCCTATCTGGTGGACTGGAGCCGGTTGCTGCTGGTAGCGATGGTGCCCCACAGCCTGTTTGCCGTGGTGGCCTTCTTCGCCGCGCCGAAACTGACCCAATCCACCGCGGGGGGATTGACGCTCTTCTCTTCCGCCGGGTTGGAACAGGTTGCGCATTGGAGCACGGTTCTTTCGTTTACCCAGGTGCTCATGCTGCTGGTTCTGTTGATTCAAAAGGAGATTTTCAATGGGTTGCGGAGCATTCGCTCACGAAGGATCAACCGGGCATTGAACATTGCGCTCTATCCCCTCTTTCTGTTGTTTCTGGTGCTCATCGTGGCGAAATTCCGCGGGAGCTAGCCAGGTGGCACCGCACCAGGAACAGAAGCGTGGCCGGCCACGGAGCGGTCTGACCCGCCCGGACGGGAAGGCCGGCTGCGCTCGGCGAGCAACTGCCGCGCAAGGCACAGGTCCGCAGGGGTGTTGATGTTGAAAAAGCCCACGATAGCCCACGGTCACTGCCGACACTCCCCTCGCCTCCCTCGCTCCCCTCGCAGGCAAGCAACTCAGAAGGCAGGAGAAAGACGGTTCGGAGCTGTTCCAGCAAGGTGGTCAGGCGGCGGGTCCCCTGTTCGAGCGCACGGGCGATGCGGGGCAGACAAGCACGAGCATAGAGCGCATGGAGCGGCTCAATGCGGGGGAGGCCGCTCATCGTTGGCGATAGGGGAACCAGGGCTTCGGCCTCGGAGCGGTGTGGCGAACGGACCATCCGGGCAAGCAGGTGGGGGTTCAGCAACGGCATGTCCGCCCCGACCACCAGCGCATGAGAACAACGGGACGCTGTCAACCCCGCCACCAACCCACCAGCCGGCCCCATCCCTGCGCGGAGGTCGGGGACCAGGCGGGCCGGCAGGTCTTGCCATTCCCAGGGGTCATTGAGCACCACCACGATTTCATCACACAACGGAGTGATGAGCGCAAGGGTGTGTTCCAGCAGGGTCGGGCCGTCTTCCCCCCAGAGACGGAGCTTGCGCTTGTCCTGCTGCAACCGCCGACTATGCCCCCCGGCCAGAATCACCCCGGTGGTGGGTTCTCTTTCTCCTTCTTTTCTTTCGCCCATGGTGGCAGTCTTCAGGGTGCTCACGACACCGCGCCGAGCACGAAACGGACCCCGGCGGCTCCCAGGGCAAAAGCCAGGCTGCGAACAATCCACGCTCCATGCATGCGGCGCGAAAGGCGGGCCCCCAACTGCGCCCCAAACACAATCCCGATGCAGATGGGAATCGTGTAGGTTATGCCTTCGAGCAGTGTTCCACCGACCAGGTGGGTCGAAACCCCGGTCAACGAGGTAATCATCAAGATGAACTGGGAGGTCGCAGTTGCCAGGTGGACCGGAAATTCCAGCACGTAGACCATAATGGGCACATGCATAATGCCCCCACCGATGCCCAGAAAACTCGAAAGAAACCCGACGATGACACTGGCTCCTCCACCGAGCACACAGCGGCAGGGCAGGGAATTGACCAGGTTCGAGTCTGAGGATTCAGGCAGTGGCCCGGCGGTTGTTTCGCTCCTTTCCTGGGGTTGCGCTGGCAGGGATGCCGAAGGTTTGCCGCCCGAAGGCTTGACGAAGAGAAACAGCGACATCGCCAGCATAAAGACGCCGAAGAGCAATTCAAAGAGGTGGCGATCCACCAGTGAGGTAGCGGTCACCCCAAAGACAGCGCCGGGGACGGTCGCCAGCGCAAAGATGATGCCGGAACGATAATGGATGCGCTTCATTCTGGCATAGGCAATGGAGCCAGAAACCGCGTTGAGAAAAACAGCGGTGAGTGAGATACTTGTGACGGCTTCCGGTGCCATATCCGGGTAGATGAGCAAAAGGATGGGCATCAGCACGAACCCTCCCCCCGCCCCGACCATCGAGCCGTAGCCTCCGACAAACAATCCTAACAGGAGCAGCAAAACAAAAGAGATAAGGTGTAATTCCATGCCTCAACTTTCTGCTCATTTCCAAACCAGTCACTCATCATCATTATCATTCGTCGCTCATCGCTGGCAGGATAGTTGTGCCGCTTCGTCGCACAGGGTCGCCAGGAGCCGGGCGGTTGCCTCGGCTCGCGCTTCCCAGAACACCGCCAGTTCTCCCAGCACCGTTCGCCAGGCGGCGTGGTGGCTGCGCCAGGCGGCGGCTTCTTCCGAAAGCCAGGCGAGGACCTTTTCGCCATCCTGCTGCAACAGCGTGTTGAGCATCATGCGCCGTTCGCCCACCCGAATGCCCAGGTTGAACTGGTGCCCGGCCCGCGCCAGGTCGGCGCGGGTCAGGATGATGCCGCTCTGCACCGGCACGAGCAACCCCCGGACCAGCGGTTGGAGCGACCCGTCGCCAGGGTGGGTCAGGGACGGGGTTTCGCGGAGATGGGGCGAGAGCGGGGGAGGTGTCCCTCCGCGCTGCGCCTCTTCCCGCAACACCCTGGACAGCAGCGCCCCCCACGCGGCGTAGGCTGGCGCGGCGACTGCTTGCAGTTTTGCCAGGTAGGGCGGCAACCAGTTGAGCAGGTGCTCCCAGAGAAAGGTGGTGCGAAGGTGGTGACGGCCCTCGCGCTGGCGGCTTCCCTGCTCCCCGTCCTCTGCCCCTATTTCCTCCTCGCGCTCGACGAGCCAGGCATAGAGCGCGAGCAACACCGCCAGGTGGTCCGGCTCGGTGGGGATGCTCGGCCCCAGAACCCGCCAGAATGCGGTGACCCGTTCGCGCCCCTCACCACCGAGTGCCCCCTCCGCGCCAGCATACACCGACGCGTAGGGCGGGAGTTGCAGCACAAACAGGTCGGTGTAGTCGGCTCTCGAAGGATGTTCCCCCAGTTCCAGCAAGTCTGCCAGGCGGCCCGCTTCGGCTCCTGGGGGTTCGGCAAAGGTTGCCAGCACACGGAATAATTCCATACCCGTCAACCGTCACTCATCTCTGGCTCGTCCGCCACCAGTTGATAGCAGACTTTCGCCGGCTTGAGCGGGCGTTGTAACCAGTAGGGTCGGCGGGTCCGGTCGGGCGAAAAGGTGATGGCCGGGCGCGTCTTTTCCAGCCATTGCCGGTAGACCGCAAATGATTGCTGCGTGTCCACCGAAATATCGCCATAGCGGTCATCCGGCTCCGCCCTGCGAACGTACACTGCCTGGTTCCAACAATGCTGCCCGGAAACGGGATCGGCATGGACGGGGAAGGTAAGGTTCTGATGCACCCCCACATCGCTCCACCAGATGCGCATGGTGTCGCTATCCGACGAAGCATATGGCTCTGCCCCTTTGCGCTGCACCATCCTCCAGCGGCTCCCTTCCTGGTTCAGGCTCACCGTTGCCATCAGTTGCCGCTGCCCGTGGTCGTGGATCTTCCAGCGCCCCATGTGGTGGCTACACGCGACCACACCAGGGCGTATCCCCTCGGTCACCCAGGCTTTCACGACATAGTACCCGATGGCGGTTTCGACCCGTACCAGGTCGCCGGTCTGGACCCGCAGACGCTCAGCGTCGTTCGGGTGTATCCAGAGCGGGTTGGTGTGGGCAATCTCGTCCAGCCATTTGGCGTTGGCGCTGCGGGTGTGGATTTGCACCGGAATGCGGAAGGCCGAGAGCAAGACCATCTGGCCGGGTTTCAGGTTGTCCGGGTGAACGTGGCTCTTGATGTAGGTCGGGATGGCGTATTCCGGCCATCCCCAGGCTGCCAGCGTGCTCGAATAGAATTCCAGCCGCCCGCTTGGGGTAGGAAACCCGCGCAACACCTTCCTATTCTGTTCGATGCCGACGCGCCGCCGCCCTTCGTGGTCCGGGTCGAGGGTGGGTTGGGGGGCAATGTTCGGTGAGGCCGGTTTCGGAGCCTTCGTATAGACGCGCCCGGCGGCGTCGGTGGCAACGTCTTCCAGTTCCTCCGGGGGTATCTCCTGCTCATAGAGCGGGCCTATCCCCCCGTTGCACCTCGAACGCTCCGTAGCGGCGCATAAATTCGAGCGGCGTCAACCCCTCGGCCCGCGCCCGTTCGGGCA
>JAAUSY010000224.1 GCA_012032475.1 Chloroflexaceae bacterium
GGTGCCCTCGCGGCGGCCATCACCGGGCGCACGGCCCGGTTCGGGTTGCACCTGCCGCACCACCGCCGGGCCACGCTGGTGGTCGAAGTGGCCTGCCCGGTCACCTCCTTCTCCGACTTCGGGGCCCTCGGCACGATGGTCGGCAAGATAGCCCGCAACCGCGTGCCCTTCTTCACCGGCCTGGAGGTTCCCACCGAGGGGGAGCGCATCCCAGGAGTGCCCTTCTCGGTATGCTCGATAGACCTGCTCCGGGGGATGGGCGCGGCGATGGCAGCTAGCGGCGCGGTGGCGCTCTACCACGTCCGGGGGGTAACCCCGGAGGCAGGCCAACCTGATATCATTGACCCCGACGCCGAGACCGTGCGTATCACCAGCCTGCGGGAGGGCTACGCGGCGCTCAACAGCGACGACGGCGACGAAATAGACCTGGTGTGGATCGGGTGCCCGCACGCCTCGCTCACGCAGCTTGCTATGGTGATTGAGCGGCTCAACGGGCAAAAGGCCCGTACGGCGCTCTGGGTCACACTGGCGCGGGATGTGCGCAACGAAGCCAGCCGGATGGGGTTGGTGGAAGCGCTGGAAAGACTGGGGGGGGCGCGTGGTGGCCGACACCTGCCTGGTCGTCGCCCCCGTGAAACACCTGGGCTTCCGCCGCATGGCAACGATGTCGGCCAAGGGAGCCTGCTACACACCGGGCCACTCCGGTCTCCAGGTTCGCTATGGCTCCCTGGACGCGTGCATCGAAGCGGCCGTGACCGGGCGCTGGCGCACCGCCGAAGATGAGAGATGAGGGGTGAGGGGTGAGAGTCCTGAAAACCTCTTCCTCCTCCTCGTGGTACAATATCGCTTCGAAGAGAGAGACAGGCCCATACTTAGCATAAGGAGTATACGTGAACGCTATCAGCATGCTGGAAGATACGATGCGGTCGGTTGTACACAAAGCCCTGGTGCCCACCACACCAGGAGAAGCCCCCCAGGACCTTGAGCCACCCTTTGCCGCCATCTCCAGGAGCGGCAGCTTCTATGCCCGCATATCGGGCGGCATCGGGGGAGCCATGGGCGGCTCGATAGGTGGGGTGCTCGGCGGCTCCCTTGGCGGGGTCATCGGCGGAACCATCCTCTGGGTCATCGTGTGGTCTCTGATTGGAGCCATCGTTGGCGAACTGCTTGGTATCCTTGGCGGCGCGTTCGTGGAGATGAGCAGCGGCATGCCCTACCAGGAGATGACCCGGAACGTCTCCAGAACGGCTATCGCGGAGGCCGTGGTCGGGGTGTTGAGTAGTGTCGTCATCGGAGTGGTGATTGGCCTGCCCCTGGGGTTGCTCCTTGGATTGATCGTCGGGGGACTTTCGTTCCTGTAATGCCATGAAAACACTGACCGGGCGAGTGATCAGGAGCGGGCAGGCCCGCGGGGTGGCGCTGGTCTCCCCCGAACCCATCGGGTTTCTGGGGATGGTTGACCCGGAACGTGGGGTCGTCGTTGAGCCGGGCCACCCCTTGCAGGGCGAGTCGGTTGCCGGGCGCGTGCTGGTCTTCCCAACGGGCAAGGGCAGCACCGTCGGCAGCTATACGATCTACCGCCTGGCAAAGGCGGGGCAGGCCCCGGTGGCAATCATCAACGCCGAAAGCGAGCCGATTGTAGCCGTTGGCGCAATCATCAGCGATATTCCCATGGTGGACCTGGTGGATATCGGGCAGATACGGACCGGCGACCTGGTTTCGGTGGACGGAGAAACCGTGACCATCCTGTCGTAGGCCGCCTGCGCGCCCAGACCGCACTGACCGCATAGACAAGACTATCAGGATTGAACCGAGGGGAGCAGGAGCATGAGCAGGACTTGACTAGCATCCGGGAGACCAGTACCACCGGAATGTGATACAATAGCATGACATGGCCCACCTCAGACCAGGGTGGAGGTATGAGGACCGCCCCGACAAAACATGAGGAAGGCATGACGCACGAGCAGATGGACCCGGCCCCGGCTCAGGCCGGGGATTCTTCTCAGCAGGAATACGCTCGCTTGCGGCAGCGCCTGACTGAAGCAGAGCAGCAAATCGAGCAGCTCCGGCGGGACCTCGAAGCACACCACCAGCTCTTGTGCGTTGAATGCATCCGTCGCGAGGCCACCGAATGGACCCGCCACCAGAGCGAACTGCACCTCTGCGCACTCACCAACACCGGGCGCAGCCCGGACACGCTCTGGGAACACGCGGCGAAGCTGGAACAGGCCAATGCGCAGCTGCGAGCAGAAATTGCAGGCTATCGGCAAGCCGAAGAAGTGCTGCGCGGCAGCGAAGAACACTTCCGCACGGTGGCCGAATTCGCCTACGATTGGGAATACTGGATTGCCCCGGATAGGACGCACCTCTACGTATCGCCTGCCTGCGAGCGCATCACGGGCTACCGCCCCGCCGCCTTCTATGCCAACCCCGACCTGCTGCTCTCGCTCGTGCATCCCAAAGACCGCGAACGCGTTGCAGACCATCTGTGGAACGAGCTGTGTTGTCCGAGCGCCTGTGCGCTGGAATTTCGTGTCATCGCCCACAATGGCGAAGAGCACTGGATCGGGCACGTCTGCCAACCGGTCTACGACCCCCATGGCTGCTGGATCGGGCGGCGGGCCAGCAACCGCGATATCACCCGCTGCAAAGGGATGGAAGAGCGACTGCGCCAGCAGAAGGAAGCGCTCAGAGAGGCCAACGAACTCCTCGAAAAGCTGTTCAACACCATTCACCTGCACATTGCCTCGATGGACCGGAACTTCAACTTCATTCGGGTCAACCAGGCCTACGCCGCCGCCGATGGGCGCGACCCATCTTTCTTTGAGGGCAAGAACCATTTCGACCTCTACCCCGATGCCGAGAACGAAGCCATTTTTCGCCGCGTGGTTGAGACGGGCGAACCCTACACGGCCTATGCCAGACCCTTCACCTACGCCGCCCACCCGGAGCGAGGAACAACCTGGTGGGACTGGACGCTGCTGCCCATCCGGAGCCAGCACGGCGAGGTTGAAGGACTGGTTCTGTGCCTGGTGAACGTCAGAACCAGGCCGGCCCTTCGCCACCAGGATAACGTCTAGAGATAAGCACAAATTTCTGGCGAATATTCAAGGACGTTCGGAATTCCTTCCCATTTCTCCCGTGCATTCTCACCTTCCGCCCGTCCCGATAGACCCGTATCATGGGAGTATCAAGACTCGGTGCGCGACCAGGAAGGAGGCCATAGGATGTCAGGACATACGCTGATTATTGAACCGGACCAGGCGTTGGCTCAGCGTTTTGAGACCATTCTCAACGACGAGGGGTTTGATATCGAGATTGTCGCTAGCGGAAACGAGGGGATGAGAGCGGCCAGACGTCACCCCCCCGACGTGATTGTCCTGGATGCGAATTTGCTGCATACGGAAGATGAAGTCGCACGGAACTACTGGGCATTCAAGCTCCACCCCCGAACGCGGCATGTGCCGATTGTGGTGCTGACCGAACAGCAGTACGAACGAGCCGTTGGGGAAGCGGACCCTGGCCGGGTAGGGGACTATTCCCTACCCAAGAACACGTTCATCCCCTTTACCCTGTTCGAACTGCTGCGGTTTATTCACCTTGCCTGAAACTTGCGGCGATTCTGGTGCTCACCCCTTCGAACGAACTTGCGGGGGCGGGTTGCGCCGCTCTTCGTCCAGCACCTCAATGAACTGGTGGAAACGGGCCGGGCTGAGAATGAGCGAGGGAGCGTCCCGACGAGACACCGCCACCAGGTGTTCGCGGTTGGTTGCCAGAAAGAACACGCGACCATAGTCTACCAGGTCGAAGGGACCCTGGTAGCCAAAGATACCGGGGTTGAAGGCAAACCGCAGCCCCATCCGCGGCACGTTCGCCAGCATAGACGCCAGGGACACCCCCGTTATCTCGCCCAGGGGCACCCGCACAGCCCGCAACCAGCGCCGCCGGATAACCAGGTGATACGCCTCGATGCGGTAGTCGGTGGGTTGCCCAGCATAGGCCAGCAGCAGGAACAGCGCAATGGCCGCGGCAAACGCAGTGGGTATCATCAGGCCGGGCCAGCGGAAACCGCTGAAGGTGGCAAACAGCAGCGGCAGCACCAGCACGCCCCCCAGGTAGGCCACCCCGCTGGTCACCTGCACGGCATATCGGTCAAGCGGAACGGGCCGAAACATCCTCGTGGTCGTCGGGTCAGGCATGGTTCACCTCATTCATTCCTCATCACGCATCATCATACCACATCCCATGAGATCCCAGGAGACGGGAAACTCCCCCAGGGCTACGTCAAAGTCCGGAGGCTGGCCGAAACAAACCACTTAAATACCCCGTTGGAAGAGACGCAAAAGCCCAGAAATGCTGACAAAGGGCGACTTTGACGTAGCCCTGTAAACTCCCCCGGTGTCCGGAACTGAGCAAGCGGGATGTGCTATAATCTCTCTAGCTATCCTACCCTACCACTTAACCAGGCAATACGTCGCCCCGGAGGTATCCTCACTCGCACCCAGGGCGAAATGAGACGAACATGATGAACGCCGCACGGCGTGAAAATGCTACCAGAGAAAGGGGCCAGACCCATGGAGAAAGTACAATTTCAATTTCTTTCCAATAATACCTACTGTGTATTTGGGCAGCATGGATGCAGCGGGGCCGCCCTGAACATCTACGAAACTGAACAGGCCTTGCTGATATTGATAGACCTGGCCGGCACCGACCCGGAGTCGCTCCAGATTGAAGCCCGGCCCGACCTGCTCCATATCCAGGGGGTGCGCAGGTTTGACCCGCCCGCGCAGTTGCTCCGTATCCACCGCCTGGAAATTGACGCCGGACCCTATGAAATTTCCATTCCGCTCAACCTCCCCATTGACCCGGAGCAAACCCGTTCGCACTACCACAACGGCCTGCTGGAGGTATTGCTCCCGCTGATGAAGCCATCGCCGCAGCGCATCACGATTAACGTGGCGGAAGGAGTCGCCCGATGACCGTTGAGCGCATCGCCCCTCCTACCCCTTCCATCCCCCCCGACCCCGAACAACCCGATGATGGCGCTACCGTTGACCTCCCGCTGATGCCCCTGACCAACGTGGTCATCTTTCCAGGGATGATTATGTCGCTGGTCATATCGGGCGAACGCTGGATCAAGCTCATTGATGACGCGGTCCTTGCCAACAAAACCATCGTAGCCTTCTGGAGCAAAGAACCCGGCGACCAGTTTGACCCGACCCTCCTGGGACCTATCGGGACGCTGGTCGTCATCACCCAGTTGCTCCGGCTGCCCGATGGCAACATCCAGGTCATGCTTCAGGGACGGGCGCGGGTCGAGCTTGCGGAGGTGCTCCAGACCGAACCCTACCCCCTCGTGCGGGTGCGCCTCCTGACCGAGCCAGAGATCGATTCGCTGCAAGTGGAGGGGTTGTCGCGGCGCGTGCTTTCAATCTTTCAAGAAATCGTGCATCTCAGTGCCACCATGCCCGACGAACTGGCGGTTATCGCCACCAACGCGCCATCACCGGGCATCCTGGCCGACCTCGTGGCGGCGAACCTCTCGCTCAGCCCCGACCAGCAGCAGGCCGTGCGCGACACCCTCGATATCGAGGCGCGGTTGCGGTTGGTGCTCGGCCTGGTCGAGCGCGAGCGCGAGATTCTGCACATCGGTCAGAAAGCCCAGGAGGAGATGTCCAGGGGACAGCGCGAATACGTCCTGCGCCAGCAGATGGAAGCCATCCGGCGCGAACTGGGCGAAACCGACGACCACACCGTGGAGATAGCAGAACTCCGCAGACAGATGGAGGAAGCCAACCTGCCCGAAGAGCCGCACAAAGAAGCCGAACGCGAACTCAAGCGGCTGGCGCGGCTCCCGCCGGGCGCGTCCGAATACCACCTCATCCGAACCTACCTGGACTGGCTGCTCGAACTCCCCTGGAACACCAGCACTACCGACCAGTTCGACCTGGACCAGGCCAGCCAGGTGCTCGACGCTGACCACTACGACCTGGAGAAAATCAAAGAACGCATTATCGAATATCTGGCGGTGCGCAAGCTCCAGTTCGAGCAGGGCGAAGACGCGTGCGCGGGCCGATCCTGTGCTCTGCTGGCCCGCCG
>JAAUSY010000225.1 GCA_012032475.1 Chloroflexaceae bacterium
GCCATCCCAATTCCATACCCCTGCCTGATAGGTGCTATCCAGGCCTGCGGTTTTCTGCCTGGTCTTTGAGGCGCACCTTTTGAGGTCCAGGAGATGCTGGTATTGCCATTTCCCCGCTGCGGCCAGGCCGGTGCGCCAGCCCAGGTGCCCGTGAGTGCCCACCAGACGACATCTAGCAGAAAGGTTTTGCCCAGGCCATTGTCGCCAGTCAGGATGTTCAGCCGTTCGGCAAAGCGCACATCGAACTGCGGCGCAGGCCCTACCTGCTTGAGGTGTAGCTCGTGTATCATACCATCCCCTTTCCCGCAACTGCGGGCCAATGGAAGACTACGCTCCTTGCCCTTGAGCAACTCGTCCCCGTGTTGCTTCGCTTCCTTCCCCGTCCCCACTTCCTCCAGCGGCGCGATCTGCGGTTCAAGCATCTTCTGCTCGCGCCCCTCGGCTCCCTCGCGCTGCGGCTGCATCTGCGCCTGGAAGAACAACGACAGGTGCAGCTTCGGCTCCGCACCAGAGCGGGAGGGGGAGGGCGCTACCGCAGCAGCGCCCCCGCCGCGTCATAGGCTACTTTGTAGGTGTCATCGGGCGGGACGTCGCACGTTGCCAGTGTCGCGCGCCGCCGCGTGCTGCCGCGCTGCTGCCGCGTCCCCTGCGGCCCGCGCCTGCTCCGCCAGGAAGAGGCGCACGTCCGCGCCTTGCAGCACGTAGCCGCTGCGCTCGGTGATGAGCAGCGCCTCCTCCGCAAGGTGCTGCTCATCATACGGTAGTCCTTAAAAGGAACACTACTGTTGCAGGACCACCCTCACTGTGTTCCCTCCCACCTACGGGAGAGGTGAGATGACCAGGCGGAATCCGTCGTGGTTCATAAAGTCGTGATCGAGATGTGTTCTGTCCCGTGCAGCACAGTGAACGCTGGCACTTCCATTCTCCCATCCCCCACCCCTCCAAGGTATATCATAATTGTTTATCGTGAAATCCACCACCATCGTTCCACTCTCGCCGGGATACCCATCAGGACTGCTTGTCGTTATCTCCCATACGCTGCCAACCATATCCAACGCTCCACACGCAGCAACCCCCGCTGGACAGCACCCCACTGGTGCAGGACGATCAGGATTGCGGCCACCTGCGAAATCTGCCAGGTCGTGTTTGGGTTTCTCCTCTCCCCAGGGATAGAGGTGGCGCTGCCCATCACCATCATAGGCACAGGCCACTTCCCATTGTGCCTCGGTAGGCACATACACGTGGTAATCTTCTGGTAGTGAGTTGGCAAGCTGTGCTTTCAACCACGCTGCAAACGCGGTTACTTCATACCAGGTAATCCCAACGACCGGCTGATTTTTATCACTGAAATGCTCATTCCCCCAGAAGGAGGGTTGGACACGATCTCGGTCTTGGTTCCACTTCCATCCATTCATCGTCCAGTATGCCTGGGTCTCATAGCCGCCATCTTTAATGAATTGGCGGTACTGCTGCACCGTCACAGGATATTTTGCTATCCAGTTAAGACTGCAACATCAAGTCCGCCTGTTCGTCGTTATCGTTGTTCTCATCATCCGTCCAGCCACCGATGGTGTAGGTGCCACCCGGCACATAGCGCCAGTAGTGGTCGCCGGTGCGGGTCAGCTCGGTACCGAGTCGCTCTAGTTCGCTACGCCAATCCTCAGTCGTGATGGGAAAAGGAAGTGTTGAGGATGTGCCCCAACCACTCCCAATTGCGCCGATCAGCAACGCCCTGCCGCCGATTAGCACCACTGCTACAAGCACCGCCAACCACCAGTAGCGAGACAGGAACACGGTTGCGGAGCGTATAGCCGTCATGACAGACCGTCGGCACGGCGGGGTTGGCCCGTAGTCTGATGCATGCAAGACAGGGGGAAACGGGGCCGGTTTGGGCAAGGCGTCGGTGGGCATCTGCGCGAGGAGGGACACAGCGGCAGTGGGGGTGGTCGGGGCGGCGGCGTGGGTCGCCAACCGTTCAAGGTTGTCCAACAGGCTGCGGCGGTCGCAGTGGGCGACCAGTCGGAAGGCTTTCTCCCCTCTGGACAACCCCCGCGCAAACTGCTCATACACATCGCGGAAGTGGTGGAAGCAGAAGCGGTCCAATTCCTCATCGCTCAGGGTGACCAGGAGCTTCTCCAGGCGCAGGGTGCGCGGTTCATCGCTTGTCATCGGGTGCTCCCACGGGTTGGCAAATCTATGGTACCATACGCTCAACACGGTGATTGAGCGATACGGTTTACCAGCGGCTCACCCCTGCCTGCAAAGCGATGGGTGAGCTTCTGTGTTTGTATTGCGTATAGAGCAATTATAGCAGATATGAGGCAACATGGGGAAGACCCCCACCCCTCTGACCTGCCTCTCCTTGGCAAGCAGACGGAGCCGGGCATCCAGGTTCGCTATTCCTCAGACGCATCCGACCGTTCAATAGTTGGCAACAACAATATGTGTTGTTCGGGCGATAGAGCCTTCCAGCCCGCAACTCCCCAGGCTCAGAAGATGGAAGCTCGCCAGAACATGCCCAGAACTTCCCCCCCGCGGGCAAAGGTCGTATCAAGAGCCAGCACATCGGGGAGTTTCAACCGCCCGATAGCCCCGCGTTCCCATCTGCTCAAGGCGCTGTCCGACATGAAAAGAGTCTCCTGTAGCGCCGCAAGCGCGAGGTCAAGACGGCGGCGTCTGGCCTTCAGATACGCCCCGGCATCGCGCCGCAGCAGCACGCCTCCCTGAAGATAGAAGTCGAGGAGGAGATCTTCGGAGCGGGAGGGATACGGAATATCCTGTGGTTGAAGAGACGATACCGGATCGGGGGCATCGGGGGGGGGAAGGTCGGGCAGTCTGCTGATGGCGTGTTGCGCGTCCATCCTGGCAACGGCGTGGAGCAGGTGCAGGAACAGCGCCCTCCCCGCTGATTGCTGGTGGCGAAAGAGCAGCAGAACATCCTGGACGTCGCATTCACGCAAGATGGCCTCAGATGCCTGCTGCGGAGCACGCGGCTCCAGCACTGCATCGTGGGAGGTTCCGCGCAGATACGCCAGGAGTTCCTGGGGGGAGGTTCCAAACACGGCACACAGCCGAATAGCCGTTGTCAGGGTCGCCTGCGTGCGGTGCAATTCAATCCGACTGATGGAACTGGGATCGACCCCGGCCTGCTCTCCGAGTTGTTGATACCAATTTGCGTTTTGGGGTAGAATAGTAGGAGCGCTTCATCATCTTGACCTGGAAGGAATATCGTATGGCCCGTGTGACCCGTGCTGCAAACCATTTGTCCGCCGAGGAGATCACCGAACGGATCCAGCAAGCCACCCATTCTTGGCACCGTCTGGCCTGGCAGGTCATCTTCACCGCATTCCAGGACCCCCGCCCCGCGGCGGTGATCGCCCGGCAACTGGGCGTGTCCAAAGGCTTTGTTCACAAGGTCATGGCTTGTTATCATCGGGAAGGACCCGAGGGCATCCTCCCCCCGCGTCCCTATGAACCCCGCCATCGGTACCTTTCGCGGGCCGAGGAACGCCAGTTCCTGGAGCCCTTTTTGGACCGCGCCCAACGCGGGGATATCGTCACTGCTCGCGAGATTCAGCGCGCCTTTGAGGAGCGGGTGGGGCGCGTGGTCGCGGCCAGCACCATCTCGCGTCTCCTCCAGCGCCACCAGTGGCGGAAGATCGTTCCCCGCCCGCGGCACCCGACGAGCGACCCGGAAGAACAGGCGGCCTGGAAAGCCCAGTTTGCCGACCAGGTCGCCGACGCCGTCGCGACCCGCGCCGCTGATGACGCCCGCCCGGTGCTGGTGATGGCACAGGACGAAGGACGGTTTGGCCGCATCAGTACGCCGCAACGCTGCTGGTCTCCCAAAGGGATGCGTCCCACGGTGCCTCGCCAGATCGTCCGCGAGTACGTCTACGTCTATAGTGCGGTGGCTCCCAGTCTCGGACGGATGACGGCGCTCATTTTGCCGCAGACCAACACCGCCATGATGAACCTGTTCCTGTCCCACGTGGCCGAAGCGTTCTCGGATTACTTCATCGTGATGCAGGTGGACCAGGCCGCGTGGCACCGCTCCCGGGACCTCCAGGTACCGGAAAATATTCGGCTCGTGCCGCAACCGGCCCGCAGTCCTGAGCTGAACCCCGTGGAGCATATCTGGGATCATTTGCGGGAGCACGCCCTCCGCAACACCGTCTTTGATACCTTGCAGCAGGTGACGCATGCGTTGGTTGAGGGGGTACGGGACCTGGCGGCGAACGCCGCAGCGCTGACTTCCATGACCTTTTTTCCCCATCTGAGAATACTATGACAAAACGCAAATTGGTATGAATATTCAACTCGAAGCACTCTTATGGTTAAAGACACAGAAGCCCCTGCCACCATTTTTCTTCGACAGGGACTTCTGGATAGGTGAAATGTTAGCGGGTGACGAGGGGAAGATAGACTCTTCGCCCATCGGGGTCTTCTTGAATCGAAATGGAATGCGTTGTGGTCACTGGCTCTCCGTACCCGTTGTTTGCCGTAACCGTCATGGCTTTGGTGCCCGATGCATCCCAGGTGAAATCAACCGTACTACTCAATGTACCAGTTTGGGTGACAGTAGCCTGGTCGGTGGCCTGCCAGGTGTAGGTGATAGGTGTTGTCTCCGTAGTGAGGTTGAAGTCGGCAATTATAGGCACAGGCTCCCCAACATAGCCAGGTATTGGGAAATACACCTTCAAAGGCATGGTATCAGTAAAATCTGGCAGGGTGTCTGTAGATGTTAACGGCTCCGTGCCCTCTATTGGCTGCATGGTGTGCGTGTCGGAAAACGGGTCGGTGTTGTTTGTCTTCGACAGGATATCGGTCGGGGTCACCCAGGGGGTGCTGTCAATTTCGTCGGTCGGCGTGAAGGGTATCGTTACCTCGGGCAACGTGAGCGGTGCTCCCGGTAGCGGGATATCTATAATCTCTTCACCGTCCTGTTGCACCTGCACGGGTGGAATCTCGATGACATCCAGTTCCCACGACACCTGCGCCAGCGCTTCGCCTGCTATTTCGTAGTATTCTACGAGCACAGGATAGTCACCTGTCTCCTTGATCCGGAACCGTTTGGTGTGGCTCGTTGACGGCTGCGGGTACCACGCCTCAATCACTTCGCGTCCATTGATCGACACGCGTATCCCATCGTCGGTGGTGGCCTGCATCTCGTAGATACCAGGTTCAAACATGACATTCTTCGTCCAGTGGATATTGAAATGGTCCGCGAAGATACCCCACCGACCGGAGCCGGGGGCGTTCTGGTCCCAGTTATAATCTATTGCTGGCTCATTGCGCACCAGGGAGGGAGCCGAGTCGAGGTTGACACCATTGCGGTAGATGGCATGCCACTGGTTTGTCTGCGGTTCGGGCCAGGGGTGTTCTTCAGTTTCCGTTCCCGCCCAGACAATGTAGCCATTGCGGAAGTTGCTCTGGGGGTTGCCATCGGCATTGATAAACTCGTCGCTGGTGGGCACACCTAGCCACGATTCCCAGTCACCCAGCTCGACATAGCGCTTCCAGATGGCACCCTGGATCACAAAGGCCGGGACCGTGCCCGCCGGGTCATCGCTCAACACATCGTGAATGATCGCGGCTTCCTCCCCGTCGGGACGGATAAAGTCCTGGATGGTAACGCCCTCGCCAGGCCTGTCCCTCTTCCACCAGTGTACGCGGTTATCAGGCCATCCCAGTTTTGCTTCGCCGCCAAAGCGGTTATAGGCTTCCACAAAGGCAGCTTGTCGTGTTGAACCATCGCCCACAGGCAGCGCAAAGCCGAAGTAGACATTATCCCACAGCGTGCCTGCTCGATACTCTATCACCACTTCATGGCGACCAGCAGAGACCGCGTGGATTTTCTCCTGGAGGTTCCAGCGAATATCAAAAAGCAACTCACCATCAATCCATATTTTTGCCGTATCATCGCCGCCCGCAAAGAAACGGTAGTTCCCCCCGTCGGTAATCTCAATATTCCGTCTCCAGACCATGGAGAAGTTATCCGCCCAGACACCACATTTGCCACCATACGGCGAACTGTCCCTCCCCAGTCGGCAAACACCAGATTGTAGGCGAATGGCTCATTG
>JAAUSY010000006.1 GCA_012032475.1 Chloroflexaceae bacterium
CATCGTAGCGCTCCACGATGGCCCGCAACGAGTCGGCGTAGTCCTGGGGGTTGGCGGGGGGGGCACCAGTAATTCTCGATACACTCGCCCTTGCGGGCCCACCCCGGCGTGGTCAGCAGCATTCCGATGATGCCATACCCGGCATCGGCAAGCTGGAGGATGCGGGTATCGTAGTGGCCCCAGGTGAAGATGCCCTTGATGGACGGCTCCATGTTGGCCCAGCTCAATTCTTCTCGCGCCCACCCGGCGCCGGCCTCGCGTCCCAGGCCGACCAGGTATTCAATCCCATCAAGGTCGTCGTTCTGGTTGCGTTCCAGCCCGGTGAGGTACGTATTCAGACCAAAAAAGCCTATCTGGTCGGGTTGGGCCGACGGGATGGGTTGCTCCGCGAACAATGTGGGGGAAACCAGCACCCCGACGAGAAACAGTGCAGTCAGCCTGGATGCAAAGAAAAGGCGCATACTCATTGATTGTTTCCACTCCCCTGTGGTGCTCACCGGTCACGCTAGCTCTGCCAGTGCCTCACGTGCTGCTGTCACCGTCTCAACGATTTCTGCTTCGCCGTGGGCCAGGCTGACAAAGCCGGCCTCGAACTGGGATGGCGCAAGGTAGACTCCCCGTGCAGCCATGAGCCAGAAAAAGCGGGCGTATTGCTGCGGGTCGGCATACTGGCGGGCGCTGCGGTAGTCGGTGATGCGCTGCCCGGCTTCTTTCAGGAAGTAGGCTCCGAACATGCTGCCCAGGTGCCCCACCTGGAGCGGGATACCGGCGGCTTCGGCGGCGGTACGCAGTCCATCGGCAAGCGCCGCGGTGTGGTTGGCAATCTGTTCGAACGCTCCTGCACGGCGAATCTGCTGGAGCGTGACCAACCCGGCGACCATTGCCAGCGGGTTGCCCGACAGCGTGCCGGCCTGATACATCGGCCCGGCGGGGGCGACCTTTTCCATAATGGCGCGTTTGCCACCATAGGCTCCCACTGGCAAGCCGCCCCCGATGACCTTCCCCAGGCAGGTCAGGTCCGGGTCTATGTTCCAGACCGACTGCGCCCCACCAGGCGCAACCCGGAAGCCGGTCATCACCTCATCGAAGATGAGCAGGGACCCGGCCTCGCGGGTGATATCGCGCAATCCCTGAAGGAACCCTGCTTCGGGCAGCACCAGGCCCATGTTACCGGCCACCGGCTCGACAATGACCGCGGCGATTTCAGGTCCGTGGTCTTTGAAGAGCGCCCGAACGGCTTCGAGGTCGTTGTATTCGGCAACCAGGGTGTGCGCAGTCGCTCCGGATGGCACGCCGGGGCTGTCGGGCAGGCCAAGCGTGGCAACCCCGCTGCCGGCCTGCACCAGCAACATATCGGCGTGCCCGTGGTAGCACCCGCTGAATTTGATAATCTTCGGGCGTTCGGTGAAGGCGCGGGCCAGTCGCAGGGCGCTCATCGTCGCTTCGGTGCCGCTGTTCACCATCCGCACCATTTCGATGCCCGGCACCATTTCAATGACCAGTTCGGCAAGCTGGTTTTCCAGTTCGGTGGGAGCGCCGTAGCTGGTGCCCTGGGTCACCTGCTGCGCCAGCGCCTCAACGACGGCGGGGTGGGCATGTCCGAGAATGAGCGGCCCCCACGACAGAACATAATCAATGTAACGGTTGCCATCTGCGTCCCAGAAGTGCGGGCCGGCCCCCCGCTGGACAAAGATGGGCGTTCCTCCCACGCTCCGAAAGGCCCGCACCGGCGAGTTCACCCCGCCGGGCAGGAGTTGTTGGGCGGCAGCAAAAAGCTCTTGCGAACGAGCATAACGACTGGTCATTCCGATGGTCATTCCGACTGCTCCTTCTCGTCTATCAGGTTCCGATTGAATTGGTTGGTTGGTTGATAATTCCGAGCATTGTACCACATTCGATTTGCTGCCGGGCTACGGCTGAAGCCCCGGAGGGGTAGCGTTCATCGCAATCTCCCCACCTGTCTATGCGCCGGCCTTCCTGGTCCAGGTCCAGGTATGGACGAATTCTACCAGTTGTCGCACGTGCTCGACGGGGGTTTCGGTCAGGATGCCATGCCCAAGATTGAAAATGTGGCCGGGGCGTCCGGCGGCGCGGTGGAGAATGTCAGCGGCGCGGCGTTCAATTTCCGGCCACGGCGCAAACAGGACCACCGGGTCGAGGTTGCCCTGGACCGCAAATCCGTCTCCTACCTGGCTCCAGAAGTCGTCCAGGGCAATGCGCCAGTCGGCCCCCAGGACGTCGGCTCCGGTCTGGCGCAGCAGCGGCAGCAAGCCGTTCATGTCGGTGCCAAAGTAGATCACCGGTACCTGGCTCTGTGCGCGGACTCTGGCAATGCTCTGCTGGACATAGGGGAGCACATATTCAGCGTAGTCGTTGGGAGCCAGCGCCCCGGCCCAGCTATCGAAGAGTTGCACGGCGTCGGCCCCGGCTTCAACCTGAGCCAGCAGGTAGTCACTTACCAGCGTGGTGAGTTTGTCCATGAGCAGGTGCCATGCCTGTGGGTGGCGATACATCAGCCCTTTGGCGTAGCGGTAGTCGCGTGAGGACCCGCCTTCGATGGCATAGCTTGCCAGGGTGAAGGGGGCCCCGCTGAAGCCAATCAGTGGAATACGCCCTTCGAGCGAGCGCTTGACCAGACGAATGGCCTCAATCGTAAAGGCCACGCTCTCACGCGGGTCGGGTTGGCGCAGGGCTTCGATATCGGCGGGTGAGCGGGGCGGGTTGTGCAGCACCGGACCCTCCCCCTTTTCAAACGTCAGGTGCAGTCCCATGCCCTCCAGGGGGGGAAGAATATCGGCAAAGATGATGGCGGCGTCCAGGTTGAAGGCTTCAATGGGTTGGAGCGTCACCTCGGCAGCCACGTCCGGCGTCTTCACCATCTCCAGAAAGCTATAGCGTTCGCGGATGGCGCGGTATTCGGCCATGTATCGTCCGGCCTGCCGCATCAGCCAGACGGGTGGGTGGTCAACTGGTTCGCGGCGGCAGGCTCGCAGAAACGTGTCATTCATTTTGGTTCTTGTTCCTTCTTTCCTTTTCTCTTCAGCTTTTCAGCCATCGGGCGATCTCTTTGGCAAAGTAGGTGATAATCATATCGGCTCCGGCCCGTCGAATGGCGTAGAGGCTTTCGAGCGCCACGCGCTGTTCGTCAATCCACCCCTGTGCTGCGGCCGCCTTGATCATACTGAATTCGCCGCTCACCTGGTAGGCGGCTATCGGCAGGTCGAAGTTTTCGCGCACCTGGCGGATGATGTCCAGGTAGGGCAGGGCTGGCTTGACCATCACGATATCGGCTCCTTCGTCCACGTCCATCTCGACTTCGCGCAGCGCCTCGCGGAGGTTGGGCGGGTCCATCTGATATTCGCTGCGGTCGCCAAAACTCGGTGGGCTTTCGGCGGCGTCGCGGAATGGCCCGTAGAAGCCGCTCGAAAACTTGGCGGCGTAGCTCATGATAATCGTGTCGGTGAAACCTTCTTCGTCCAGCGCGTAGCGGATGGCCTCGACCATCCCGTCAATCATCCCCGACGGGGCGATAATGTCGGCTCCGGCCTCAGCATGGACGACCGATGCTTGTCTGAGGATGTCGAGCGTCTCGTCGTTGAGCAGGTAGCCTTCGGGCAGGCGCGGGTTGTAGCACGGCGCGTCGGGCGTGTTGATAATCCCGCAGTGGCCGTGGGTGGTGTATTCGCAGCAGCACATATCGGAGATGACGACGAGTTCGGGGACGGCCTCCTTGATGGCCCGGATGGCCTGCGGAACAATGCCTTCCGGGTTGTAGTTCTCAGTGCCGGTGGCGTCCTTCTCGTCGGGAATGCCGAACAGGATGACAGCGGGAATGTTCAGTTCGGCCAGTTGTCGGGCCTCGCGCACCGCCATATCAACCGAAAGCTGCGCGTGGCCGGGCATGGAGGCTATCGGGCGCTCCACGCCCTGCCCGTGGCGGACGAACATGGCCGAAATGAGGTGGTCGGTGCTCAGGGTGGTTTCGCGCACCATCCGCCGCAAGTTTGCGGTGCGGCGCAGGCGGCGTGGCCGAAGTTCAGGAAACATGCTCATATCTGGTGGCTCCTTCGTATATTCATTATTCTTAATGTTTGTTCAGACCTTTCTTGCTGTCTGGTAAACGCTCAATACTTATCATTCATCACTCGCCACTCGCTTCTCCCCCGGTCTCCCCCGCCCCGGCCTCCAGTTCTCGCAGCGCCTGTTCCAGTTCGTCCGCCAGGGGGTGGGTTCCGAGCCAGTGCCGCACCCCGCCAAGCACGGCGCGGTAGTAGGTCAGGGTGGGTTCGGCCCCCCGCCGGAAGCGGTTCCAGACGAGCGGCCCCTCGCGGCGCAGGTCCGTCAGCACGCTCTGGATGTTGTGAAGGGTGTCGGCGGCTTTGAGCGCTGCCACCGATGGCCCGCCGGCCTCAAGCTGCGCGACCATAGCGGCGCGGGCCGCCTCCCAGGAAACGCCCGGCGGTTTCGTGACGGCGCTCACCAGGCGGGCGACGGTCTCCCCGAAAGCTGCGGCAATGGTCTGGACTTCGATGCCGCAATCTTCGACCACGTCGTGCAGCAGCCCGGCAATGACAATCTCCTCCTCGAAGCCGTAGCGCAGCAGGATAACCGAGACATGGACGACGTGGGCGATGTAGGGCACGTCGGCGCTCCCCTTGCGCAGCTGGTTTTGGTGGGCGCGGGACGCCAGAATGAGCGCCTCGTCGTAGCGTGATGAAAAAGCGTTCATGGTGGGTCTTCTGCCGTCATCCGTTCGTTCATTCCTTCGGGGTTTCGTCCGCTGCTGCTGATGATGATAATAATATGGGTGATAGCTGCTGCTGCCGCCATGCTACCAGTGCCGCCACCAGACCCTCTTCGGTGTGGGTGCTAGCAACAATCGTCGGGGGTAGCCCGGCGGCCCGGGCTGCGTCGGCAGCGATGGGGCCAATGCAGGCAATGACCGTCCGTCGGGCGTGCTCCAGGGCCTCCGGCCCGATGCGCTGGACAAAATAGCGCACGGTTGAGCCGCTGGTGAAAGTGATGGCGTCTATGGCTCCCTCCGCCAGGAGCGGGGGCAGGTCGGTCCCACCGCTGGCCGGGACGGTGTGATAGGCAACCACCCGGTCAACCAGGGCCCCGGCGGTCTGCAACCGCTCGTGCAGGACCGGGCGGGCGATGTCGGCGTTGGCAAGCAGCACCCGCTGCCCCTGCATATTGCCCAGGGCTTCGGCCAGCGCTTCGGCAACGAACTTGGCGGGGACGACCGCGGGTTGCACCCCCAGAAGCTCCACACACGCGGCGGTCGTGGTCGGGCCAACGGCGGCAACCTTCACCACCTCACTCATGTTCACATTCCCATCGGGTGATGCCAGAAGCCCCGGCCCGGCGGGTGAAAGCATCTCGGAGGCGGCCCGGACCGCTCGAACAGCGTTGACACTGGTCAGCACCAGCCAGTCGTAGCCGCCAGAAGCCAGCCGCCGGAGCGCTTCTGCCAGCGGTCGGGGGTCGTCCGGGGGGGCAAAGGCGATGGTGGGGTAGGCCACTGGTTCGGCTCCGAGGGCTTGCAACCGTTCGGTCAGACCGTCGGCCTGGTCTTCGGCGCGGGTCACGACGACTCGCCAGCCACTCAGGGGGCCAGCGGGGTCGGGGCGGAGGGGGGGTACGATGGTCGGCATCGTCATGGTGCTCCTATCCCCCCGGTCCCGGTGATGCCTTGCCGCACCTCTTCCAGAATGGTCCGGGCCCCGCGGTTCAGCAACTCTTCCGCCAGCGCGGTTCCTACGGCTTCCGGTGCGTCGGTCGTTCCGTCTCGCTCGCCGCGCACCACCTCGCGTCCGTCAAGGGAGCCAACCAACCCTCGCAGGTGCAGTGTTCTTTTTCCTCCTTCTCCTTCGGTGGGCACGGTGGCGTAGGCGGCAATGGGCACCTGGCACCCTCCCTCCAGGCGGCGCAAAAACGCCCGCTCAGCCAGCACAGCGGCGCGGGTCGTCGGGTCGTCCAGCACTGCGACCATCTCCAGGGTGCGCGAGTCATCCCGGCGCGTCTCGATAATCAAGGCTCCCTGGGCAACAGCCGGGAGCAGGGTGTCGGGGGGGAGCACCTGGCTGCACCGCGCTGCCAAGCCCAGGCGTTCGAGGCCGGCAAACGCGAGAATCAGGGCATCATATTCGCCATCATCGAGCTTGCGCAGGCGGGTGTCTACGTTGCCGCGCACGTCCAGCACCTGGAGGTCCGGTCGCAGGCTGCGAAGCTGACACGCCCGCCGTAAGCTGCTGGTTCCAATCCTGGCTCCGTGTGGCACCAGGTTGAGCGTCAGGGGGGAGGGTTCCCCCTGGTCGTTTCCTGCGGCGATGGGGCTGCCGGTCGGTGCGGAGTGGGGCAGAATCAGGGCGTCCCGCGGGTTGACGCGGGGAGGAAACGCCGCCAGAACCAGTTCGTCCGGGTTCTGCGAGGGGAGGTCTTTGCCACTATGCACCGCCAGGTCAACTTCGCCCTCCAGCAGGGCCACTTCAATCTCCTTGACAAACAGCCCTTTGTCTCCCACGGCCGAGAGCGCGACATCAAGGATGCGGTCGCCTTTGGTGCTGATAATGCGCAGTTCGACTTCACAGTCGGGGTAGTGGCGGCGCAGTTCGGCCGCCACATGGGTTGCCTGGGCCATCGCCAGCTTGCTCCCGCGGGTGCCGACGACGATGCGTTGAACCTGCATGAAAAACGTTCTCCTTAACCTTATCCAATTGTCATCCAGTTGTCATCCAGTTGTGGTGCAGCGCTATTTTACCTGCACCATGCCTTCCGGGGCAAGCGGAAATGGCGCAGGCACCTATCCTTACCAGTTGCCTGCCCGTGACGAGTGACGCGCAATATAGACATTGTGACCGAACCTGACTGACCGTCCCCGTCAAAGCGGCAGAACCGCGCTGGCGGTGAACGGTATAGCCTCGCCCGTGTCGTTATCTGGTATGACCACCCGGTGCTGGTTCTGGGTCCCTCCGGATTGCCCCGCTCAGGAAAAGCCGGGACTATCCTGGAGGTTCCAGAGATCGCGGACCATCGCCGCGTAGCGCTGGCCTTCGCCGTTTGAGGCCGCATCTTTCATCCGGAGCGTGGGGGCATGAAGTAGTTTGTTGACCAGGCTTCGGCTGAAGGCTTCCACGATGTATTGTTCTTCGGGCGAAAGGTTCAGCCGCCGCATGGCGCGTTTGAGTTCGTCATCCCGCAGTCTGTCGGCCTGCTTCCGCCACCAGGTCAGGGTGGGCAAGGTGTCGTAGCTCCGCATCCAGGTCATGAACGATGCGACCTCCTGGGCAACGATCCGTTGGGCCGCGGCGATGGCCGTGCTTCGCTGGACCAGGGTGTGATTCACGACTTCGTGCAAATCGTCAACGGTGTGCAGGTGGACCCCCGGAACCTGGCAGACGTCGGTGTCTATGTCACGTGGAACCGCCAAGTCAATCATGAGCAGGGATGGGGCCTCAGACCCGGTGCCACACTGTTCGGCCTTTTGCTGCATGGCCGCTTCCACGTGGTGGCGGTGGAGCACGGTGGTGGGAGCGGCGGTGGAGCTGATGATGATATCGGCGCGGGCCATGGCCTCCACCAGGCGGTCAAAAGGGAGCGCCTCGGCCCCATAGCGAGCCGCGAGTTCCAGGCCGCGTTCGTAGGTGCGGTTGACAACCAACAGTTCGCCCGCGCCGTTGGCAAGCAAATTCTGGGCGGCCAGTTCGCTCACGGCCCCGCTGCCCACGAGCAAGACGCAGCGGTCATCCAGGCTGCCGAGGCGCTGACGGGCCAGTTCGACGCCTGCCTGGGAGACGCTGGCGGCCCCGCTGCCCAGTGAGGTTTCGTGGCGAACCCGCTTGCCCGTGGTGATGGCACTGCGGAAGAGGCGCGACAGCGCCGGGCCGGTGCTCCGGACGCGCTGCGCTATTGTATAGGCCGTGCGGACCTGCCCCTGAATCTGGGCCTCTCCGAGCACCAGGGAGCGCAGTCCGGCGGAGGTTTCGAAGAGGTGTTTGACGACCTCTTCGCCCGTATAAAAAAACAGCGATGAGATGAAGCGTTCGGTGGGTAACTGGTGGAACTTCGCAAGAAATTCAACGATGCGCTGTTCTACTCCTTCGGGTTGGAACGCAATGCCGTAGAGTTCAACCCGATTGCAAGTCGAAAGAAGAACCGCCTCTGCGAGCAGTGGCGGTGTTCCGTTATTCCGAATGGTCAGTTGGGCAAGTGCATTGGGTAGATCTACTGGACTGAAAGCAAGACCTTCGCGGACTTCGACTGGTGCGGAAGTATGGTCAACGCCGACCAGGAACAGTTTCATGTGAGAGACCCCCTCGCTGGCTAAAGCATAACAAAATTGCAGAAACCTACCTAAATCTACCGCGTGGCAACTGTATCACGGACCAGGGATTTTGTCAAAAAAGATATGTTGGGGAACTGTTCACATTTGGAGGGGAGAATCGTGGATCGCCGGACACCCTACCCGTTTCAAATCGAGCAAGAGGCTCGTGCTCCCCGGTCTTTCGATGCAGAGAAACCCGTGCTTTTCCGGGAAGTCTGTTTGTTTTCATGAAAATCTGGCACGCAATACCCATATGTGCTATAATGGGCCTTGTTTGTACTTCATAAGCTGGGCCGACTCCCGGAGGCTCCGGGGCCACAGGTAGTACCGGTTTGTCCTATGGCGAATAACCTGAGTACCTGGTATCTGGCTTGTAGTCTGCCCTCCCCGCGGGGAGGGGAGTTTCTGGACAGGGAAAGAAATGCGGATCTGACGACAAACCCGTGGGGTATCCGACGGGTCCGATCCTCTGAACCCCCGAAGCAGCGGCGGTTGTCCCTGAGCATGCGAATCCGGCTCGTTCTGGCAAGCCATTCAAGTTTGTCGTCAACGAACGAATGAACATGATAAACATCATCATAGAGGTTTGAGGAGGAATCCAGTGGCGCTGGACAAAGATGAAAAAGTGGGCGTAATTACTGAATATCGGGTTCATACGACGGATACAGGCTCGCCTGAAGTGCAGGTTGCGCTGTTGACCGACCGTATCAACTCGCTTATTCAACATCTCAAGTCACATATCCACGACCATCACTCACGTCGGGGTTTGTTGAAACTTGTTGGTCGTCGTCGTCGTCTCCTGGCCTATCTCAGCAAAAAGGACAAACACCGCTATCGTTCCCTGGTCGAGCGGCTCGGGCTGCGGCACTAAAAGCTCATATTCCATACCAGTCAATACCAGAGCAGCGTAAATACCAGGGTGAACCACCATACCCCCGAACGTGTCCAGAGAGACACAGAATGAGCACCAAAAGATATGGTAGAATGGACCCACCAGCATGGGTCTGGTCGTCCACAGAAGTGGGACTGCACCGGAACGGGATTTCCATCGGTGGATGGTGGGCCAGACACTCATGCGAACGCCGTGCAGGATGAAGCAGGAATCTCCGGGTATCATGCGGGTGAGCGCGTGGGGATACCGGAGCGGTAGCCATGGCACCAGAGGAGGATATGCCCTTTCTGGTGCTTTGTTTCTGTATCACCAGGAGACGGAAACCCGGACAAACCGCTGGCCGGCCACAGCCGTGACCGGCGCGTTGGTGGTCTTGCGCTTGCAGGTGTTCAGCATCTGAGCGACCCATACTCACGGTGACGAGGGCGCAGGAGCGCAGCGCTTCGAATACCGAGTGAACGTCACCAACCGTCCGGGGCGTTCGGTAGGCGCTTTTTTCTGGAAGAGCAATATCCCGGACCTGGCAAGGGGAATGAATCATCTATTATGATGAAGAACGAGAAAACCATGGAAACACCATTTTTCCAGGATGATGAAAGGGTAGTGTATGCTAGAACCGCAAGTATTTTCTGTCAGTACTGAAATTGCTGGTCGAACCCTGACCCTCGAAACGGGGCGACTGGCCGAACAAGCAGGTGGGTCCGTGACGGTGCGCTACGGTGATACGATGCTCCTTGCCACGGTGGTTGCTGAGAAGGAGCCACGCGAGGGCACAGATTTTTTCCCGCTCACCGTTGATTATGAAGAGAAGATGTATGCCGTGGGGAAGATTCCTGGCAACTACTTTAAGCGCGAAGGAAAGCCGACCACCACGGCCATTCTCGTCTCTCGCCTCACCGACCGCCCCCTCCGCCCCCTCTTCCCCAAAGAATACCGGAACGAAGTACAGGTCATCATCACCACCTTCTGCATTGATATGGTCAATGACCCCAGCCCGCTGGCAATCATCGGGGCCTCGGCGGCCCTGTCCCTGAGCGACATCCCCTTTGCTGGTCCGATAGGAGCCGTCCAGATGGGATACCTGGATGGCAACCTGGTGGTCAATCCATCCATGGCCGATATCGAGCACAGCAAGCTCGACCTCATCGTTGCTGGCTCCACCGAGGCCGTCCTCATGGTCGAGGCCGGAGCCTATGAACTGAGCGAAGACGATATGCTGGAGGCAATTGTCCGGGGGCACGAGGTTTGCAAGCAGATCGTTGCGCTGCAAGCAGAGTTGGTCGCGCAGTGTGGGCGTCCCAAAATGCTGTATGTTCCCCCGGAGGCGGATACCTCGCTGGAAGAAGCGATCACCGCCTACATGGGAAATCGCCTCAAAGAGTCCGTGAACCACCCCGACAAGACCGTGCGCGAGGCCGAAACCCAGACATTGAAGGACGATGTCACGGCCCACTTCACGGCCGACGAGCCGGAAGAAGAAATTCCCGACCGCGTGAAGGCGATTGACAAGGCGTTTCAGGCATTGCTGAAAGAAGAAGTGCGCTCCGCCATTATGGTCAATGGCACCCGCGTGGATGGGCGCAGCCTCAAGGAAATTCGGCCTATCAACATTGAAGTGGGGGTCGTCCCACGAGTGCATGGCAGTGGCCTCTTCACCCGCGGGCAAACGCAGGCGCTCACGATTACGACGCTTGGTTCGCCGGGAGAAGAACAGCGGTTGGATGACCTGGGGTTGGAAACGTCCAAACGCTATATGCACCATTACAACTTCCCCCCCTTCAGCACCGGCGAAGTCCGGCGGTTGGGGTCGCCGCGCCGCCGCGATATCGGGCACGGGGCACTGGCGGAGCGCTCGCTCTATGCGGTGCTGCCCGACGAAGAGGATTTTCCCTATACCATGCGCCTGGTGAGCGAAGTCCTCAGTTCCAACGGGAGCAGCTCTATGGCGAGTGTTTGCGGCAGCAGTTTGAGCCTGATGGACGCCGGGGTACCCATCAAGCGGCCTGTGGCCGGCATTGCGATGGGGTTGGTGACAGGAGCAAACGAGGCGTGGCGCGTGCTGACCGATATTCAGGGCATTGAAGACGCTCTGGGGGATATGGATTTCAAGGTGGCCGGAACGGGCGAGGGGATTACCGGTTTGCAGATGGATATCAAGACCACCGGCATCACCTATGACGTGATGCGCCAGGCCTTTGCCCAGGCGCGAGAAGCCCGCCTGGAAATTCTGGAAAAGATGCTTCAGGTGCTCCCGGCCCCACGCGAGAGTCTGTCGCCCTACGCTCCGCGCATTATCACCATCCAGATACCCATTGATAAAATCGGGGCGGTGATTGGTCCGGGCGGGAAGACTATTCGCAGCATTATCGAGCAGACCGGAGCAACCGTTGATATCGAGAACGATGGGCGCGTCTTCATCGCCACTTCGGATGGGCAGGCCGCGCAACAGGCGGTTGAGATGATAGAGAATCTCACCCGCGAGGCCAAGATTGGGGAAGTGTTCCTCGGAAAGGTCGTCCGCATTATCCCGGTCGGGGCGCTGGTCAATATCCTGCCGGGGAAAGATGGGATGGTGCATATCAGCGAACTGGCCGAGGGCCGGGTGCGGACGGTAGAGGACGAGGTGCGCGTGGGCGATGAAATCAACGTGATGGTGATTGACGTTGACGAATCTAGCGGCAAGATTAGCCTCAGCCGTCGCGCCGTGCTCACCGGCGAGACCCCGGAAGAACGGAGAATGGAGCGGGCATCATCCCGCGGTGGCAATGACCACCGCTCATCGTATCGTGGTGACCGCGGCGACCGCGGTGACCGAAGATCGCCCCGCAGTAGTGAACGGAGCGGCGAACGGAGCGGCGAACGGAGCGGCGAACGGGGGAGCCAGCGCTCCCGACCGCGGCGGCGCGAAAGTTCGTAGGGTTGCCTGGTTCTTCCCGGTGCGAACCAGGCAGCGCAAGCCAGGCATGGTACCATCGGGGGGTTGCCTTGAGGCAAAAGACCTCCTATAATTGAAAGGGAGAAGATTGAGCCGTGCGCGATCCTTGTGAGGGTGCAGCAGGCCATCGGCATCTGGCAGGCAAAGGGCAGCGTTTCTGTGTGAGGTGACCTATGGGATTGATTAAAAAAGCAGGGAGCACCAAACGCACCGGGCTTCTTCGGCGCGAAGAAGAAACCAGCACGGTGAATCTTCCTCAAGAGCAAGAGCAAGCACAAGAACAGGAAACCAGAAACGTTGAGGTTCCCCGCAAGGACGACGAAACGGGCACGGTGGGGCTGCCGACACGAGGTGATGAAACGGGCACGGTGGGGCTGCCGACGCGAGGTGATGAAACCAGCACCGTTGGCTTGCCCCCACGAGGCGACGAAACCAGCACCGTTGGCTTGCCGCAAGTGGCTCCCCAGGCAGGGACGGGGCTATCGAGCACCGCCTATGGGACGAGCGGTGCAACGCACGAGGTGCAGGCTCTCGCGGAGGGGAGTGTGCTGCAAAACCGCTATGTGGTCGAAGGTATCCTGGGGATCGGGGGGATGAGCGTGGTCTACCGCGGGCGCGACCTGCGCTTCAAGGATGTGGTGCGCTCGTGTGCTATCAAGGAGATGTATCAGCGGGCACCCGACTCTCAGACCCGGATGCTCAAACTGCGCCACTTCGAGCGAGAGGCGGGCTTGCTGGCAACCCTCAGCCACCCCGCCATCCCCAAGGTCTATGACTTCTTCGAGGAGCATGGCCGCGTCTACCTGGTGCAGGAAATGATACCAGGCAAGGATCTGGAAACCATTCTGGAAAACGAAGGCCGCCCGATTGATGAAATCCGGGTGGCAAACTGGGCTATCCAGATTTGCGATGTGCTGAGCTACCTGCACAGCCACCAACCCGAACCCATCGTCTTCCGCGACATGAAGCCTTCGAACATCCTGCTCATGCCGGGCGAACGGGTGGTGCTGATTGACTTTGGCATTGCCCGTATCCTCGACCCCACGCAGCGCAAGGGCACGATGATTGGAACCGAAGGCTACGCGCCGCCCGAACAGTACCGGGGTGTGGCCGAACCCCAGGGCGACCTGTATGCCCTGGGGGCTTCGCTGCATCACCTGCTGACGGGGAGTGACCCGCGGTTGGAGACGCCCTTTACGTTTCATAATCGCCCCCTCCGCAAATATAACCCGGCGGTTTCACCTGAGATGGAAGCCATCATCAACCGCACCCTTGAATATGACCTGAACGCCCGCTGGTCGAGTGCCCAGGAACTCAAAGCGGCCCTGCTTGAGATTCCTGGCATGCGCGGGGTCATCCATTCCAACCCCCTGGCGGGTGTGGGCGGTCCTGCGACCGGGGTCGGTATCCTCCTCCACTCCGGGGAATCCCAGACCGAACTGGTCTGGAGCTTCTCGTGCGAAGAAGAGGTCCGTTCCTCCCCGTGCGTGAGCGGTGGCTCCGTCTATATCGGGTGCTACGACAACAACCTGTATGCGCTGGATGCGGCCAGTGGCAAATTCCGCTGGAAATATGCCACCGAGGGCGGCATCAGTTCTTCCCCTTCGGTCTGGCAGGACCTCGTCATCACCGGGTCGGAGGATGGCGCGGTCTATGGGGTAGATATGCGGAATGGCAGCCGGCGCTGGGTCTTCCGCACCGAAAAGGCCGTGCGCTCCTCGCCCATTATTCAGGAGCGGGTGGTCTTCATTGGCTCCGATGACCTGCACTTCTATGCCCTGGATGGGTTGCGGGGAGTGCTGATATGGAAATATCGCGCCTGGATGCCGTTTCGGTCGTCGGCAGGGATTGGCAAAGAGGTCATCTTTGTCGGGTGCGATGACTCGCACGTCTATTGCCTGGAAATCCGCAGTTCTACCATGAAATGGAAACAGCGCACCCAGCACCCCGTGATATCCACCCCGTGCTATGCTGAGGGGTTGGTGTTTGTCGGGTCAACCGACGGGCACCTCTATGCAATGGAAAGCAAAGGCGGGATACCCGTCTGGAAGTTTCGCACCGGCCACAAAATCTATTCCTCGCCTATCGTGGTGGGCAAGAACGTTCTGGTGGGCAGCGCCGATGGCAATCTGTACGCGGTAGACCGGAAGACTGGGCGGCAAAGCTGGAAGTATGAGACCGACGGCCAGGTCACTTCGTCGCCCCGCCACGCCGGCGGACGCGTCTACTTCGGGAGCGTTGACAGGTTCGTCTACTGCCTGGATGTCACTTCGGGCAAACTGCTCTGGAAGTATCAGACCGAAGGGCCGGTGGTCTCTTCGGCCTCAATATCCCAGGGTATCGTCTACATTGGCTCAATGGATAATCATGTCTATGCGCTGAAGGCGTAGGGTATCAATGTCAATGTCTGAACCACGCTCACTATCCGCACCTGCATCTGACCGGCCCGGCCAGGAAGGAGACCCCACCAAACCGCTTGAACCGGAACAGGAGACGATACCAGGTTCGTCGTTCGTCCGTTCTCCTGCAAAAACGGAAGATACCTGTTTTCCAGAGGAGCAGAAGGAAGAACCGGAAGGGGAAACAGAAGAGGAATATGAGGCGGATACGCAGAAACTGGGAGAAACCAGTGCCCCCGAAACTGGCCCCACCTGCTTCAAGCAGGGGTTGGCGGCAGCAGCTATGAGTGATATCGGACGGGCCCGCGAAACCAACCAGGACCGTGTCTTTTCGCTGCTCACCACGCTGCCGCGGGATGGCGTGGAGATGACCGCCGGGTTGTTCCTGGTGGCCGATGGGATGGGCGGACACGAGAGCGGCGATATTGCCAGTCAGCTCGCAGTCCGGGCGGTGGTTCGCCACGTCCTTTCCCACTGGTTGGTGCCCACCCTGGACGACGAGATGATGGATGATGCCCAATCGCTGATGGTTTCTGCCGTTCAGGAGGCTAACCGGGCGATATGGGAATATGGAGAGCACGAACACCAGGACCTGGGGTCAACCTGCACGGCGGTGCTCCTGGTGGGGGAGTCTATCTATATTGCCCATGTTGGCGATACCAGGGTGTATCTGCTTGAAGCGGGGAAGTTGCAGGCCATCACGGCGGACCATTCTGCCGTTGGCCGGCTGATCGAACTGGGTCACCTCGAACCATCTGCCTCGCGTGACCACCCCCTCCGCAACCAGTTGTACCGGGCGATTGGGCAGCAACCCCAGGTGGAGGTGGATTTCATCTACCAGCACCTGGGCGAAAGCACGCACATCCTGCTGTGCAGTGATGGCCTGTGGGGTTTGGCGACGGAAGAGGAGATGGCGGAGGTGCTGCTCCGCAGCTCCTGTGCTCAGGCAGCCTGTCAGGAATTGGTGGCCCTCGCCAATATGCACGGAGGCACCGATAACATCTCGGCGGTGGTGGTGACGCTGCCGGTCGAAGAAGGTCTCTTTGAAGTTCTGCGATAGCTCTACGGGATACGGCAAAGATACGACAAAAATACGGGAAAGATACAGGAACGTATGTCGCTATTCAAACGGCTTTTTGGGCGCGGGGCGGATGCTCCCCGCACCGAGGAAGAAGCGCACGAAGAAGAACAGAAGGTCGAACAAAGCCTGGATAAATCGCGCAAGGGGTTTTTTCGCCAGGTTGTCCAGCTCTTTCAGACCGACGAGCCGGTGACGGAGGAGCTGTGGGAAGAACTGGAAGAAGCGCTCATTCAGGGTGATGTGGGGGTTGAAACGACGCTCTACCTGGTGAACCGCACCAAAGACCGCTGCAACCGGCATGGGGTCAAGAAGGCCCACGAAGCCCGCGATATGCTCAAAACCGAAATGATGAACGTGCTCCAGGAGCAGGCCGAACGCCCCCCGGTGCAGGCTCGCCCCTATGTCATCCTGGTAGTTGGCGTGAATGGGGCCGGCAAGACCACGCTCATCGCTAAACTCTCCCAACGCTACAAACGCATGGGCAAGCAGGTCTTGATAGCCGCCGGCGATACCTTCCGGGCTGCGGCCAGCGAGCAGCTTGAAATCTGGGCCGAACGGGCCGGCGTGCCCATCATCAGCCGCGGTCAGGGAGCCGACGCCGGGGCAGTGGTCTATGACTCCGTCAGCCGGGCGTTGGAGACCGGAGCCGATGTGCTGATTATTGACACCGCGGGCCGCCTGCACGCCAAGTTCAACCTGATGGAAGAATTGAAGAAGCTGCGCAACGTTATCCGGAAGCGTCTGGCCGATGCGCCGCACGAAGTGCTGCTCGTCATTGACGCCACGACCGGTCAGAACGGCGTATTGCAGGCCAAGACCTTCCTCAAGGCCGTGGATGTCACCGACGTGGCGATTACCAAGATGGACGGCACCGGCAAGGGTGGCATCGCCTTTGCCATCTCACAGGATATCGAGCGTCCGATTCGATACCTTGGTACGGGCGAAAAGATAGACGACCTGGCCCTCTTCGACCCGGAGACGTTTGTGGACGCCCTCTTTATGGAAAAATAGCCGACAAGAGCGGGAGAAAGAGCAAGAAAGAGCAAGAAAGAACGAGAAAGCGCCTATGGCAACTATGGCAAAGAAGGTGGAATTTGCGACGTGCCCGACCTGCGGGCAGAAGCTGGCGGTTTATCCCTATGTGGTGGTGGGTTCGAACGTGGTGTGTGCCAACCCGCGCTGCAATACCAGCGTCCGGGTGACTGGCCGCGAGCCAATCCGGGTCACCTACATTCCCATTGACCAGACGCGGAACCCGGACCACCGGCCAGAATCGTATGGGTAATGATATCAATAATAAATAATATCAACGATGCGATGAAACAAATGGATGAATGAAGGAGGTCCATATGAGAGGTTCGCCGTATTCGCCTACGCCCTACGCGGGGGCGCAGATTGATACCTACCGGTTTCAGGGTATCCTGACCCAGGTCTATGCCTGGATGGTCGCGGGGTTGCTCTCGACGGGGGCAATTGCCGCGTTCGTTGCCCACACGCCCCTGGGAGCGACGCTTACCCGTGTTCCTTTGCTCTACTTCGGTTTGCTCATTGGTGAAGTGGCCCTGGTCTGGGTATTGAGCGCCAATATCATGAAGATGTCCGGCAGCCTGGCAACCGGCATGTTCCTGCTCTACTCGGCGCTCAATGGCCTGACCCTGTCGCTCATCTTCATGGCCTATACCAGTGCTTCCATTGCCTCGACCTTTTTCGTCACGGCGGGAACGTTCGGGGTCATGAGCCTGTATGGGTATTTCACCAGGCGCAATCTGGATGGCATTGGGAACCTCCTGGTGATGGGACTCATCGGGTTTCTGATTGCGTCGGTAGTCAACCTGTTCCTGGCGAATGGGGTCATCTACTGGATTACCACCTACCTCGGCATCATCATCTTCGTCGGGTTGACCGCCTGGGATACCCAGAAAATCAAGCGCATGGCGGCCCATGTATCGAGCAGCGACGACACGATGATACGGCGCGTTGCTATTATGGGAGCGCTGATGCTCTACCTGGACTTCATCAACCTGTTCCTGCTGCTCCTGCGCATCCTGGGGAACCGGCGGTAACGTGCCTGAAAACCTGAATACCCGGCGCAGTGTTCAGGGGGCTGCACCGAATGGGTGGACGGGCACATCTTGCCGGTCGTGATGGCAGGTTGGAGGCCCGTCTGCCCTTTCTGGCCTTCCTGCACCCTGCAAGAGGACCTGGTGGTATGTCAAACATTCCCTTTGCCGAAGAATCTCGAATGGACCCATCCCATCTTACCGTCGGTGCTACTCGTTCCCGCCCGTGGTGGCAGACCGCCTGGGCCACCAGCGCCGGCCTGGTGCTGATTCTCCTGCTGGCTGCCTATGTGCGCTCCATGTCGCTCTATTCGTGGGATGGCAGCACCGGGCAGCACCCCGACGAACGGTTCTTTGTGGATGTCACCACGCGGATACGGGTTCCGACCAGCCTGGCGACCTACTTCGACGCGGCCCATTCACCGGCCAACCCCCGCAATGTCGAGCGGGATTTTTATGTCTATGGCACCTTCCCCCCCATGCTCACCCGCCTGGTCGCGGTGATGCTCACCCCCAATGAGCAACTGCCCCCAAAGGTGGAAGACATGACCAGACCCGCGGAGTCCCGCGCCTTGATAGCCAACCCGGAGTTGGATATCCCCAAAGTCCCTGCCCCCATTCGCCACTGGCTGAACCCGGAAGACGAGAACCTGACGACCTATTCGCAGCTTTTCAACGTCGGGCGTTCGCTGGCGGTGCTCTTCGACCTGGGGTCGGTGCTCCTGGTCTTCCTCACGGCGCAGCGGCTCTATGGCCGCCGGGTCGGGTTGCTGGCAGCGCTGTTTTCGGCCCTGGCAGTGATGCACATTCAGCAGGCGCACTTCTATGTTGACCCGGCGTTTTCCACCTTCTTCGTCTTCCTGGCGCTCTACTGGGCGGTGCGGGTGGCGCAGCGGGGAGGGGTCCTCTCCTTTGCGATGCTCGGTATCAGCATTGGGGCCGCCGCCGCCAACCGCGTGACGCTTGGTTCCCTGGGGTTGCTTGCCGTAGTCGCGGCGGCGCTCTCGGTGCTGGTCTGGCGCGATGTGCCCATCTTTCACCTCCCTTTTGCCCGCTCACGTGGGCAGCAAGCGCAGGAAACCCCGGCGCTGTTCGACCTGAAGCCCGTGCGGCCTCCCTCGTTCTGGGACCTCTTTCTCCTGCGCAGCTTCCCGTTGCTCTGCCTGGCCGGATTGCTGACGCTCGTCACCTTTCGGGTCTTGCAACCCTACGCCTTTGTGGGGTCGTCCGGGTCGGCTTCTGGTCCCTCAGCACCCGAAGCGTATGCCTCTGACACCGTGGGTGAGCACGGGTGGTTAGAAGGGGCGGGGTTCTTCGATATCCGCCTGGAGCCGCGCTTCCTCGAAAACATGCGCCGGGTGAAGGATTTCGTCACGGGCGAGATTGACTTCTACCCCTCTCAGCAGTGGGTACATCGTCCTCCCTACCTCTTTTCCCTGCGAAACATGGTGATATGGGGGATGGGTCCTCTGCTTGGGGTCACCGTCTGGATGGCGTGGGCGGTGGTCGGGTGGGGGCACATTCGCCTCTGGATATTCGGGCAGCGGCCACCCCTCAGCCACGACCCGGCCACAAACGTTCGGGCGGCAAAGTCGCTGGCATCGCTGGTGCTCTGGGTCTGGGTGGGCTTCTACTTCCTCTGGCAGGGCAACCAGTTTGCCGCCAATATGCGCTATATGCTGCCTATCTATGGGGCGCTCATCATCCTGGGGGCGTGGCTCCTGGTGTGGGCCGGCGAGGCCAGAGGCAGGTATCTCAGTGGCAAGCTCCAGCGGATACGCGACCGGCTGCTTGGGGCGCGGGTTGGGGCAACCAGCGGCGCACCCGAACGCCAGCCGGGCGGGGAAGCCACACTGCCCATGCTGCCGATGTTGCCGGTCGTCCTGCGTTTGCTCCCGCTGCTGCTGGTGGTGATGGGCACGGTGGCGTGGGCCTATGCCTTCACGCGCATCTACACGCGGGAACATTCGCGCATTCTGGCGGCGCGGTGGATTTTGCGCCACGCCCCGGATGGCTCCTCCATCACCTATGAGTCGTGGGATGACCCGCTCCCCTTGCAGGTGGGGGAAGGGAACCCCTGGGGCACCAGTTTTCATGGTATCCGCACCCATCCCTATGCCGAAGATGAGCCAGCCAAGTTCTTTGGGCAGAACGGCGAAGGCATCTCCTCCGCCAACCCGGACGACTGGGGGTTGCTGAATCAACTGGCCGTGGCCGATTATATTTCCCTGACCAGCAACCGCGTCTACGACTCCATCAAGCGCTTGCCGATGCGCTACCCGGCCACCATGCGCTACTATCACTACCTCTTCACAGGCGAACTTGGTTTCGAACTGGCGGCAGATATCACCTCCTACCCGACACTCTTCGGCATCCCCATCCCCGACCAGAGCGCCGATGAATCATTCACCGTCTATGACCACCCGCGGGTGCTCATCTTCCGCAAGACGGCGGCGTTTTCGCCGGAACGGGCCGAACGGCTCATCACGGGCGGCGTCAACTGGAACGAAGTCTATAAGATGCCCGTTGCCACTGCCGACCGGGTGCCCACTGCGCTCCGCCTCACCGAGAGCCAGTGGCAGCACGACCACGAGGCTGGTACGTGGTCGGAAATGTTCGACCCCCACAGTCTGGCGAACCGCTTGGCCCCCGTGGTCTGGTTGCTGGCGGTCGAAGCCCTGGGACTGGCAATCTTCCCGCTCCTGTTTCGTCTGCTGCCGTGGCTCCCCGACCGGGGGTGGAGCCTGGCGCGGGTCCTGGGGGTGCTGCTGGTTGCCTCTAGCTCCTGGTTGCTGGCGAGCCTGGGGGTGCTGCCCTTTCTCCCGATGGTGATGCGGGTGTGGTTGGCGGTGGCGGTGGTGCTTGTCTGCGGGGTGGTGGTGGGGTGGTCGGCTCGCGCCGATATCCTGGCCTTCGGGCGCAGCCGGGCGCGGGCGCTCCTGACGGCGGAGGGGGTCTTTCTGGTCGCGTTCGCGCTTGGTGTTCTGGTGCGCTGGTATAATCCCGACCTGTGGCACCCGTCCCGCGGTGGCGAGAAGCCCATGGAATTTGTCTACCTCAACGCCGTCCTCCAGAGCGCGTCATTCCCGCCCTACGACCCATGGTTTGCCGGCGGCTATATCAACTACTACTACTTCGGGTTTGTCATCGTTGGCTCGCTCATGCATCTGACGGCGATTGTCCCCTCCGTCGCCTTCAACCTTGCCGTCCCGACGATTTTTGCCCTGACAGCCGTAGGCGCGTGGGGCGTGGTCTATAACCTGCTGGCTCCCTCGCGGCGGTCTCCGGCGCGGCCCGGCGCGGCCCGGCTCGAACGGCGGGCCCTCCTTTCGGCGCTGCTTGCGCCCGTCTTCGTGCTGCTGCTCGGCAATCTGGCGCAGCCCATCTGGTTTCTCAACGGGCGGGCCGCCGAAAATGCCTACCGGCCTGAGTGGGCCTACTGGGATGCGACCCGCATTGTTGAAGGGACCGTCAACGAATTTCCCTTCTTTACGTTCCTCTTTGCCGATATGCACCCCCACATGCTGGTTATGCCCTTTTCGCTGGCGCTGCTTGGCCTGACGGTTGCGCTGGCCCGTATGCCGGTGCAACTGAAACGCAAGCTCTCCCCCGCCTCCCTATCGCGGTCTCTGTCCCGGTTTTCGTCTCTTTCCCGCTCTCTTTCTCCCTCCCCGTCGCTCAGCTTCGCTAACCCGTCGTTTCTGCTGCTGCTGCTCCTGATGGGGTGGCTGGCGGGGACGCTGAGTGCCACCAACACGTGGGACTACCCGACCTTCGTCGGGTTGACAATTGCGACCCTGGGGGTGGTGCATCTCCATCATCACCGCTATGGCCGGCAGGCTCAGGCTGATGGGCCGGGGCGGGCATTCCCCGCGTTCCGCGAACCGGGTGCTTCCCGGCTGGTTCGTTCGCTCCTCTCGTTCGTCCTCTCAGTTGCCGTGGTGGTCCTGGTGGGGCGGCTGTGTTTTGCGCCGTTCTTCGCCAGTTTCGCCACCGAATCTTCTGGCATCAGGTTGCTACTGAATGAATCGTACCCGTCCCTCTTTGAACAGATATGGCAGGCCCCGCGCACGTCGGTGCGAGAACTGCTGCTCATGCATGGTTTGTGGCTCTTCCTGACCCTCAGCGCGGGGTTGGCGGTCACCAACTGCTGGCTGCGTCGCCGCCTGCCGAAGGTGAAGGTTCGCAAGCTGGAAGAGAACGGCGACGGGGACGGAGATAGGGTGCGCCGGGTTCTGGCACTCCTGCTGACGAGTGTGCTGGCCGGTATTTTTGCCGCGCTGCTGCTGGTCGGAATCATCCGCGACTACGCGGACCCACTCCTGCTGGCTCCCATGGTCGTCGGGGGTGGGGTGCTCCTGCTGCTCCTGCTCCAGCGTTCCCCGCGGCGAACGCTGCCGCTCTGGTGGGGCACAACGGCGCTGGCGCTCTGCCTGGGGGTCGAACTGGTCGTGGTGCGGGGCGATGTGGGGCGAATGAATACGGTGTTTAAGTTCGGGCTGCATGCCTGGATACTCTTTGCCCTGGCTGCGGCGGTAGTGCTCCCCTGGCTGTGGGGGGGGAAGCACCGCGGGGCCGAAGGAGCCAGAACGAGCCTCCTGAACCGCGCCGGTCGCTGGGCCTGGCGCGGAGCGGTGGTGGTGCTGCTGCTGGCTTCGCTGGTCTACCCGCTCACGGCCACGCCGGCCCGCGTGAGCGACCGCTTCCGCGAGGGGTTGCCTCACACGCTCGATGGGACCGCGTTCATGAACTTTGTTTCGCACCAGGAGCGCGACCACACCTTTCCCCTTGATGAGGACGCCGAAGCCATTGCCTGGATGCACGAGCACATCCAGGGCACGCCCATCATTCTGGAGGCGCACCTGCCCTCCTACCGGTGGGCCGGGCGCATTGCTACCTTTACGGGGCTTCCGACCCTGCTGGGGTGGGAGTGGCACCAGATTCAGCAGCGCATGGTGTCCGGGGCGGAGCCAGTTATCCACCACCGCCAGCAGGTGATTGCCCAGATTTATAACGACCCGGACCCGTTCCAGGCGTTCCAGCTTATCCAGACCTATGGCATCGAATACGTCTATACGGGCGGGGTTGAGCAGGCGCTCTATGAACCGGCGGGACTGGACAAATTCGAAACGCTGGTGCAGCGGGGGTTGTTCCAGCGGGTGTTCCAGTATGGAACGACTACCCTCTACCGGGTGACCCGGCCTGGCCCCCCCACCGTGGTGCTCACTGATATTCCGGTGGACACGTCCCTGCTCCCCCTGCCTGACGACGAGATGTAGGACCCCGGCGCATCTAATGGTATAATCTAATCAAAAGAGCCGGCGATGAGCGCAGAAGGCTCCGCAGGCCTGGAAGCAGGAACCAGCAGAAGAACAATAACCAACAAGAACCATAACTAACCATGAGGGAACGATGCCTCCCAGGACTGAACCCCAGCGGATGGCTCGGAGGATGGAATATGCAGTCTGACTCTGCTCCAAAACTCACAATCAAACGACCGGATGGGTATTATCAGGAACTCGAATGGGAGAGCGAAGTGCTCACCATTGGTCGAGACGGCGCAAACGACTTGATTATTGATCATCCCCTGGCCTCGCGGCGGCATGCGCGGCTTGAACGAGACGAAACGGGATATTACATCCGCGATTTGAACAGCACCAATGGAACCTTCGTGAATGGGGAATCCATCAAGGGGGCGCACCTGCTGCACCACCGGGATGAGATTATTGTCTCGGACACGATTATCACCTTCTACGACTCGGATGCCACGGTCCGCGGTCCCCTCCCGCCGGAAGTACTGCGAGCCGTCCAGGAGGATGTGCGCGTTGATAGTCAGGCCAAGACGGTGCTCATCAAAGGGCAGGTGCTCGACCCGCCTCTGACTGTCAAAGAGTTCCAGTTGCTTGAATTGCTCTACAGCCGCAAAGGGCAGGTGGTGAGCAAGGATGAAATTGCCCGCAAGGTGTGGGATTACGAAATCTTCGATTACAACGCCATTGATGCCCTGGTCTATCGGGTGCGCCAGCGCATCGAACCCAACTCGAACAACCCGTGCTACCTGCTCACGCAGCGGGGGTTTGGCTACAAACTCGTGACAAGCTCAGATCGGTAACGCGAAAGGTCCTGGTCTCCATGGTGTTTTCGTTTCGGATTGAAGTCTACATTGGGGCCCTCCTGATTAGCGGGAGCTACGACCTTGAACACTACCGGCGGCTGAGTGTGGTGCTCAACAGCGGCCTGGGGTTGCAGCACTATGTTACGCTCCGGAGCGCGATTATCGCGCCCATCCACCGCCCACAGCAGGCCGAACGGGTCTCGCACCTCCTGGTTAGTCGGTCGCAGATGCAGGTGGTGGCAACGCTCACCGAGCCGGCCCCACCCCCCGACTACCCGCGGGAAGAGATGCTGACGCGGCGCGACGTGAACCGGGTGATGTTTTTCACTCCCAACTTCGGCATCCAGGCAAACTATCACAAGCGGCCGGACCTCAGTCTGGAGGAATCGCTCGATGGCACCACCGATGATTTCATTGCCCTGAGCGACGCCCACATCTACCCCCTGGAGGGGGGGCAGCCCATTGTGCGCGATTTCGTGTGCCTCGGAAGGGCGCACATCCTGGCGGCCTACCTCGCGGCGCACCACGAGAGTATCTAGCGAGATGCGCGACGAGCGACGCGTGGCGGCAAGGCGGCAACACCGCTTCGTTTTGGCTCACCACGCGTCTCTCGTCGCCGGGGGATGAATAGAATGCGTCCCGTGCTACGCCGACATCCCCAGTTTGCGCTTGAGTTCCTCCAGTTCAGAATCCACACCGGCTTCCTGCTCCAACTGTTGGAACTGGTGCTCCAGCGTGCTCCCTTCCAGTTCGGTCATCGCCTGCGCCTTCGCCAGCCGGTCATCCACCCGTTCTTCCAGCATATCCAGCCGGTCCATCGCCGAAATGCGCCCCATACTGCGAATGGTTGTCTGGAGCGATTCTTGTGTTCGGGCGCGGTTCTTCTTGGCAATTATCAAGTCACGCCTGGCCTTGGTTTCGGCAATGCGGGTCTCCAGGTTTGCCAACCCCTCCTCCAGCAGGTCAACCTGCTCGGCCTGCGCCTGATATTGCTGCTCATATTGTTTTGCCAGCTTTTCGGCCTGGAGCTTGCGTTGCAAAGCCGCTTTTGCCAGGTCTTCTTTGCCCGACCGCAGCGCCGATTCGGCGTTGCTCTGCCATTTATCCGCCTCAGCATAATACTGCACCATCGCTGTTGCAAGCGGTTCTCGTCGCCATGGCCGAGGCAACTTCCGTTTTGGCCTGATAGAACTGGTCGTTCAACTGGCGCAGATATTCATTCGCCATTTTCTCCGGATCTTCGGCCTTGTCCAGCAAATCATTGATGTTCGCACTCAAGAGATCGCGAATCCGCCCAAGAAAAGACATCGTGACTCTTCCTCCTTTGTTCGTTGCCATGTCACTCATATCTCATCACCATGCCTCTTGTATTCTAGCATAAAAATGACCAGAAAGGCACATCCTTTTCCATTTCATGCGGGTATCAGAGCGGACGACGAGCCGGAACCCCCACCCGCCGGGGATAGCCCGGCGGCGTGGGAGCGACCTTGCCAATGACCACCAGCGTGCGCGGTGGCTCCAACCCCGGCAGCACCACCGGCTCGACCCCCAGGAGCGCCCCGCCCATCGCGGCGATAGCCCGGTGCGCCGCGGCAACTTCCGCGTCAATATCGGCTCCCTTGGGGGCCAGAAACCGGCCCCCCCACCCCGCACCAGCGGCAGGCAATATTCCGCCAGCACGCGCAGTTCGGCCACCGCCCGCGCCGTGGCAACGTCGTAGCGCTCGCGGTGCTGCGGGTCGTGCCCGACCTGTTCGACCCGCGCCGGCACCACGGTGACATCATTCAGCCCGCACACCGCAACGAGATGCTCAAGAAAAGCGGTTTTCTTCCGAACCGACTCTACCAGGGTGAGGCGCAGCGCCGGGAAGAGGATTTTCAGCGGAACGCCGGGGAACCCGGCCCCGCTGCCCACATCTACCAGGGTATGCGGCGTATCGCCCCACGAACAGGCACAGCGCAGCGAATCGAGAAAATGCCGCACGATGATAGCCTCCGGGTCGGTGATAGCGGTGAGGTTGACATGCTCGTTCCATTGCTGCACCTCGGCAGCGCAGGTCACCAACTGACGCACCTGCTCGTCGGAGATGGGCAGGCTCCAGCCGGTTGCGGTGTCGCGCAGGAGCGCCAGGGCAACCGCTTGCGCGTCACTCACCACTCGTCACCAGTTTCTGGTAGAGGCCATGGTGCATGATGTATTCGAGCACCGGGTCGGGCAACTGGTAGCGCACCGGGCGACCGCCGGCGAGGCGCTGGCGCAGGGCGCTGCTCGATAGGGCCATCTGCGGAGCAGCGACGAGGTCCACCCGTTCCAGGATACCTGGCATGGCCCGTTCAAGGGCGGCAAAGTCCGCGGGACTCCCAGGCCGGTCAACCACGGCCAGTCGCACCAGTTCAAGGATAGACCGGGCGGCCTTCCACTGCGGAAACAGGCTGATGGCATCACCCCCCAGGAGGAGCCAGAGCCTGGTGGCCTCACCGAGCCTCTGGCAAAGTTCTCGCAGTGTATCTATGGTAAAAGAGGGCGGGGGCCGGCGCACCTCAATATCCAGGGGGATGAGCGCGTCGTTCTGCGCACAGGCGCGGCGGATCATCTCAAGCCGCTGCTCAGGTGTTGCCCCGTGCCCTTCCCGCTTGAAGGGTTGGTGCGCGTTGGGTATCAAATAGATGCAGTTTAGACCAAGCGACCAGCGGACTTCCTCGGCCATTGCCAGGTGCCCGTAGTGGATCGGGTCGAAGCTGCCCCCGAAGATACCCACCTGCTGCACCTGCATCAACGATACCGTCCCATCTCAATCTCGTGGGCATCCTGAAACAGATGCCAGATCAGCCAGGCCACGGCCTTCTGGTCTTCGGGGGTCAGGTCGTCAATGTATGCTTCGGCCAGTTCAAGAATATCGCTGCGCTGGAGCCGATAGACCCGTGAACCAAGCCAGGCATGCATCTGCATTGCCAGGATATCGGCCAGGTCTTGCAGGTCGCTGCTGGTCAGGCGACGATTGCGGTTGGGGTTGGGGTTCGAAGAAGACTCTGGCATCCTGCACCCTTCCTTGTTCCCTTTCTTTCCCTGGTTCCGAATCGTTTCGCGCTAGAGCGGGTCCCTCGTGGCCGGCACTGCTTTGCCCAGGGGCCGGCTTGGGCCCTTCTTCCGGCCCCCTGGGGACGAAGGCCCGTGAGGCGCATCGAGGGCGGTTTCGCTCACCAGGAGTTCGCCCAGATACTCCTGGTCGTGGTCGTGGCCGTAGCCGTGACCGTGGTCCTGGGCAATGGGCAGGGCATTGTCGGTCAGGCTCGATGAGATGTAATCGAGATATTCGCGGATGTCATCGTTGTCTTCGAGGCTGCTGAAGGGGACCGTTGCGCCGCTGACTGTCTTGACGCTCTGCCCAATCTCCTTGAGGGTCTGGTCAATGCCTCGGACCAGGTTTTGCATCACCCCGGCCAGTTCGGCCCGCTCCTCGACCGTCAGGTTGGCAAACCCGACCAGCGCCTTTTCCTGGGCCCGCAGCAGCGTATTGCGCAGGATGGCGATATCGGCCTGGGTCTGAATCTCGTAGCGCTTGACCAGATGGGCCTGGCGCACCTGTTCGACCAGTTCCTCCGACGTGACGGGGGTCCACAGCAGCGCCGGAATGATAATGAAGCCAATAATGCCAATGAGCACCTGTTGCAAGACCAGGTCGGTGCCGGCCACCACCGGCTGTGCGGCCCACCAGCTATATTGAATTTCAAAGGAATAGTAGATGAGGAAGAGCGCCGCCAGGATGATAGCCACGTAGCCCCAGGTTTTGGCGTTGATTTTCTGAAGCAGCATTCCCCCCGGCGACCAGGGAATCAGAAACGAGGTCAGCACAGGCGGGGCCAGCACCAGGATAGCGGTAAAGGCAACCGCCATCATCATATTATCCGTAAGCTGGCTCTGCACCCCCCACCAGTAGATAGCCGACCCACCCATGGCAACGATGGCAAGGATGGAAAGCACTGATTTTGCCGTGAGTCCTGCGCCGCCACCGCGAAGACGCTGCCCCCGGACCATGTTCAAATAGCGACTGCTCATGTCATCTTACCCTTTCTTCTGCATCATCCGGACTCTTTCGTACGGGGTTGGACCTCAGTCCCCAGCAGCACGTATGCCTCAATCCACTCCCCATACCCTGCGGCCTCGATACGCTGCACCAGGGCGGGGGAGAGCGCTTGCAGCCCGTAGCTCTGGTTGACCTGATACGGAACTTCCAGGGCCGTTCCCTCGCGAGCCGTGAGGGTGAACCGGGCCTGGGCGTTGAAGTGGCCGGTAAAACTCCCAAGAACGACATGCTGCTGGTTCACCGGGTCATACCACCAGAGGTCGCTGCCGCTCGTCGTATAGACCTGGTAGGAATCGAAGACCTCCCGGTTCTTCTGTTGAGACCGCCACCGCTGCTCGTTGCTGAGCACCGGCAGGGTTGGCAACACAATCTGCACCCCTGGAGTGGGAGTCGAGGTGGGGGAGGGAGGGAGGGTCGGGGTCGGGAAGAGGGTCAGGGTCGGGGTGGTTTCGGGGAGGGGCGGAAAAGCCGCCACCACGTAGGCTCCTTCCGGGGTGACGACCGGCCCGTTTGCCAGGTTTCCGTGCGGCGGCTCACTGGCCGGGAGCGTCGGGTCGGTCTCAGGTTCGAGGGGACGATCAGGGGTCAGGCGCTCCGCTGCCATTGCCAGCGTATTGGTCGGAGACGCCGAGGGTCTCAACCAGGCCGGTGGGGGTTGTTGACTACCGACACCATCGGTGTTGAGTGCTTGCATACAGCCGGCCAGCGCCAGCACCAGACCTACGAGGATACCCATCCTCACGCGAAGGTACCCACGACCTGCCATCATGCGAACCAACCTTGTGCAGGAACCTTGCGAACCTTCCTGTTCCTACGACCAATGCAATGAACCTTTCCCAATCACCCACAACCGGGATACCTGGGACCCTGCCCTGTGACCGGGCGATACCGTCTCCGGATACCCCTTCCAGAACGGACATAACCTCATTCTGCGCATGCATTGTACCATACTTCAGAAGGGTTGAAAAGGGGCCGCTGGGGTCATTCTCTCGACCCCTCTGTTGACACCTCATATTGACACCTCTGTTGACACCTCTACCGTCTCGTGATAGGATACCTGCCATCGGAAAGCCATAGGTATTTCCAGCATCCCCCCGATGCCTCGGTTGTGTCAGGCTCCCCCAGGGAATTGCCCACAGCCGGGAAGACCTTTGTGCATGCTCGCGAGCGCGTGCATGCCTGCTTGAAAGATGCAGTGCTTGTCAAGGAGGACACAGAAGACATGATGCAGTTGTATGCACCGGAAAAAATTCATAATGTTGGCCTGTTTGGTCACGTTGGGTGTGGCAAGACCACGCTGACCGAAGCGTTGTTGCTCCGGGCCGGGGCCATTTCGCGCCTGGGGCGGGTTGAAGATGGCAACACCATCAGTGACTACGACCCCGATGAGCAGAAGCGCGGGATGTCTATCAACCTGAGCGTGGTGCCGCTGGAGTGGAGTGAGAATAAAATAACCCTGATTGATGCGCCGGGCTATGCCGACTTTGTGGGCGATATGGCGTCGGCCATGCGGGTGATAGATGGCGCCGTGATTGTGATGGATGCCTCGGCAGGGGTCGAGGTCGGGACAGAAAAAGTCTGGGAACTGGCGGTCAGCCAGAAGGTTCCACGGATTCTCTTTATCAACAAACTCGACCGCGACAACGCCAATTTCTTCCGCTGTGTCGAGCAGGCCCGCGAGATCCTGGACGAATCGGTCACGCCGATGCAAATCCCCATCGGAGTTGCCAGAGACTTCCGCGGGGTCATTTCGTTGCGCCAGCAGACGGCCTGGCTCTGCTCTGGCAAGCAGGATGGCAAATCGCAAGAGAGCGCGGTGCCTGCCGACCTGGTTGACCAGATGCACGAATGGCGCACGCAGTTGATTGATAAGATTGCCGCCACCAACGATGACCTGATTGAGAAATATCTTGAGAGCGGCGAAGATGCCCTGACGCCAGAGGAGTTGGTCCGGGGGTTGCGGTCTGGCATCGCCAACGGCAGCATTGTGCCGGTGTTCTGTGGGTCGGGCCTCCAGGTGTCGGGGATGGGACACCTGCTCGATGGCATCATTGATAGCATCCCCTCGGCGGCCCGCAAGCTCACGCCAGCCACCAACCTGCTCAACCACGAGGCCATCTCCCTGCGGGCCGCGGCCAGCGAACCCCTGACCGCCCTGGTCTTCAAAACGCTGATAGACCCGTATGGCAAGATGAGCTACTTCCGCGTCTACAGCGGCGAGTTCCACGGCAACACCACGGCCCAGAATCCGCGCCTGCGGAAGGATGAGCGCATCGGCCATGTCTACCAGGTGCGCGGGAAAGAACAGGAAACGGTGGCGCTGATTGGCCCCGGCGACATTGGCATGACCACCAAGCTCACCGAAACGACCACCGGTGATACGCTCTGCACCCCGGACCGTCCCATCGAGTTGCCAGCTATCGAATTTCCCACGCCGCTGTTCACCGTGGTGGTCAAGCCCCACGGGCGATCCGACCTGGACAAGCTCGGCCTGTCGCTGGCGCGGATGCTGGAAGAAGACCCCACCCTGCGAACCTCGCGGGACGTGGCAACCGGCGAAGCGCTGCTCTCTGGCCTGGGCGAAAGCCACCTCCAGATTATTGCCGACCGGATGAAGCGCAAATTCGATACCCACGTGGATATTGACCTGCCCCGCGTGCATTACCGCGAGACTATCCGCAGAACCGCCGATGCCCAGTATCGCCACAAGAAGCAGACCGGCGGGGCCGGGCAGTTTGCCGATGTGACGTTGCGGGTTGAGCCGCTGGAGCCAGACCCCTCCCGCGAGGATCCGTTGGAATTTGTGAACGAGATTGTGGGCGGGGTTATCAGCCGGGGGTTCATGCCGGCGATTGAAAAGGGGGTCCGCGAAGCGATGGCCGAAGGCATTCTGGCCGGCCACCCGGTGGTGGATGTCCGGGTGGCGGTCTTCGATGGGAAGGAACACCCGGTGGACTCCAAAGAAATCGCCTTCATGACCGCAGGCAAACAGGCGTTCAAGCTGGCGGCCCAGAAGGCCAACCCGGTCATTATGGAACCCATTTCGGTGCTGGAAATAACCGTTCCCGAAGAGTTTGCCGGGGATGTGATGGGCGATTTGAACACCCGTCGGGGGCGCGTTCTGGGGATGATGCCCGCAGGCAGGGGCAAAACGACCATTACGGCTCAGGTGCCTCTGGCAGAGTGTCTGCGCTATGCCACCGAACTGCGGGCCATTACCCAGGCTCGCGGCACCTTTACGATGAGCCACGACCACTACGAGGATGTGCCAGCGCACCTGGTTGATGCCTTGATTGAGACGTTCAAGCGCGAACGAGGGCACGAATAGGGACAGAGAGGTGTGGTATCATAGGGTCATCGTTCGTTTCAGAGAGAGTAAGGAGGTCTTTATGCAGGTTGCGCCCAACATCTTTAAGGCATACGACATTCGCGGAATCTATCCCTCCGACTTGAATGAGGATGCGGCGTATATGATAGGACGAGCGTTCGTAACGTTCCTGAACGCCGAAAAGGTCATCGTCGGGCATGATATGCGGCTCTCTGGCCCGTCCGTCTTTGAGGCAGTCACCCGCGGTATTACCGACCAGGGAGCCGACGTCATCACTATTGGTCTGGTCAGCACCGACCAGTATTACTTTGCCTGTTCCAGGCTGGAACTGCCCGGTATGATGGTCACAGCCTCGCACAACCCCAAGGAGTATAATGGGTTTAAGATGGTGCGCCGGATGCCGCAGTTGCTCAGTGGCGATGCGGGTATCCAGGATTTGCGGCAACTGGTTGAGAGCGAAGCCTTTCCGCAGCCTGCTCGCAAGGGGACGATAACCCCGCAAGACTTCAAGGCGGCGTTTGTGGAGTCGGTGCTCTCGCTGATTGATAGGCCGGCCATCAAGCCGCTCAAGGTGGTGGCGGATACGGGCAACGGCACCGTTGGGCCGATTCTCCAGGAAGTCTACCGCCACCTGCCGGTCACGCTGATCGGGATGTATCTGGAGCCGGATGGCAGCCTGCCGAACCATGGCCTTGACCCGCTCCAGCCGGAGAACCGCGCCGAGTTGGAGCAGCGCGTGGTGGAGGAAGGCGCGGCTATCGGGTTTGCCTTCGATGGCGACGGCGACCGCTTCTTTGCCATTGATGACCGCGGCCGGTTTATCCCCGGCGACTTCCTGACGGCGCTGATGGGTCGCTATTTGCTGAAGAAGCACCCCGGCTCGAAGATTATTCACGATGTCCGCTCATCCTGGGCGGTGCCCGAACTGGTCCGCGCCCATGGCGGTATCCCCCTGGAAGAGCGCGTCGGGCATGCCTTTATGAAGAGCCGTATGTCGAACGAAGGGGCCCTGTTTGCCGGGGAGGTGTCGGGGCACTACTATTTCCGTGATTTCAACTGTGCCGACTCTGGCCTTATCCCGTCGCTGATTTTGCTGGAGATGCTTTCGACCACCGACCAGAAGATGTCGGAGTTGCTCGGCGAACTGGAGTCAACCTACTTCATCTCCGGTGAAATCAATTCGACCGTTTCTGACCAGAAAGCCAGCATTGAGGAACTGGCCGAGCGCTATAAGGATGGCGAGCAGAAGCGGTTGGATGGCCTGTCGGTCATCTACCCGACCTGGCACTTCAATGTGCGCCCTTCGAATACCGAGCCACTGTTGCGCCTGAACCTGGAGGCCAAAACCCTCGAAGAAATGGAGCAGCGCCGCGACGAAGTGCTGGCAATCATTCGCAAGTAGCGTTTCGGGGCATGCGAGGGACCGTGGCGCATGCCCGAAGGGTGAATGATGAATGCAGAACGATTGCAGAAGGCCTTAGCCAGAGCAGGGGTTGCCTCGCGGCGGGCGTGTGAGACCCTGATAGCCGATGGGCGAGTGGTCGTCAATGGGCAAGTTGTCCGCGAGCCTGGCACCTGTGTGGATATGGAACGGGACCAGGTGTGGGTGGATGGCGAACCGGTTCGCCAGCCGGCTGGGTATACCTACATCATGCTGCACAAACCGGCCGGGTTGTCTCAACCGCAGACGATCCCCAGGGGCGACCAACGGTGGTAGACCTCGTAGACCTGCGGAGCCTGGGTAGCCTGGAAGGGCAGGTCGGAGGAGAGGTGCGACTCTTTCCGGTCGGGCGGCTCGACGTAGACAGCGAGGGGTTGATATTGCTCACGAACGACGGCGACCTGACGCACCGCCTGACCCACCCCCGCTTCCAGGTCGAGAAGGAATACCACGCGCTGTTGTCGCCGGTTCCCAGTGCCAGGACGCTCCGGGCCTGGCGCGAAGGGGTGATGCTGGAGGGGAAACCCACCGCGCCTGCCAGGGTTGATATCCTGTCTCAGGGCAGCGGCGAGGCGTGGGTGCGCATTATCATGCGCGAGGGCCGCAAACGGCAGATACGGGAGGTGGCCCGGCTGCTCGGCTTCCGCACCCGACGCCTGATCCGGGTGCGCGAAGGGAACCTGAGACTGGGGCATCTGCCCGCTGGAAAGTGGCGCAGGCTGCGCCCGGACGAAATCCAGGCGCTGCGTTCGCATGGCCGGCCAGCGAGGTGACGGCATTCGTTACTCGTCACTCGTCGCTCATCACCCGCATCACTGGTACAAGGCGATAGAGGCCATAGTTTCCTGCTCCGCCCAGGCGAGCCGCCGCAGGGTCGGGCAGCGGTGGCGGGCCCGAAGATTCATCCCAGAGCAGGGAGGTTATCCCCTGTTGTTGGGCAATCGTCAGGGCCGTGCGTTCGTCGGGCGCGTCCGGCCAGGGAGCAACCAGGTGGGCGATAGCCGAATATTTCGCCAGCGGCACATCGGGGGGGAGGTGCGCCAGCAACCGTTCGCCGGGCCGCACGGTTGCCAGGGTCAGGCGAGCGATAGCCTGTTCATCGGCGGGTTGGTGGTTGAGCACTGAGCGCACGCCGGTCTGGAATCCGCCCCACAGGAAGACCAGGAGCACGAGGCCAACCCCCATGAGGTTGCGGAGGGCGTGGACCTCGGAGGGAGGCGGGTCATACCTGGTGATACCTGCCTGGATGCTCCAGGCTGCCGCTGCTGCGTAGATGGGGGCAAGCGGGAGGAAGAAGCGCGGCAGGATGAACGCAACACAGATGGCCGGAACGTAGAGCACGATGAAAAGCAGCAGAAGGGAGGGAGCCAGTTGAGACCGGCGTTTCCCCCGCCGCACTCCCCCCACGGCTCCCCCGGCCCAGCCGGCCAACCCGGCCAGGGCAAGCCAGTTGGCCGGCCAGCCGAGCAACCGGAGCTGGAGGGCCCGCCCGTACTCGCTCGTGTCTTCGGCCCCGGTCCCGATGAAACTACGCAGGTTGAACCACCAGTTCTGCATGAAGCGGGACGGGTCGCGCAGGATAATTTCGTCTAGCCCGATGGTATTGGGCACCTCGCTCCACCGCCCCCAGTCCGTGTTACCATACACTGCCAGCCAGATATTCTTGGCCTGCAAGCTGTAGAGCGGGTGCCCGGTCGCTGCAAGATTGACTACGTATTGGGGCATGGAAAGGAGGAGAAACCCCGCCAGGAAGGGAAACGGGTGCTGACGCCGGGCCAGGCACACCAGAATGCCCCATGGGAGCAGCACCAGCGCCGGATGCCGCATCAGAAAGGCACCACCCGCTGCTGCTCCCGACAGCGCCAGGAAGAGCGCAGAACGGCGAGGAGTGGCCGCAACCAGTGCTGCCAGCGACAGGGCTATTAGCGCTGCACAGGGCATATCACTCCCCAGAAAAAGCGCATACTGGACGGTCAGTGGGCTGAGCGCCAGCAGGAGCAGCGCCAGCAGCGCCCCGCCATGAATGGTTGAAGGAGTCGAGACCGTCGGGCATGTCGGGGTATCTGGAGATGGACCGGCCCTGCGGTCGAGCACCGTACGCGCCAGCCAGTAGGCGGCCAGCAGCATCAGGGAGCCGCTTGCAGCGGCAATGAGACGCGCAGCAACGAAGACATTGCTCCCCGTGAAGGGGTGGACGAGCCACAGCAGCAGGGGATAGCCCAGGTGGTAGAACCCGTCGGCACGAAACACCTCGGCAAGGTCGGTGGCGCGGGTGGCATAGACGCGGAAATCCTTTTCGACGCCGGGCACCGACAGGGTGACATGGTCGCGGGCTGCCCCCAGCACCGCCGCAAACCACCCGGACACGCCCATCAGCGCCAGAAGGTCGCTCAGGCCTATCGGCGGCAGCGGGGGGAAGCGCCCGGCGAGCCAGAGGATGAGCCGCGGGCCGTGATTCTGGCGGAATACCAGCAGGACGACGAGCAGGGTATCTATCGTTGGGAGGAGCCACCGCAGGGGGAAGGGGTAGAACGGTGGTGGCCGGCGGTCGCACCACAAGAAGAGCGCCCCGACCAGGGCGACCGCCAACCAGCGGATGACCAGCCGCGCCCGCCGGCGGAAGATGGCTCCGGTGCGCAGCCGTGCGCCGGCGTGGTGATGAGCCACCACAGCGCGGCGGCAAAGGCTCCGTAGGCAACCTGGGCTGGGTAGGGGATGATCGGCTTGCCTGGAGCCGCTGCCACCTCATAGACGACCCGGTCCAGCAGCACCCCGACGGTGCGGTCTTCTCCGGGCAGGGTGGTCGTGGTCGAACGGAGTTCAATCACCACGTCGTTCGCCTTCAAGATGCCCTCCGTAGTGAGCAGGAAGCGGTGTTCTTCCCACTCCCCCTGGGTCTGGATGGTTCCCAGGAGGTGCGATTGGGGCCATCCGTTCACCAGCACGGTGACAACTGGCAAGGCGAAGGCTGGTTCACTGCTGGCTCGCCAACCGCGCAGCCGCAGGGTTACCTGGGCGGGCAACCCGGCTTGGGGAAACACGATGAAGGACGTTGCCCGGCTCCAGCGGGCCCTGCTGTCGGAGCCTTCAAGATAGGCTTTGCCTGGGTAGGGGGCGGTGGCAGACTGGGGGTCGTGGAAGCCCTGGACGTAGGCCGCGTCGTAGCCGCCAATATTGACTTCATGGCGAGCAGGAACCTGGTAGAGGGCGATGACCAGCAACGCCCCGACCAGGAAAGCGCCAGCAACGTCCCGAACCAGCGACCAGCACGCGGAAACCCCGGAGGCTGTCGGGTTTCGACGGGCGCTTGCCCTGGGGTACTGCTGCTCCTCACCGGTCATTGAGCAGAGAAGAGGAATGGAGGAGGGTCTCAGGGAGCAAGGGGCGCAACGGTAGCGAACGTTCTGGGGGTTGGCTCTTCGTCGTCATCGTCGTTGTCGTCGTTGTCGTTGTCATTCTCAACGGGCACCTCCTCATCGGGTTGGGAGACCAGTTCTCGGTGGACCCACCCTGTCTGGCTCCCGTCCGGGTTGTCAATGTATGAACGGTCGGAATATTGTGACCCCAGGCGAATGTGATACCACATCCCGTCGGGCGAAACCCCCAGAAAGACGATGTCATCGCCCTGGCTGACGATGCCCACTGGCTCATTGCGGACCGAAGGGTAGGGGCGCACATTGGCTCCGCTCAGTACCTCGCCCGCCGCGCTGGTGGCTCTGGGAGTTGGCTCGGCCACCGTCGAGGTGGAGGTCGAAATCGGGGTGGGGGTGGTTGTACCAGAAGACCAGGCAAGTGGCTCCCAGGTGGGGACGGCTGAGGCGACCGGCGCCGGCGGTTGCGAGGGCGTGTGCCCTCCCATGGGAACGGGCACGCCGGTCGGGGCAAAGACGCGCACATTCACCGGCCCCGTGCTGGTGGCCTGGCCGACCTGTCCAATTTCATTGCGCAGCATCGTGACGACGCTGAAGGCCAGAATGAGCGACAGAATCATCAGCACACTGGTGACCGCCGTTTTTATCAATTCCAGGCTCTGGTTCCAGACGCTCTGGGCCTGAACCTGATCCAGAGCGCTCTGAGCAGCTCCGGCGACGGATTCGCCCCAACTCGTCCGCCCGTGGTCTTCGTGGGCCACGCGCCGCAACTCGAAGAGCGCCCGCAAGTCGCCAACCTGCGCCAGCGAACGCACCGCACTCCACCGAACGTTGCTGTGCGAATGGCGGAGCGCCTGAATCAGTGGCCCGGTCGCTCGCCCGTCGCCAATCTGCCCAAGCGCATCGGCGGCCCGGTAGGAGGTGAGCCACGGGTTCTCCGGGTTCAGCGCTTCGTTGAGCAGGGGCACCGCAGGAGCGCCGATTTTGACCAGCGTATCCAGGGCACTCGCGTGGTCCGGGTGTTCTGGCTCGCCCAGAGCGCGTATCAGGTTGGCAATGTGCTCGCGTGGAGGGGGCGTCTGGCCGCGCCTGGGCAGGGGAGAACGGGTCTGGTCCTGAGTGTGGGCGTGGGCGTGGGAGGGAGAGAAACGCCCGGTGAGCTTGTTTCCCAACCCCTGGATAATCTGACCAACCTGCGTCGGGGCACTGCGGTCAACGGGCCGGGACTGAGCCGGAACGTGCGTGGGCCGGTTCGTTGGGGTCTTGACAGTTGTCATCTTTTGCTGATTCTCCGGAGTCATAGGTCAACATCAGGTCATGCATTCATTTCATGTTCACTGGCTGGTTTCAGGTTCGGCATCCAGCGTTTCGTTCAAATGGTGGACCATGGCGTCAAGAAGCGATTCGGCGGCTTGCTGCTTGGGTTGGCGCGGGAGTGGGAGCACGCTCCCGCTAGCCTCCACAATGGTTGCCTGGATATCATCCTGCCCGATGGTAGCAACCGCTTCGTTGACCACAATCATATCGAGACCCTTGCGCGAGAGCTTGGATTGCGCATTGGCAAGGAGGTCCTCCGTTTCGGCGGCAAACCCGACCTTATACAGGTCTCGCCGCTGGGACAGGTCTCCCAGGATGTCGGGGTTCGAGACGAGCCGAAGCATGAGTTCTTCTTTGCCGTCTTTCTTGATTTTCTGGGTCGCGGCCTCAACCGGGCGGAAGTCTGCCACGGCGGCGTTCATGATCAGGATATCGGCCTGTTCGCAGGCCTGCAAGACCGCTTCGTGCATCTGGAGGGCCGTTTCAACGGGCACCATCGTCACTCCTGCGGGGGGAACCAGCAGCGTGGGACGGGCAATGAGCGTCACCTCGGCTCCGCGGTCTCGTGCGGCTGCGGCCAGCGCATAGCCCATCCTGCCAGACGAGCGGTTCCCCACAAAGCGCACTGGGTCAATCGGCTCGTGGGTGCCGCCAGCCGTGACGACGACTCGTCGCCCACGCAGCGGGCCGTTGCGTCGTCCGAGCAGCACCCGAATCTCGCCCTCAATGGTGGCTATCTCTGGCAACCGTCCCTTCCCCACCATCGGTTCGGCCATCCGTCCTTCTGCTGGCTCCAGCACGACGAACCCGCGCCGCCGCAAGGTTGCAATGTTCTCCTGGGTGGCTGCCGCGGCATACATCTGCACGTTCATGGCCGGCACGCACAGCACCGGGGCGCGGGTTGCCAGCACCGCGGTCGTGAGCAGGTCATCGCAGAAACCCGCCGCGAAGCGGGCCAGGGTGTGGGCGGTGGCGGGGGCAACGACGATGATATCCGCCGCGGTCCCCAGGGACACATGCCCGACCACTCCGTCTTCCGGGAGGTCCCACATATCGTTCAATACCGGGCGACCGGTGAGCGCCTGGAAGGTAGCAGCGCCGACAAACCGTTGGGCTGCCTCCGTCATCACCACATCTACCAGCGCCCCTTCGAGCGCCAGGTTCCGCGCCAGCTCCGCAACCTTGTAGGCGGCGATGCTGCCGCAGACTCCCAGAACGATGTGTTTTTGCTGGAGAATGCCCATACCATGGACCCTGTGATTTTGCTGCTGCCATGCCCGGTTTGGCACACCCGGTTTGCCTTGTTCCGATGGTCGCTCAAAGCAACTGACACGCATCGGGCATTGTAGCACCAGAGACAACGAGCGTCAATATACTCCGGTATGACCCAATGTTCCGACCTATTGTAGCACAATTCCCGGCCACCGCCGGGAACAGGTGGGCACGAGGTGTGATAGAATAGGGAAGCTGTTCATACCCCTATGAGCAATATTCATATTGGCCTGGGTTGACTCGGAAATGTGGAGGAAGGAAGGGACCGAACACATGGCAGATATTACCACGATAAAGGTGCTGAATGATGGTCCACTCTTGGTCGAGGGACCATTCAAAATAGTTACTGCCAGCGGCAAGGAACTATCGGTCGAGGGGGGTAGGTGTGCGCTGTGTCGCTGCGGCGGGTCGGAAAACAAGCCGTTCTGCGATGGAACGCACCAAAGAGCGGGATTCAAGGCAGCAGAAGAAGGCTAACGAAAAGGACGCGAAGTTGAAAAGTCAGGAGGAATGGTACCCATGGAGTATTGTGAGCGATGTGCGGCAGTGATTGACGAAGCGGCAAGGGATGCAAGGCGGTGTCAGCGGTGTGGCAAGCGGTTACCAGGGAAGAAGCGCGAATCTGAACCGGTCGCGACGGAGCGCCCGGCTCCGGAAGAAGCCGAACGGGAAGAGGCTCCGCCGGAACCCCGACCAGAAGCCCGACCGGAAGAAGCTCCGCCGGAACCCCGAACGGAACCCGAACAGGAAAAGGCTCCGCCGGACCCCAACCAGAAGCTCCGCCGGAGGCTGGACCCGAATCCGAACCTAAACCCGAAAGCGGGGCAATGGCAGATTCCGTATCGGACGAAAGCTCGGAAGGGAGGGAGGATTTATTCCCGTGGAGCACTGTGAGCGATGTGGTGGATTGATTGACGAGGCAGCGCGGGAAGCGGGGAAGTGTTTGCGCTGTGGCAAGCGGCTGCCGGGGCAGAAGCACCCACCCGGTCCAGTGCCGCCAGGGCGACCGGTCTCGGTAGCGGGGCCGCCGGCCCCGCTCGAAGAGGACCAGATGAAGGTCCAGACCGATAGCGATGGGGCCTTCTACGTCTACGTTGGTGACCGAAGCTACGAATTTCGCCAGGGAGCGGGCTGCCACGAGCCTGATATCACCCGCAGTATGGTGCGTCTGGTGGCCGGCTATCTGGACCGGCACGAGAGTGTGGTCTCTGTCACCACGTTCTTTGCCATGCTCGGTACGGCCCTGGAGGAGCGGAAGTACCTGGAGATGTAGGGGCAGGAAAGAAGAGAAAGGTTGAACGAGGAGGTGTCATCAGGTGAATCGTGTCTACAACTTTAACCCCGGCCCGGCAACCCTGCCGCTGCCGGTGCTCGAACAGGCGCAGCAGGAGTTGCTGGATTACCAGGGGACGGGGATGTCGTTGCTGGAAACCAGCCACCGTTCGAAAGCATACGAAGCGCTGAACCGCGAGGCCGAAGTACGGGTCAAGCGGTTGCTTGGGGTGGGCGATGACTACCGGGCGCTGTTTTTGCAGGGGGGGGCCAGCCTGCAATTCGCCATGGTGCCGATGAACTTTCTGTCTGCGGGGGCCACCGCCGATTACCTCATCACGGGTTCGTGGGCAGAGAAGGCCAGCGAGGAAGCCCAACGCATCGGGCAGGTCCACCTTGCGGCGACGACCAAAGACGAGCAGTATCGCCGTATCCCCGCGCCCGATGAAATTCGGCTGAGCGATGCCCCGTCCTACGTGCATCTGACATCCAACAATACGATTTATGGCACGCAGTGGCCCGTCTTTCCGCGCTTCGGTGAGGTGCCGCTGGTCGCGGATATGAGCAGCGATATCCTGTCGCGCCCGTTCGATGCCAACCAGTTTGCGCTGCTCTATGCCGGGGCGCAGAAGAATATCGGGCCAGCCGGCGTGACCCTGGTGGTCATCCGCCAGAGCTGGATGGACCAGGCCCCCAAAACCCTGCCAGCCATCCTCCGCTATGCAACGCACGCCAAAAACGATTCGCTCTACCACACCCCGCCGGTGTTTGCGGTCTACCTGGTGAACCTGGTCCTGAAGGATATTGAGGAGCGCGGCGGTCTGGCAGCCGCTGCCGAACGGAACCAGCAGAAGGCGCAGGCGGTCTATGGCGCGATAGACCGGAGCGGCGGGTTCTACCTGCCCCACGCTGCAGCAGACAGCCGGTCGCTCATGAACATCACGTTCCGCCTGCCCTCCGAAGACCTGGAGAAGCGGTTTATCGGTGAGGCCACGAGCGCCGGTATGGTCGGGCTGAAGGGGCACCGCTCGGTTGGCGGGGTGCGGGCTTCGCTCTACAACGCGATGAGCCAGGAAGGGTGCAATGCGTTGGCGGCGTTTATGGACGATTTTGCCCGGCGGGCCGGCTGAGCAGGGCAGGCCGTGAAAGTCGTGATGCTTTCCAAGGCCCTGGTGGCCGGGGCGTACCAGACAAAGCTCGAAGAACTGGCGCGTTTGCCTGGTCTGGACCTGGTTGCCGTGGTGCCGCCCTCGTGGCGCGAGCCAAACGTGGGGGAAACGCGTCTGGAATACCGCCCGTTGCAGGGATGCCGGGTGGAGGTGCTGCCGATTGTTGCCAATGGGCAGCACCACCTGTACTTCTTCACCGGGTTGCGGCGGGTGCTGCACCGCGAGCGCCCGGACATCCTGCACATTGACGAAGAATCGTTCAATCTGGCAACGTTCCTGGCGCTGCGAGCAGGGTTGGCGGAAGGGGCGGCCTGCTGTTTCTATAACTGGGCCAATGTAGACCGCCGCTACCCCCCCCCGTTCGGCTGGTTCGAGCGCTATACGTTTCGGCATGCCGCCTGTGGCATCGCCGGAAACCAGGAGGCCGCGGCTATCCTGCGCCGCCACGGATACCACGGGCCGCTGGTGGTTCTGCCGCAGTTCGGGGTTGACCCGGACCTGTTTGCCCCGGCCCCGCCGCGTGCGGGCCGGGGGGCCGGTCTTCTGAGCATCCCTTTGTGGTTGGCTATGTGGGGCGTTTGCTGGAGTGCAAGGGCGTGCTGGACCTGCTGGAGGCCGTGGCAGGGATGCCACCGTCGGTACAACTCGCTCTGGTCGGGAGCGGCAACCGGCGGGCGCAGATTGAGCAACACGCCCGCCGGTTGGGGGTGGCCCACCGCGTGCGCATCTCCCCGCCGGTCAGGAGTACCGATGTTCCGTCGGTGCTGCGCCAGTTCGATGTGCTGGTGCTGCCCTCGCGAACGACAAAGACCTGGAAGGAACAGTTCGGGCGGGTCATCGTTGAGGCGATGAGCTGTGGCTTGCCGGTGGTCGGGTCGTCCTCCGGCGAGATACCCCATGTCATAGGGGATGCCGGGTTGGTCTTTCCCGAAGGCAACGTGGTCGCCCTACGGGAAGCGCTGGAGCGGCTAAGAAATGACCGCGGCATGGGCCGGGAGTTGGGGATACGTGGACGCGAACGGGTACTGGCGAACTATACCCACGCGGTGCTGGCCCGGAAATACTACGAAGTCTATCAGTCTATACAATCCATCCATCCACTGTGCCGATAGATAATGCGATGGAAAAACACCCTCCCGACGCGACGCCTGAAAACCGCAAGCCGGCCCGTGGGCCTTCGGTTAGTGGGGAGGAGACAGGAGACCTGGCGCAATGACGCGATGATACCAGGCCCCCCGGCGCATTCGTATCCACTCGTGGCCCCCGACCGGTCACGACAGTTACCAAAACCATCGCGAAATCTTACATTTCCCATATAGTTTTGACGTTTCCCCGCCGCGGGCGGGTGATGACCTGCGCCCGATTGACCCGTGGCGGGTATCTGGGCGGGCGTTGCACTGCGGGCAACGCGGGCGAAAGGGAATACTCTCGCTGACGACGACCCACCATCGCTGGGTGAGCCAGATCATGGCACCCAGCATCGCAAAACGTTTGCTGGTCTGGGTGATTGGCACAAGGGTACCAGAAAAACCGATGTTTGTCAATGGTTCGCTATGGAGTGGGGGAATGGTTTTTAACACCGCCCTGGTCTGGCTAGAACCGCCCGACCGAACGGCGTACCCCGCTCCCAACGCGCCTGGCAGTCTGAACATACACCGAATAGGCCGCGGCCCGTGACACCACGAGCGGCACCGCCCCTCCGAGCAGGAGAACCGCTGGGAGCCAGAACAGCGAGGTGAGAATGGATGCCAGCCAGGTGCAAACCAGCGCCCCCCCGACCAGGCTGTTCATCAGGGTTATACTGTGGTCTGGCTGAACATAGAGGGTCGAACGGCTCAGGAATTCGCGGATATTCGCGACCAGGAGCAGCACCCCGGCGACCATCACAAAATGCGTCGTGATAGCCGTGTTCAGCAAGCGCCAGAGAAACCAGCCCACCACCAGCACCGCCAGCACCGCGCCAATAGAGAAATAGAGCGACTTGACCCGAAAACCGGCGACACTCATATATCCAGGGGCCTGTTTCTTGCTCCCATTCGGACTGGCCGTCCGCGTACTGAAATGACCACGGTTGTTATACATAGGTTTCCTCAGAATCATGCTGGCGAACTCCCTCTGGCGTTCGTCGAGAGATTCGCCAGCGCTAGGTTTTGTCTCCGTCCGTCTTCGCAAGCCAACTTAGGGAACTTGCTCCCTCTTAGGACGCTCACCTGCGCCTCAATGTTGCATCCCCAGAACGATCCCATCCTATCGCAAAGACCACGCTCCCCAATTCCGGCCTTTTGAGGTATTATACCACTGGTGCCTGGAGGAAATCGGCAACCGATCCCGCCTGGAACAACCACCTGGAACAACCGATGGCCGGATGCCTGGACGGCGGATAGTATCGTTTATAGATAGTATAGTAGGAAGAAAGAAAGGAACAGACCCATGAGTGGAGCAGACGTAGTTCGCAGATATATTCTGGCCTGGGAGACCCAGGATTTCGAAGCTATGGACGAATGTCTGGCCGACGACTTTCAAGTGGTTGGACCGGCCCCACAGCCCTTGAACAAACGGTGGGTGGTCGCAGACACCAAGGCCCGCTGGGCCGCTTTTCCAGATTGGAAGTTCAATATGCGCATTATCGAAGAGCGAGGCAACGTCGTTGAAGCCGTGTCCAGGGTAACGGCGACCCACCTGGGGACCCTGGTCGCCCCGGTACCAGGGATGCCGCCCATCCTCCCCACCGGCAAGGCTATCGTCCAACCCGAAGAAAGGACCTTCTTCACGCTCAGAGGAGACAAAATCATTGAGATGCGGGTTGATCCGGTGCCAGGTGGTGGATACCCAGGGATACTGAAGCAAATCGGGGTCGAGATGCCTCCCTCCTACTGACCAACCAGTGACGCGTGACGAGCGATTCCAGACTCAGGTGACGACTTTCATTCCGCAGGCGGTTCTGCTGCTGCGCCATAATTCGCCACGCGTCACACCTCACTCCTCATCACGGGTATCAGACCCGCTCGCCAAACCCCCGCAGGTCAGCATCCACCATCCGTCGCACCAGTTCCTCAAAGGTGACCTCCGGCTGCCACCCCAGCGCGTCGCGGGCCTTGCGGCAATCCCCAACCAGCAAGTCAACCTCCGCCGGACGCATAAAGCGCTCATCCTGAACGACAAACTGGCGGTAGTCCAGGCCAACGTGGTCGAACGCCAGTTCAACGAAATCGCGGACCGAGTGGGTTTCCCCGGTCGCGACGACATAGTCGCCGGGCGCTTCCTGCTGGAGCATCAGCCACATCGCCCGCACATAGTCCGGCGCGTAGCCCCAATCGCGCCGGGATTCCAGGTTGCCCAGGCGCAGTTCGTGGGCCAGCCCAAGTTTGATACGCGCCGCATGGGAGCTAATCTTTCGCGTGACAAACTCGAAGCCACGCCGGGGGCTTTCGTGGTTAAAGAGAATGCCGCTGGTGGCATGCAGGCCATAACTCTCGCGGTAGTTGACCGTAATCCAGTGCCCATACACCTTTGCTACCCCGTAGGGACTGCGGGGGTAGAAGGGGGTGGTCTCGGTCTGTGGGACTTCAAGCACCTTCCCAAACATTTCGCTGCTCGATGCCTGATAGAACCGAATCGTCGGGTCAACCGTGCGAATAGCATCCAGCAGGCGCGTCACGCCCAGGGCCGTCACCTCCCCGGTGAACACCGGCTGCACCCACGAAGTCTGGACGAACGACTGAGCCGCGAGGTTATACACCTCTTGCGGACGATATTCCCGGAGAATGCTGATGAGCGAGACCTCATCAAGCAGATCGCCACTCACCAGGGTCACCCGGTCTTGAATGTGATTGATGCGCTCGAAATTGACGGTGCTGGAACGGCGCACCATCCCAACCACCTCGTAGCCCTGGTCGAGGAGAAACTCCGCCAGGTAGCTCCCATCCTGCCCGGTGATGCCGGTGATAAAGGCACAGTTCATGTCACATCCTCGTCAGGCCGGCAGGGTTCCCTGGGACGCAGCAACGGCTTTCTGTGCGCCTTCGGCCAGGGTGGTTGCCGAGATGAGCGGCGAGTTTTCGAGCAGCGCCAGCCCGGCTTCCTGGTTGGTGCCCACCAGACGGGCAATGATGGGAATGTTGGTCCGCACTTCTTCCAGCGCGGAGATAACCCCTCTGGCAACCTCGTCTACCCGTGTGATACCCCCAAAGATATTGAGCAGAATAGCCTTGACGTTCGGGTCCGAAAGGATGATTTGCAGCGCAACGCGGACCTTTTCTTTGCCAGCCCCGCCGCCAATATCGAGGAAGTTGGCCGGCTCGCCGCCATAGAGCTTCACCACGTCCATGGTTGCCATTGCCAACCCCGCGCCGTTCACCATACAACCGATGTTCCCATCGAGCTTGATATAGGTGATATCAGCTTCGCGAGCCTTTTGTTCGGCCTCTGGTTCGTCGGAGGTGTCACGAATAGCCACGAGTTCGGGGTGGCGGAACAGCGCACTATCATCTATCAGGACTTTGGAGTCGAGGGCTTGCAGGCTGCCATCATCGCGGATAACCAGCGGGTTGATCTCAACCAGCGAAGCATCCTTCTCGACAAACGCCCGGTGGAGCGCACTGGCTATCTGGGCAAACTGGCGCGCCTGCTTGCCATCGGTCAATCCGATGGCAAAGGCCAGTTCGCGGGCCTGGTAGTCCAGCAGGCCAAGGCGAGGGTCTGCGGGAATTTTGACGATGGCTTTCGGGTTGGTTGCGGCCACCTCTTCAATTTCGACCCCCCCTTCGGCGGAGGCAATCATGACGATGCTCTGGGTGTCACGGTCGAGGACCGCGCCAAGGTAGATTTCCTTCTGATAGGCCACCGCCTCGGCAACCAGGACCTTTTCGACGGTGAGACCCTTTATGTTCATACCGAGAATCTGGCGGGCAGCCTGCTCGGCCTCTGCGGGAGCTTCGGCCAGCTTGACCCCGCCGGCCTTGCCGCGCCCGCCCACAAAAACCTGTGCCTTGACCACGACCTTCGCGCCTATTGCTTCGGAGATACGGCGGGCTTCTTCGGGGGTGGTCGCCACTCCCCCACCGGTCACTGGAATCCCATACTGCGCGAGCAACTCCCGTGCCTGATATTCATGCAGCTTCATACCATTCCTTTACCTCTAAACTCTAGCATTGTTCGTATCCTGCCAAACGTTTGGAGAAAGGGGGCATCTCCCGACCCCCTGAGAACCTCCCGTCTGCCACGATGGGTTTTCGGGTTCCAGTTGGGAAACCCAGGCCAATGATAGCACAGGCAGGTGTTTCAGGCAAGGGACCCCGTCCGTGGTCCGTGATGCCCTGATGCCCTGATGCCCTGATGCCCTGATGCCAGCGACGAACAACGCGGGATTCGAACCCCCACCGTTTCACCCGGCTTCGGTGACCATTTCGGCCTGGCCTGCGGTGAGTTCGGCCAGCCTCGCCGCACACGTTTCGCGGTGAATGACCGGTAGGGTTACCTCCAATGTCACCCTGGTAGCGAAATCCTCGCTGGTCACCTCGGCGTCGAGGGTGTCGAGAAGCTGACGGACCGCCGTATAGGCCGCGTAATCTATCTCCACCAGCATCGTACACTGCTCGACCCGCTCAGTTCGGGGGAGGATTTCCAGAACGGCCCTGGTCACATCGCTGTAGGCCCGCACCAACCCGCCCGTTCCGAGAAGCGTCCCACCAAAGTAGCGCGTCACCACCACCGTAACATCTCCCAGGTTGCTCCCTCGCAATACGGCAAGCACCGGCCGCCCGGCTGTGCCCGAAGGCTCGCCATCATCGCTCATCCCCGCCGTCACGCTGGCCCCATAGCCAACCAGGTAGGCATAGACGTGATGGGTCGCATCGGGGTATTCAGCACGCACCCTGGCAATCAGGGCCTTCGCGGCATCAGCCGAGGGGGTATAGTCGGCAATCCCGATGAAACGCGAGTTGACCACCCGAATTTCGGCACGGGCCGCCGCGGCAGGAATGGGGTATCGGTCTGGGAGTACCGGGTTCATGGTGAGATCAGGTTCATCGCGCTTATCACCTATGATACCAATGATACCAGATAAAGGCGCAACGGGTGCGCCCCCCGGTCTGCCAGAGAAAAATGGTTCCCCTTCCCTATGGGCACCGGGAAGGGGAGGGGAGGAGTTTGCCAGGAGGTTATCAAAAACCACTGATTCTATTCTACCACGTTTATCAAGTAAAATCTATCTTAATTTCCGGTCGTTCTGGTCTCCGCAATTTCCGGGCCACATATCGTGTATCATGAAGGGGGATATCAGGCAGCAGCGACCATATCATATCACAACATAACATCATCGTACCAATCATTATCATTCTCGTAATCAGGTGGCATGAAGCGGTGAGACGAATGAACCTGGTCATCTTCAGTCATCTCATGAAAAACGCGAAACAGGCCATACGACGGGTCCGGAACCGGGTTTTCCCCTCTCTGGGAAGCCATTCCGTTCTTTCGAGACCGGGGCGGCGGGCCGGGGCAGGCTGCCCCGAACCCGGCCAAACGTTGGAGGAGAAAACCCAGGAACACGACCGGAACCTGCTGATGGATAACGAGCAGCTCCGGCAGACGCTCGCGGAGCACGCCCGGACCACCAGGGACCTTTTCCAGAACCGCGCCCTGCTCCAGGGGTTTCTTGACAATTCCCCCACGATTATGTTTGCCAAAGACCTGGAAGGACGGACTATCCTGACCAACCGGAAGTTTGGGGCCCTGGCGCACCTGGCAATAGATGATATCATCGGCAAAACCGACTACGACTTCTACTCCAGGGAGAAGGCCAACCAGATTCGTGCGACCGATGAGCATATCCTCAAAACGAAAAAGCCCCTGGAAGTTGAGACTATCAGTTCGCAGGAGGACGGAGTCCACACCTACCTGACGGTCAAGTTCCCCCTCTTTAACGACGAGGGGACTATCTTCGCCATTGGTGGCATCACCACCGATATCACCGAACGCAAACGAACCGAGGTTGAACTCCACCGGGCCAAAGAAGCCGCAGAACAGGCCAACCAGGCCAAGAGCACCTTCCTGGCGAATATGAGCCACGAACTGCGCACCCCCCTGAACGCGATTATTGGCTACAGTGAGATGCTCCAGGAAGAGGCCCAGGAGTGGGGCGATACCGATCTGGCGACCGACCTGGAGAAGATTCACGCGGCGGGGCACCACCTGCTGTCGCTGATCAGCGACATTCTGGATATCTCCAAGATTGAAGCTGGTCGGATGGAACTGCACCTGGAAACCTTTTCCATCAAGGCGCTGCTCAACGAAGTGATCACCACGGTGCATCCCCTGATACACCAGAACCACAACACGCTCAAGGTTGAATATCGGCTTGCCCCGATGACCATGAACGCGGACATGACCAGGGTCCGCCAGATTCTCCTCAACCTGCTGAGCAATGCAGCAAAGTTTACCGATCATGGTATCATTACGCTGCGGGTGATGGGCGAGACGTACGGGGAGGGAGACCAGGTGAGAGACCCGGAAGACCGGGGAGAAGCCGAAACCGCGTCTGGTGGGGAGATGAAGCCTGGCGAATGGATGGTGTTTCGAGTGAACGACAACGGCATTGGAATAACCCCGGAGCAGGTGGCGCACCTGTTTGAGCCATTTGCCCAGGGCGATAACACGACCACCCGCAAATATGGCGGCACCGGTCTGGGGTTAGCGATCAGTCGTCAGTTCTGTCGGATGATGGGGGGCGATGTCACGGTTGAGAGTGTGGTGGGGCGGGGGTCGGTGTTCACGGTGCGGCTTCCGCGGAATGTCCGGGGACCTGCTTCCGTCAGGTGAGTCCCCTTCATCCATCCCGTCCGTTCCCATCCCACGCTATCTCTCGGTATGACGCTCCAGGTGGATAGCGCGTCCAGCGCGTCCGGGGCGCTCCGGATTTCCTGATCTTATCAATTCAATCAAACAAACTATGAGTGAGAAGGAGAAGACGTTCACGTGGATATTCTACATCTTATCAAGGGAGGCATGGCATTTGTCTTTCCAGGGCAGGGACCGCAGTATGTCGGGATGGGCAAGCAGCTCTACGATACGTTTGCCTCGGCCCAGGCTATCTTCAATTGCGCCGATGAGGTGCTTGGGTTTCAGCTTTCTTCGCTCTGTTTCCATGGCCCCAAAGAACTGCTCGACGACACCATCAATGCCCAGCCGGCAATCCTGACGGTCAGCGTCGCCTGCCTCGAACTGCTCAGGAAGCACTGGCAAAACGCCTTCGGAACGGGGGTGAAGCCCGCGCTGGTGGCCGGCCACAGCCTGGGGGAGTTCACCGCGCTGGTGGCCGCTGGGGTCCTGAAGTTCGAAGACGCGCTCTTGCTCGTGCGCGAGCGCGGTCGGCTCATGAAGGAATGCAGCCAGGATCGTTCTGGCGGGATGGCCGCGATTGTGGGGCTGGAACAGGAAGCGCTGTTGCAGATATGCCAGGAAGCGCAGTCGGAGGGCATTGTGACGCTGGCAAATGACAATTCGCAGTTGCAGATGGTCTTGAGCGGCGAACTGGCCGCGCTGAAGCGGGCCATGGAGCTTGCCAGGGAGCGCGGGGCCAAAGTGGTTCGGCAGCTTGCCATCAGCGTTGCGTCCCATTCGCCGCTGATGCAGCAGGCCGCCGAACATTTTCAGGCCAGAGTGCGCGACCTCTGCCTCCACCCGCCAGAGGTGCCGCTCCTTTCGAATATCACGGCGCAGATGATGACGACCGTGGATGAGATGCGCCAGGAAATGACCGAGCAACTGACGCTCCCCGTCCAGTGGACGAAGTCGGTGCAGACCGCCGTGAATGCCGGCGTCGAAACGTTCATCGAGTTGGGGCCGGGGCAGGTGCTTTCGGGCCTCATCCGGCGCATTGCGCAGGATGTCCAGACCATCAGTCTCAACGACCAGGATATCGTCAAGTTCCTGGGCGAAAGTGAAACGGGTCACTCACAATAGTGCAAGGAATGGTGTTCTATGGAATCATGGTTTTCAGAAAGGGCGAAGGACCTGCCCCTGACCACGCTCTCTCCGCTCGACGGGCGCTACCGGGAAGATGTCGCGCCGCTGGAGCCGTTCTTTAGCGAGGCGGCGCTTTTCCGCTACCGGGTTCAGGTCGAGGTCGAATACCTGTTGTTCCTGACGCGTCTGCGCAGCCTCAGCTTCGTCCCCGCCTTCGACGAGCACCAGCGGGAGATGTTGCGCACGCTCTACCTCAAGTTTGGCCCGCAGGATGCCCAGGAGATTGCCGCCTGGGACCGCCGGGTCAACCACGATGTCAAGGCCGTGGAATACTGGCTGCGCGAACGGCTCACGACGATGGGGATGGAGCCGTGGGTTGAGGCGGTCCATTTTGCGCTCACGTCGGAAGATGTGAATAACCTGGCCTATGGCCTGATTATCCGTGATTCCCGCGACCAGGTGCTCCTCCCGACCGTGAAGAAGATTCTGATGGATTTGCGGGCGTGGTCTCGCGCCGAGGCCGAAACACCGATGCTGGCGCGTACGCACGGGCAGCCTGCCACCCCAACGACCATGGGCAAAGAACTGAATGTGTTTGTGTTTCGTCTGACCCGCACCATGAAAGACCTTGGGGACATCGAGATAACGGGAAAGCTCAATGGGGCCAGTGGCTCCTTCGCTGCCCATGTTGCGGCCTACCCCCACACGGACTGGACGGCCATCAGCGGCGCGTTTGTGCGGTCGCTCGGCCTGAAGCCGTTGATGCTCACCACCCAGATAGAACCCCACGACACGCTGGCAATGGTGTGTGATGCGCTCAAACGCCTGAACACCGTGTTGCTGGATATCTGCCAGGATTTCTGGCGCTACATCAGCGATGAATATTTCGTTCAGGTTCCGACGGAAGGGGAGGTCGGGTCGTCTACGATGCCCCACAAAATCAACCCGATTGCTTTTGAGAACGGCGAAGGGAACCTGGGGTTGGCAAATGCCCTGCTGGAGTTTATGAGCCGCAAACTGCCGGTCTCGCGGCTCCAGCGCGATCTTTCCGATAGCACGGTCCTCCGCAACCTGGGAGTTGCCTGGGGCTACAGCCTGCTGGCCTACCGCCGCATCTACAAGGGCATCCACAAGCTGTCGGTCAACCACGACCGGCTGCTCCGCGACCTGCAACACCACCCGGAGGTACTGGCCGAGGCGTTTCAGATTATCCTGCGGCGGGCCGGGTATCCGCAGCCCTACGAGGTGCTGAAGGGGCTGACCCGCGGGCGCACGCTGACGCTGGAGGAACTGCGGGCCTTTGTTGATACGCTGGATATTGACCCGGCGCTCCGGGATGAGCTGCGGGCGCTCACACCGGAGACGTATACCGGGTTGGCGTCCAGGCTGGCGTGGTTCTGGTAGGGCACGGTCTGACCTGACCCCTCTCAGGTCAGGTCATGCCCGCTTCGTCCGTTTGCTGGCCGGGGCTTCGTCGTCCCCCACCAGGCACGACGAGGCTTCGGCCAGGTGGCGGCGAAATTCCTGCAACTGGCCGCGCAGCAGCGCGAGGTGCTGCATCAACTGGCCGATAGCCTGGTCCGGGGTGAGCTTGCCGCCCCTCCACATCCGCAGCAGTTCGTCCAGGGGGTAGGTGCTCATCCGGGTGGGTTGGTTTTCCATAGAGTCCGCTCCTTTTTTCGTCGTCGTTCCCTGCGCCCGGTCCCCGTGGTAGAATAGCAGCACCGGGGGCGCACGACCGGTGCTGCTCCTGTGGATTTATCCGAATGGCTACATATCTAACTGGCTAAATATTACCACATCCTGGAAAAAAGTCAAGGTAACATGGGACCATGCAGAGGTTTGGTGAGAAGGTGAGGGATTTGCGGAAGCGGCGAAAGATGACCCTGACAGAACTTGCCAGGGCGCTTGGGTATGATGCAGCATCGAGCAGCTACCTCAGCGTAATTGAGACGGGAAAGAAGAAACCACGAGCAGAATTTATCTTGAAGGTGGCGCAGTTCTTCCAGGTGTCTGCTGATATCCTGATGGATGATCAACTGGACCTGCCGCCGGGGTAGCCGCCGGGGTGGGAGCAGAGCCGCAGGAGCGGACTTGAACCTGTGCGATTTCGCCTGACTCGACACGCCCAACAGGAGATGACCCGAATTGGAGGACGTGATGAAAGTAACCTATGATTGATATCGAGGTGGATATCGTGCGTATTCTGCTGAACGACGCCTCCATTGAAGAGAGCAACGAGGACCTGCCGGGGATCATCATTGACTATGACCGGAACGGCCATATCGTGGGTATCGAGATCCTCGACGCGTCAAAGCGTATGCCCGACCCGCGCTCGATAGCGTATACGCTCGTGGGGAGCCAGTGAGGGCACGCTCCCCCCCACACTTGTCCCCTCCCGCGCCTCGCTGGTATAATGGGGGGGAGAAGGAGCACCCTGCGGGGGAGTGAGCGCGGGAGAACGATGGAATGACGACCGACGAGCCTGAGATCCTGCTTCTCGGACGAATCCTGACCGATACCTTCAATGATGAAGACTTGAACGAGTTCTGTTTTTACTACTTCCGTGAGGTCTATAAAGGATTTTCGCTGGAGATGGGACGGAGGACCCGGGTCCTCCGTCTCATAGAGTATTGCGAAAATCGGAGTAAATTGACAGAACTCCGTCAGCGCCTTCAGAAGATGCGCCCGGAGTGCTTCCCTGCTCCCCCGGCCCCC
>JAAUSY010000058.1 GCA_012032475.1 Chloroflexaceae bacterium
CTGCCTGCTCCTCCTGCGCCCGTGCTTCCGCCATCAGACGCGCCACCTGCTCGGCCAGGTGAGCTTTCTGCTCCTCCCACGCTCGCGCTTCTGCTGCCAGACGCGCTGCCTGCTCCTCCCGGAGCCGTGCCTCCGCCTCCAGGCGGGTTTCCTGCTCCTGCTCGTATTCCCAGATTTCCGTTCCGTCTTCGTCGAACCACACCACCTCGCTCCCGCTCGGCCCCAACCACAGCCCCACCGGCTCCACCCACAACCGTCCCGCTTCATTCAGGGGCAGCGGTTGGTAGCCATCTTCCGTCAGGGCATAGCCGAAGATGGGCGGAGCCTGCCCACCGACACGGCGGGCTGCATCCACCACGATGTACAGCGGTATCTTCGCTTGGGCGTAGTGCCGAAACTTGGTCCTGGCTCCCGGTCGCTTCGACGCCACATCCAGGTGGCGCGTCGAGGGCGAGGTTACTTCCATCACCAGCAGCACACGCCCCCCGCTTTGCTTCAGGTCAAAGCTGCCTTCCTGGGGTGGCTCCCACACTTCCGCAAACACTGCCAGGTCAGGAGCATGCCCTTTGAGACCCGGCACCCCCCAGTCAATCAGCACATCGTGCAACACCAGGCCGCCAGGGATGCGTTTCAGACGCGACCGCAGCACGGTATACAGGTAGTGGCAGATGCAGTGGTGAATATGGCTTTGAGACACGTAATCCTCCAGTTGGGGATGCAACACATCATCTTCGGTCAGGGGCACCCGCTCCCATTCCTCCACGCCATTCGAGAGGCGGCAGACATAGCGCCAGCCATAGCGAAAGCGCCCATCGGGTTCGCCGTTGCTCCCCGTGGTCGGAAGGCTCTCTTCCAGGGTCAGGGTAGATTCTGTCATGCGCACACCTCCTGTGGTTCTTGCTTAGCCGTTCGTTCGTCACGCGTCACCGGTCGCGCTCGTTCCGCGCTCGTTCCGCCGATATCAAATCAATAGCGCCAGCGCAGGTAGTGTTGCCCAACATTGCCCATCTCCACGCGCCATGGCGGGTCGTTGTCGGGGGTATAGGTCAGGATGCGGCGCTCGAATGCCTGCATGAGCACGTCCTTCTCAATCCCCCCGACCCGGACCCGCGCCCAGTATGGTTCGCTAATGGGCAACCCGAGCACGAACATCCAGTCCATCACGGCTCCCTCCCCAAACACCCCACGCTCAAAGACCACCCCCTGCTGGGCAAAAAACGAGGTGAACAACGCTGGAATGTTGTGGCCCGTCTGGTCGTTATAGTTGGTCAGGGTCACCTGATAGCTTGCCAGGGCCGGGTCTTCTCGCGTCTGCCCATCCCTGGTCAATACGGTCGTCACGACTTCGCCGCGGCGGTCGGGAGCGGGGGCGGGGTTGGTGGGGTAGGCCACCGGGCGAAAGGAACGATAGGTTGGGGCTTGCGGGTTGTCCTCCGCCGGGTCGCCAGCAACCGCCTGGTCCGCCGGCTCACGGTCAATGAACGCCTGGTCTCCTACCTGGATTTTTCCCTCAATCATTTCGGCAACCAGTCGCCCATTGGTGACATACCACTGGTCGCGGGGGGCGTCGGGGTGGTTCACCTCCATGCGGCTCTTGTCGAAGTATTGCACCAACCGACTGCCGTTTTCTCCTTCTGCGTAGGGTTCGTGCATCCCGCTGGTGAGCGGTTGCGTTCCCCACATCCAGGAACGGTTCTGTGCTCCCGCGATACCCCGCTCGATGGGCAGGTCTGTTCGGGACCAGACATCGTAGAGTGAGGCCACGGCAAAAAAACCATCGAACGGGGGGGCGTCGTGTTCGGTCGAAGGTTGCCGAACCTGGTCGCCGGTGGTGATGACATAGACCCGCCCCGGCTCAAGGACCATCTCCTGCTCGGCCACCGGTTCGCCCCCGTCAACCCGCAGGTTCTCCGCACCTCCGATAGGGCGCAGGATGACCGGGGTTTGACGGTCGGCCTGGACGCGGTAGGTCATCTGCCGGGCGTCCAGGTCGAGTTGAAGGGTGCTCCCCTGGTAGCGAAGGTGCTGAACACCATCGCCCAACCGATATTCATAGGGGTGGGGCGCTATCACCAGCGCCGCGGGGGTCATCGTCAACCCGTAGTGGCCGCCGTAGAGTGCCAGAAACCACGCGGCGCTGTCCCAGGTGCGCCCCCCGTCGCCGCTGTTGCCGGGGCCATAGCGGGCATCCGCCGCGGCAGCAAATTCAATCACCGGCGGGTCCGTCATGCGGGCCATCTCTCCGTAGGCTTGCAGCAGGGTTCTGGCATGGTCGGGGGAGCCGGCCCTCGCATACCCCGGCGCGGCCAATCCGACAATCCAGGGGGCACTGGCGTCGAGCATCCAGAGTGGCACCGGCGGGTCAACCTCGCGCCGCACGTCTGGTTCGTAGCCTCCCAGGGTGAGCTTCATGGGGGATGGACCCGCGGTCAGGTCGGAGAAGCGGGTGTCTAGCACCCGAACGAGGTTCTGGTAGTGCGCCCCATCCAGCGGGGCAATCAGGCCGCTCTGGAGCGCGGCAAAGACCCCGAAGGTTTCGAGCACGCGGACCACGCGCCCATCGGCTTTGCGCCAGGCGATGGGCCAGTCCTGGTCGTCGGGCCAGTATCCTCCTTCGTTGAAGGGACGGTGGAAGCCCTCTCTCAGCTTCGCGGCCCGGCCTTCCCACCCGGCCCCATCCTGCCCGATAGCCCGTTCCAGGTCGGCCAGTTCGTGAAACGCGGCATAGAACTTTGCCAGGGCATAGGTGTGCATCACGCCATTGGTGACCGAATCGTAGTAGCCATATGGGAAGATGTCGTTGTCTGGAAGGCCGTCACCATCCTGGTCCAGGTTGGCTATCCACATCCCCACCCGCTGGAGCGTGTCGCGGTGGGTGCGGTAGAAGTCGCGGTCGCCGGTTTTCGCAACATAGACGTATACGGCGTGGATGAGGTTGGGCATGCTGTCCCAACTCTGGCGGTTTTCGTAATCCTGTGCTTCGGGCCAGTTGCTATGGATGGCTTCCGGTACCACCCCTGCTTCGTCGGTGCGGGCCAGGAAAAGCCCGATGCTCTCGCGAAACACGCTCATGTCATCGAGCACGAGACTGTAGCCGCTGATGGCGTAGTCCAGGTCGCGTGACCAGATGCTCGTGGTGTAGCTGGTCTGGCTGGCCCGCAGGCCGCGAACCCCGCGAATGTCAATGATGTTCTTCTGATAGCCATGTTCCAGCAGGAGGGCGTCCAGGTCGGGGGCATAGCGCGAGGTGGTATGGGGTGGGGATTGCCCCTGCACGGGGCGACAGGAAACCATCATCAGCAGCAGTCCTATGATACCAACGGTCCTTATCATCCTTATCATCATTGCCAGGGAGATTCCTTGTTGCATAAGACCTGTTCCTCTCAATTCTCTCTTGTCTCTGGTCCATAGTCATGATGACCGCCTATGGATATTGATACGATGCACTGTGGAGAAAGGCTTTGCTTTCCCCTATTATACCAGTTCCGTCCATCTTCAGAAGGTAGCAAGGCTTTCTCATGGACCCTCGAAGTCAACATCGGGGATCGGTTGGAACTGGTGTGAGCATATCAGGGAGGAGCAGCAAGCGTGGAAATGGCAGCGGTGAGGGGGGGAATCTGAGGAGCCGCGCCAACCCATAGAGGGAGTGGGTCATCGAGACTCCTTCCGTTGCCTGAAGCACCCGGCTCAGCGGCGCGGCCAGGTCCTGCGTATAGCGCGTCGTCGTGCCTTCTACGCCAGGAACATCACTCCCTCCTTTTCTACCGTTTTGCCCATGCTACCCTATCGCCTGGAGGGAATATACCATGGCTGAGAAATGAGAGACATGCTCTCAAAGTCTCTCCATTCAGATGCAGAACAAGCGGCAAAAGTCACTAAGGGTTAGGAATTAACAACTCATCGCTCACCCACCCCTCCAATACCGTCCCCGGTCCGGTTACCAGCAGCACGCGTGCCCATCCCGGCTGATCCGCTGGATATTCACAGAGAAAATCAACTCGCGCTCCTCCTGGCAAACTCGTGATGATATTTTCGTCTCTCGCGCCCTCTGGGGAGCTTCGTACGTTTGCCCCACCCTCGGCAACCGCTGCGTTGCCGCACGGCTGTTGTTCGAGTTGCTCGGTTGCTGACAGAGGACCTTTCTCCCCCTCAACCGACGCTGTGACCTGGATGGCAGCCGGAATGGTCCCAACCGTCATCTCCCATACGGCACTTCCTTCCCCGGTCTTGATTTTCCGAGTATCAGACACCAGTTCAATCTGAGCGATGATGGTCGTCTGGCTCAAGACGAACGTAGGCGTCAATGGAATAACATTGGTAATGGAAAGGGTACCAGAGAATGGTTCCACCCCTCGTGGTTGAGGAACGAGGGTAAATGTCACCTCAGTACCGTCAGGTACTGGCTTTCCGGCCTGGTCCTGGACGGTCGCTTTCACGTTTATCTGATTGGTTCCATTCGCCTGGACGGAAGAAGCTGGCAAGATGGTCAAAGTAATAGCAGATGGAACCGGAGGAACCATTGCCAGGTTCAGGTTGCGTTGAACAGGATAGATTCTCCCATTGGCATCACGCGCCTCGCAGGTCACGTGGGTAAGCTCCGTGGAGGAGATTGGTTGAGTGGAGGCAGGAATCTCTACGGAAAAATCGCGCTGGACCTCCTGGTTGCCTCCCAGGGTCCCCAGCCCCCATTCAATCCAATCTTCCCCAGAACGAACGTCATTTTCATGGGAAGAAGCATGGAGTTGGGTCCCCCTGGGGATGGAGCACCGAAGCTGCACGCTCCTGGTGAGGAACGTGCTTTCAGTCTGGACCATGGGGGAGAACCCGACCACCTCGCCAGGCAACACAAAAGACTGTGACCGAGGCGTTGTTGCCTCAATGCTGACACGCAGGTCCGGGGGAAGCAGGGTGAGCACGACGTTGCGGCTCAGGCGGTTGCTGGCCCGGGCAATGACCTCAACCTGGCCGGGCCGGGTCCCAGCTTGGAAGCGTGCTGTTCCTGGCGAGGAATCGTCCAGGTTTCCGTCCTCCTCAGTTCCGGTCGGCCCCCGAAGAGCGAACGTTACCTCTGAATTGGAAGGGAGCCGGTTGCCAAAGAGGTTATAGGTCGTTGCGGTGATGGTGGTGGTAGATTGCCCATCGGCAGGCAGGGTGCTCTTCCCGATGTCCAGAACCATGTGAGAAGGTGTTATGAGCACCCCAAACCCCAGGATGCCGATTCCCGCCATCGAAAGCACCATCACCAACCGGAGTAGCCAGAACAGCCAGGACAGCCAGGAACTGCCAGGGCGGGCCACCTCTTGCGCAACGTCCTCGGCAAGTCCTCGCGGGTCACGCCTGGTACAGTTAACCAGTTCCTGGAAGTGTGAGTCAAGTCTCTGGAAATCCCTCTTTTTCAGCTTCAGCAGTCTGGCAACGTTCTTGACCTTCTTCTGCGCTTCCTGGGGGTTTTCGTGATGGCCTTGGGAGGATTCACGTACTCGAAAACACCACAACCCTGACCAGACCAGGTTCTGGAACGATGTGGTATCAGTACCTGGTGCGGCTGCCTTCTCCTTCTGGTTCTCGTAGATGTTCCCCAGAGATTGTTGGAGACTCGTTCTGTGCAGCTCAGGTGGGTCGCCAGCAGCAACCAGCGCAGCGGAAAACCGGCCCATCAGGGAGGGCAACTCCGGCGGAGTTGACGAACCAGAGGGATCCGGTGTTGTCTGCCTTTGAAGGTCCTGGGCAATCGGTGCCCATGGGTTTTGCTGTCTCTGGATCTCCTCCTGAATGGAGCTTCTGACATAGGTTTTCAGCTCCTCTTGCAGGCGCTTGCTCTCTTTTTCGATAGCGGGTAAAACCTGTAAAGGAAGTCCCTGGAGTACCTGTTCCTCAACTTTCCGCTGAATCTGGCTCCCTGGCGCTTCCAGACGCCCCACTGCGGCCTCAACCAGACGTTGCTGAAAGTCCCCTTGCCCCGATACCTGCTGGTTGAGTTCTTCTATCTTTGTTTGAAGCTCGCTGAGACTCGTATTGATCCCTTCCAGAGTTCCCTGTGCCGTGATTACTCCCTGCTGCACCTCGGCCAGATCACCCCCGGTCAGAGTCGCCAGTCCACGATGCAGGCGCTCGGTCTCGCGTTGAACAAGCAGGCGACCAACGCTCCGATCCTCATCCCTGCTCCAATCGAACAACTCGATTCCTTCTTTCAGAGCCTCACGCAGGGCCTCGTCGTAGTTGTGATTATCCAGATCTTTTAGCACGTTGCCACCACCACACCGGCCACGTAGTTCTTGCTGTCTTTTTTGCCGCTTATCAAGGAATTCCTTCCATTTGTCCTGATCCTTCCATTCAGCAAGCCAGAGATTGCGGTCTTCATCCACCACTAGTTCGAGCAGGTTGAGGAGATCAATTCCTTCGTCTACCTCCTGCGGCCATCTGGGTGTGTTGGTAAGTAGCTGCCGGATGTACCCGATGGTGGGCGGAAGGCACCAGCTTTTCACCGGTTCGAGCAGTTCCCAGCCTTGAAAATGCTCCTCCATCTTGCCAAGCCAGTACAAGACCATCCGGTGTTTCCGAGGGGCAACTACCTCGACAAGCCTGAGCAGGTGTTCAAACGCCTGATGTTCACGTTCAAACTCAGCATCCTGCGGTGGTTTTTTTTCTTCCTCCAGGAAATGCAGCGCATTTTTCAGCCGTTCGGCCCGCTCTGAAATAGGGAGTTCTTTCTCACTCAGTATTCTATTGATGCGGCTGGTTCTCTCCCGCCACTTGCTTCGTTCTGCCTCGCGCTGCCGCTCCACCTCCAGCGCTTGTTGCAGCGATGCAAGCCGTTCGTGCATGTTGGGCAGCAGCGTATCTTCCAGCGCCTTTTGATATTCAGGCGTGGTGTGCAGCAGAGCTAACTGGTTCTCCACTTCGGTAATAGCCTCTTGAGCACTGTCTCGTCCCTGCTGCAACCGCTGGAAACGGTCGTTTCCACTCCCGGATAGTTGCTCATTATTCCTAAAGATGCGTTCTGCCTGGCGAACCTTCTGGCGAATCTTCAGTTCAGTTTGAAGAATCTGGAGATACCTCTTACTGTACGAGGTCTGGTACGTGTCTGGATCTTGAAGCCTCGCCGGCACTTTCTGTTCTGCTGCTTGCCAATCTCCCTTTTCAAAGTCATCCAGGATGGCTATCAGGTTGTCGCGAACGTCGCGCATAGAAATGTGCTGATCTGCTGCTTGTTTCATAGCCTGAGCCAGGAGGAGCCAGCGGCGCAGACGCAGCCTGGTTTCCGCATCCAGGCGTTCCCGTGTAAGCGCTGCACCCAGGGAAGCAATGGCGTTTGCCTCCTTGCCTTGACCAATAGCCTCCCTGGCTTCTTGAATGGCCCGCGCTGCCGCCTGAGCCGGTTCTCGCAGCCACGCTTGCAACTGCCCGAACCGCTCATCGTTGTTTTTGAGCCAGGAGGCGCGGTGTTCAATCAGGTCAAGAATATCTTCGATCCGGTCTTCCGTGGCAGGCTCCTGCCCCGGATTGTCACGCAGGCGTTCCGCTCTGGTAAGCAGGTCTTGTGGGTCAGTTGTCCCAACTCTGAACACCTCGCGAAACCACCGGATGTCTTCCAGCCACACGGTTGCCGTGGTGTAGCGCCGGGGTCCCGCGCCCTCGAGCGCCTGCCAGATCAGGCGGCGGGTTCCTCTCGCCAACCCGGCCCAGGATGGGGGCGATGGGTCGTCCATCCCTGGCACTTCTCTTGAATCTTCACTTGTCACGAGTTCGTACCAGATACCCGCAAAGTTCGCGATATCGGTCTGAACCCGGCGGCGATCATCCTGCTTCTGCTGATCCTGTTCAGGAGTCAGGGGCGATGTTGGATCAACGGGTGGGCGGGGGTGGGTAACGTTCCAGTCCAGGATGATCAGTTGCTGGTATTCGGGATTCCAGTAGAAGTCGCCCACCTTGCGGTCATTGCAGGTCCGCCGGATCTGCTCGTGTACGACCTCCAGCAGTTCGACGTACTGTTCGGCCATAGACAGGCAGGCTGCCTCGTCCTTCGAAACGTGCTGGCGGATCTCCCAGTCTGACGGAACAAGATCCATAATGAGCGCAGGGCGACTCGGCTCATGCTCAACGTATCCCATCCGCGCCTCGACACAGAAGCGGTCTCCTGAGCGTCGGCGGATTTCTTGCAGCAACTCGGACTCTTCCTTGAAGGTATGGACGGAGGCGCTCTCTCTTGCCAGTTTCACCGCATAGGTCTTTCCGGGAATGCTTCCACCGCCCTCTCCATATCCAACAACACAGGAGGCTTTGTAGACAAGGGATGTCTGCCCCTTTCCAATAATATCCTCTTCCTCTTCCAACCGATAGCAGTTTCTATCTCCATCACGAACTATTTTGGGCATGATGATTCTCCCTTCAGATAGCCTGGGTTTTGCAAGTCTCCTGAAAAAGGTTCAGATTCGTTTGATATTCGAGAAGTGCCAGTGCTCCGACCTTGCGGGTTGGTTGGACGGCGGGACAAGAGGAACAATACCATATAGAACCATCCGGAAATCTCCCGCAGGTCCGGACCTGCGGGAGACGAACCACTCGACTCGATTTGGCTCGTTCGATCAGGAACGAGTCGAATCGAATCCCCGAATATTCTGGCGCTGGAACCATTGCGCCAGTTCGTAGCGTACTACCAGGCGAACCCACTGCCCCAGGTCTTTGCGGTCCGCAGTTCCTTGCTGAAAGTCCCGTGGGACCCCCTGAGACCAGGTTCGCCAGCGACTCACGAGGTCGTCCGACGGTTCATCAACGATCTGACGCAGGGTTTCCATGGCTTCGATCAAATCGGCGGACGGTTGGAGACAGAACCGCAGCAATCCCATCACCAGAGGGTCAATTCCTCTGGCGCCGGGGAATTGAACCAGGGTATACCCCTGGTTCTGTCCCGGCATACGCACGGCGAGCTGTTCTTTACCCTGGTGGATAAAGCCGCTGGCAAGCGCCAGCGCATAGCACCGGGCCCGCTCTGGTTCAGCCAGTCCGGCCACCACCAGCGGGTGCAACACCAGGTCGCCCATCCCATCCTGCTCGATGCGCCGGTGCCGCTCCCACCGCTCGGCCTGGGCCTCAGCGGCAAAGACCACCCGCTGTTTCGGGTCGTGGAGGTAGGCAGCGCGGGCGTGTTCTTCCCCCCGGCTCTCAACCAGACGGTCCACGGCTTCAAGTGGGATGGCGTCAGCGGTGCGTATGACCTGGCAGGCAAAGCGATCCGTCAAAGTCAGGGGCGTCAGCGACCCGTTCATCATCCCCCGGTGGTCCTGCCGTCGCTGCGCCAGCGTATCCTGGATAGCGCGGGCCGCGGCATGGAACTGGCCGGTTGCGGCAAAGAGGGTCCGATATTGCGCCTGGGGTGCCCGGTTGGAGTCAAAGGTTAAGATCGGCCCGGCGCCATCTTGCAACTGCTCTGCAACCTCCCCGCTCTGCTGGCTGAGCAAGCCATGGCTTTCCATCACTTCCTGAAGCGTGTTGGCCTGCCAGATACCGTGTAATACTGATCCTGCCAGATCTAACAGGGATTCCAGAAAGGACGGTACATCCTCCAGGTGGCGGAGGACCACGCGCCGCTGCTGGTCACTGCGATGAACCAGCAAGGTCAGAACCAGTTCCCCATCAGGTTGAACGTCCCAGGAGAGGTATTCGACATAGTGTATGGGACTTCTGCGATCCGTAGCATAATCCTGATACCAGATATCGCCCAGCTCACGTTCGCGATAGTCAGTAACTCCGGTCTGTTCGCGTACCGTCCAGAGATAGCGACGAACCAGCAGGGCATCCATCGCCTTGCGTCGTTCCCTGACCTGGTTGGCGCGTTCTTCCAGGGCGTCGAAGAGGCCTGGACCTGGATCGCCACCAGTATCGTGCAGCGCGGTTCGACTGATGGCGCGGGCAGTCTGGCGCAGTTTCGAACGATAGGTTTCGGCAACCTTCCGATAGATGCTGCAAACCTCCTGGAGGGACTGAGCCTGATCCACTCGCCGCGTCGGGGTATTCGGATGATGCCTCATCTGTTCGACTGCCCCCTCTGCCTGGGTCAGCCTGGCAACCAGGGTATCCAGGAAGGCCAGCGCATAGGCCAGTTTCCCCACGCGGGCCTGGCTCAACTCGGCCTTCTCGGTGCCAAGCAATATCCACCGGAGGGCCGCAGAGAGTTCTTCCCGAAATACCTGCTCATGAGATGGCGACGGGGATGAGGACTGGCTTGCCCGGTCCAATCCATGATCCAGACGATCATCGTTCGAATCCGTCACCAGACAGGAGAGGGCCGATGCAATCTCCATCCGCGAAGCGGTGGGATCAGCCTGCAACCAGCCATCCAGGAACATCAGCACCAGTTCGTCGGGGCTTCTGGTCAACTCCGTCAGGCCAGGGTCCGTGACCAGGGCATGGTCAAGGTGGAGGGTATTCCCCCGGTCGTCTCCCATCAGAAATGCCTGAACGAGGGCCCGAGACCAGGTCACTTTCACCTGCTCCACCAGGTCGTAGGTGGGGAGGCGATAGAGGAAGCTGCCGGCCGTGCCAAGGGCCAGTTCGTGGTGCCCCTCCCGATAGTTCTGAACCGCAACGCGCATGTCGCTGATCCAATCGGCCTGCCCCACCCCCATGCTGGCCCGGTCAAGGCGCTGCGAGATGATATCCGCCATGGCAGGAAAGGTACTGATCGTCGGGTCGGTCCCCATCGCAACCTGCCCCCCGAAGAAGCATACGTCAGTAAATAACACCTGGTCACATCCCTCGGCAAGCGACGGGAGAGACGAAGGAGCCTGGTGATACATGGGGTAGGGGATACCAGGATTTAACTGGAACCGGCGCAGTTCGCGCAGGGCGGCAAACGTATTTGCCGCCAGCCCCGCCGGGTCAGCCGCCAGGGTCGTAAAGACACGGTCGAGCGCCAGATATGCCTCAAGAGAGACAACCGTGTCTTGCCCACAGGCAGACCAGGCTGCCAGGCGAACCAGGTGCGCAATATCGAAGAGGATACCGCTCATGCCACCGGCGAGCGACCCGACCAGGATGACCCGTACCCCTTGCTCTCCACGCACCTGTCTGGTCGTCCTGGTCAGCAACCTCCAGAGCCGTGCCTCCTCTCCTTCTCCTTCGGGAGCATCGGGGCGATCCATCCGCTGGAGTTCACGAACCAACCCTGCCCGGGCCAGTGGTCTCCGACCATGCGTCCCCTGGGCCAGGTTTTTCTGGGCATCTACCAGGGTATGGTAGTCATCGTAGGGGAACCAGTCACACAGGATTGGTTCGGCCTGGGCATTCTGAACCATCCGCTTGATAGTCGGAGCCAGGTTCTCATTGATGGCAAAAACCATCTCGCGCCCGGTCGGGTCCCCAGGGTCAATGCTACAGCCCGCAAACTCGACGGCCACCTTCTGATGGTTGAGCAGTTCATATTCCGATGTGTCAATCACTATCATGGGCACATCTTCGGGAAGTTGACCGGCTCCGGCGTCGCGCAGATTCTTCTTCAGGTGGGTCAATACCCATCGTCCGGTTCCCCCGACGCCAATCACCAGGGCCGTATCAGGTTGCCAGATGATTTCCGGCAGACGGATTTCGACCGGTTCTGGCGGGAGCTTGACCTTCACCCGCGGAGGCCGCACCCGAACGGCGCTGACCGTCACTGGAAGGCTGAGTTTCGGGTGAAGGACGCCCGGCTCCTCCCCACACTTCAGGTAGTGGATCTGGTTTCCCTGGGCAATATCAAAGGACCCCTCGCCGCGAGGTCGCAGCCGGTACCGAAAGTTTTGTTGGCCCGCCGGAAACTGGTCAAGGTGCCAGGTCATTGTTCCCACGCCCATATGGTCTGGAGGGGGAACGGTATGGCCTGGTACCAGGTCAAAGTTTGTAGCATCGAACTGGTGCTCAAACTGCACCCCAGTGGCAACCACCTGCGGGTCCTCCGTCGCGGTCCTGGTGATCGAGCGGCAGGGAGCCACATTGCCAGTGAGTTCAAGCTCAACCGTAAACTCATCCCGGCCAAGTCGTCCCCCTTTCGGAGAAACTTCGCCCTTCAGCGCCAGGGTGTGGGGGATAGGCTTGGGGCGCTGGCAGCAGAACCACGCCAGGGCCAGCAACGGAAGAAATGGCAGGAACCAGGGCCACAATCCGAAGATGCCAGCCAGGATATCGGGTTGGGGTGGTGCTCCCCAGAACGGCAGATGCTCGAAGGCCGTTGGATCATTGGCCCCTTCCAGGGGTTGAGCCGGGCTAGAATTCCCATCCGCGCCAATCTGGGCGATAAAAATGTCGTACTGATTCTCATTGCGTTTACTGTTGAAGGCCAGGAACCTGCCATCACGCGACCAGGTGGGCCACGAATTTCCGACATTACCCAGGAGTTGCCCGTCTGCTCCATCATTGGCAGGCAGACGTCTGGGCACCCCCCCGGCGGGCGGAACAAGGTAAATCTCCGCCTGTGGGTCGGAATAGGTGCTGCTTCCCTCGGTATGGTGGGTAAAGGCCAGCCATCTCCCATCTGGAGAGAACGAAGGGTAGTAGTTGAATCCGCTGCCGCTGGCTCCTGGCACCAGCGTTGCCGCTCCTCCAGTGGCCGGAACGAGGTAAATATCGGTAGGAACATCTATCTGGTAGCTGGTCGCGGTCCCACTGGCTGGCCGAACAAAGGCAATCATTCGGCCATCGTGCGACCAGGCCGGCATGGTTTCAGCAACGTTCGGGTCGCTGGCTCCCACCAGCGGAGCCGTGGTCCCCGTAGCAAGGTCAAGCACGTACAGGTCTTCGTCGTTGGCCGAGTAGACCAGTTTGCTCCCATCCGGCGACCAGCTGACAAAGGAGGCATTGATGGGAGGAATGGGAATATCTTTGCCATCCAGACGCTGGACGACCACCGGACCATTGCCACCCTCCGTAACGGCGGCAATGTGTCCTCCCTGGCGAGAAACCGCATGACAGGCAACACAGGTACTTTTTCGGTTGAGCGAATGCATCGGGCGTACGGGCATAGCGGGGTCAACAGGCTTCATCATGAGCAAGGAAGTCCCGCTGTCAATACGCCAGAAATAGACGACCTCACGGGGGAGGCACACCAGTGGGAGAAACTGACTGAGCAGCAACGGAATGAGGAACAGGAGGTAGGCAGGGATGAGCAACCCGGCGATTTCACACCAGCGCGGCCAGCGGCGGCGCTGGCGCAACCAGGTGCGTAGTCCGGCCAGATTGAACTTCCAGGCCAGCAGGAGAAAGAGGGCCACCAGGACCAGGGAAAGAATCAGCCACCACGGAAAATCACTGCACAACCCCACCACCACCGAACTGCTGGATGGCCCCGATGGGGGTTCAATGGGAGGAAGCATGGTGGGTCGGGGGGTGGGGGTGATGCTTGGGGTAGGGGTCACCGTTGGGGACGGAGTCGTGGTGGGGGTAGGGTCCTGAACCTGAACAGGTAGCTCTGGCTCTGTCGAGATGGTTTCGGTTGTTTGTTCACAGCGGAGGTAGGTGATTTCATCGCCACGGGAGGCCTTGAATTCGCCCGGCGTGCGCGAACGGAGACGGTAGGTAAAGGGCTGGTCCCCTGCTCCCAGACGGTCGAGGTTCCAGGTGATCGTGTTGATGTTGACCTCACCCGGAGGGGCAATCGAGCCAGGGATCAGGTCAAAGTCGGAGGCATCGAAGGTGTGCTTGAAGACCAGGTTGGTGATGGGGGCAAACTGAATGCTGGAGGCAATTTCGCGGTAGACATCAACCAGGTTCGAGGTATCCGCGGGATAGTATTCTGGTTGGCCGGTGTCATCCTTCGATGCCAGTTCTTTGAGCAAATCCTCGTTCGAGCCGGTGTCCAGCCCGACCGTGACTATCCGAATGCCATCGTTTTTGGCTCGATCTGCTTGAGCGTTCGCAGCAGATCTATTGCTGCCACCATCGGAGAGCAGTACGATGACCTTCCTTGCGCCCGCCCGCTGCCCTGCGCCGGTCAGTTCTTCGTAGGCCATTGCAAGACCTCTGTCAATGGCGGTATTGTCCCCACCTGAGATACCGTCAATTGCCTGTTTCAGGGATCCGGCATCCTGGCTCATCGAATGAACCAGAGACGCTCCATTGTCGAACTGAACCACCCCGACCTGGTCGGTACTCAAGTCCATCTCATCAACAAAGGTTTTTGCGGCCTCCTTCGCCTCAGCCAGAGGGGTACCGGCCATGCTGCTTGAGTGATCAATGACCAGTACCGCGTCGAGGGGGGTTCGCGCAACCGTCGGGTCGCACGCGTCGAGGGTGCTGGAGAGGGTAAGTCGGACCTCCACTTCCTCACCCGTCAGAACCTGGGCAGGGGAGACCTGCCGCTTAAAGCTCAAGTCGGCGAACTGCATTGGCGTTGGCGTCAGGGGAGGAGGTAGTGGCGACGGGGTGAGCGGGTGTGGCCCGACCACCGTACCGGTTGTCGGCTGCGCTGCTGGAGGGAGCGTCTGTGTCAGGCTGATGGTATCACTTGCCGTGATGATGTTGCTCCCATTTCGCAGTTCGACCGTCACGGTTCGCTCGCCCTCGCCGGGAACAAGCTGCCAGGAATAGGTGCTCTGGAATGGTTCCCACGCGGTAAATGGCTCATTCTCATTGCGCAGGCGCATTTCCTGAGACCACGGTTCTCCATGGAGCGCGAGAGACACCTGTGGGGTGGTGGTTACCATGGCTTCGCCGTTGATAACGAGGGGGTAGACCTCAGAACGAGAACCGAAATCCTGGGTCCAGTAGTGGAGACAGGGCAAGTCCCCACACCTGTGCGTGTCGTTCTCGTCCAGGACGTATCCAACCCCAATTTCCCGTAAGTCGGGACTGAGCAGGTTGGCCCGGTGCCCCGGGCTGTTCATCCAGCTCGCAACCACCTCATCGGGGGAAGCCTGGCCGGAGGCGATGTTTTCCGCAGAAGAACTCCAGGTATACCCCGCAGCGCGGATACGATCACCGGCGGTGCTCCCAGTCACGGGATTATCGTGGGACATAAAGTCGTGTTCTGCCATAGCCTGGCTGTGTTCCAGGGCTGCCCGGGCAAGTTGGGGATTGGCCTTGAGTGGCAAAAGCCCGGCCTTTTCCCGCTCCTGGTTGGTGCGCTCAATGACCTGCTGCTCAAACGAGTGGGCAAACTGCTGCTTCTCCGGGGCAAGAGCCACGGCGGGGGATGGAAGCGGAGCAACCGATGCCCGCGCCCCGAATCCCTGACTGACCAGGCCGACCACCACCAGCAGCAATAACAGCAACCAGCTGCCCCACCAGCCATGGTGGTTCTGCTGCTGCTGCCGATGCTTGCCCCGACGATGACCACAACGGTGGGATTCGCCAAAGAATCCGAACCTGCTTACCCTGTGAGCTAGCCCCTTCCCCTTGCACTCCACCATAGTTAAAACCTCCTGGTCTGTTCAGTTCAGTGTATTCCTGAGTATTCCTGGCTGCTGAAACTATCCATAACGGTTGATATCCCGGCGCAGTTGCTCTTGCCGCAACTTCAGATGCTCCCGTATCAGGAGATAGAGGCTGTAGTCCAGGGTATGCGGCTCATTTGCCAGAGATTTGATCGTCGGGTCCAGATGTTGCTCTATCGTTTCCTTGATCTTCTCAAATTGGGCAACCAGGAGTTGAACCGCGGGGAGGTTCGCTTCGCTGGCTTTCCGGGTTGCCTGCAATTTCCCTTGAAACTCGACCGCGTCCTTGCCAAGACGTTCCTGCTCCACTCGCATGGTGCAATCGTCTTCCTGGGACCATCGGAGATTGTTCCGAACTTGCTCATAGGGGATAGCCCACCCTTGTTGGGCGTTGGGGGCTGACTGAACATCACTACCCTCAATCGCTACCTGATACCACTGGGCTTTTTTGCCTACCGAGAACGTTTCCAGGGCGTCAACCAGCGAAGGAGGGTTTTCGGGATTGGTCAGGAAATAGTGCTCTGTTGGTTTGATCGCCCCCATCGTATCAAACTCGCCCGCTTCGGGCTTCACGGTCAATCGCCACACGGTGCGCCGCTGCCCGTGCTCATCATCGTAGCTGTATTCGTTCAAAAGGGTGGCGGGTTCTTCGCTGCGACGGTAGAGCCAACTCAGCACCGCCAGGTTAAAGAGGTCGGGGTCTTCAAGCAACAGGACAATGCGGTGCGAAAGGATCTTGCTGAGACGCTTCTCATAGGGGACGATGTTGCGCTCGGCTGCAAAGACATGGTGCAACTGGCGTCGCTCGGATGGAAGATCCCCATATTTCACCCTGGCTTCCTGGTAGGCATGGACCTGTTCCAGCTCAATGACATCGTGGTGGTAGATAAAAGTCAGACGAAAGCGGTCTACAGAGTCCACAATCTGGGCAGCTCGCGCCTGCGTAACGTTCGATTGGCCCGCAAGTTCCCGAAGGATACGATTCAGGAATTGTTCCTGCCTTTCCAGGGTTCGATCTTTGTAGACACATAGATAGTTCTGGGAAATATTGGCTCCCCCATGTTGCAGCAGGGGTTCGTTTTTCCTGAAAATCTCTTCCGCCAGGGCTTCCGGGGACGTCTGAGGAGTTGTCCCATCATATTTGTCCATGAGGTAGGCACTGATCGACTCGGTTTCGCGGGCAGCCTTGAATATCTGGCGGCAACGGTGCAGCAGGCGGTCGGCATTACTGGACACTGGCTCAGGAGCCAGGCTCAGGTCTTGCTGGGTGGTGTCGCCGGCCTGGACCTTCCGAATCTTCAGCCCGATGTTGAGGAACGGGCGTAGCTCACGCGTTTTTGGGTCGCGCAGTTGGTCGCGGCTAACTTCCCAAACCAGGTCTTTGAGAACCTCCGCAACCATATCGCCGCTCCCAGTGACGTAATACTGATAGCGGCGGTTCTCATAGTCCTGGTCATTCACCACGTGGCGCACCTGGTGCAGGGCATCAACGGAATGGCGGTCGCTCTGGATACTTCGTTGTCGTCTGAGCACCGTGGCAAAAACCCCCTGGGCATCGGTTGCCAGGGCTTTGACCCAGGCATCAAGACTTTCCTGCATCCTGGCGACATACTCGTGCATCGCGGTCGCGGCCTCGCTCGCGGTTCGGGCAGCAATATCCCAGCGGTCCAGGGTGAGCAAGCTCTGACATGCCGCCAGATAGGCTCCCTGACGGTCGGCTCTCTTCTTCATCTCATCGTACGAACGGGTCCGTTGCTTTTCCATATCGCCCCGATTGGCGTTGCGCTGCCTGGTAATACGGGCGTTCTCTATCCCCTGACGGGCAATGTCAAGCTGGCCGGCCATCGTCTTGAGCATCGCCTGCAAATGCCCCAGCTTTCCGGCGCGGTTGATGATGGCGTGCTCCACATCATCGGCAGCCTCGCCATTCAACATCTGCCGGACAAAGGTTTCTACTGCCTGGCGAAATCGTTCGACCTGCCAGTTGGTATATTCTTTCAACGCGCCGCTGTATTCGCCGCCGGAGCGGTTGCCCGACGTATCGGCAACGCCCAGGTGCGTATTGAAAAACGCCGTGACGGCTGAGTGAATGCGTTCTGCTCCCAGAGGGGGGCTTTTTTTTCTCCTCTTTGTCCTTCGCGGTGTCGCTGGTCAGGATTTCTGCCTCGATATACGTGGGTTTGAGAAAGGTTCCACCGACTTTCACCCGCTGGGGTTCCAGAAACTTTTGCACCACCTGCTCGACTTTGGGGCGGACCACATCGTCAATATGCTGGTCGTCGCCCGGCTGCGGCGAAAGGATACTCAACCAGTCTTCAAGCGTTCGCTTTTCAATGCGGTCCTCCTGGGCTTTTCTGGCTTCCGGACCGCGCAAACACTCCCCCCCAATCCGCCCCAGGTCACGCGAGAGCGAACCCAGGCTACTCCCGATGCCTTCCATCCGTTCCCAGAACTGACGGGCAGCTTCCAATCCGTTCAGGCTGTCACGGGCCCCCGCCTTGTCTTCTGCTATCCTTCTCAGCGCAAAGGTGCGTTCATCTGGTTGGTCATCCAGCGGTGGCTGTAAGAAAAAGTCCAGAACCTCCCGCGCCAGGGTGTGCGTCCAGGTTTCAACGATGTCGTAAATCGGCAAAATCCAGGTATACGTTCCGATGGAACCAACCGTGACCACATCGGGGGACAGGCCGTAGGCCGTACGACCGGCACTGACATTGGCGGCCACCTGCTCAAGCGTATCGCTGGCTCGCTCATCAATCATGGCCGTGATCTCTTCGGCCACCGTGGGAGCCACTCCAGACTCTATCCGCGTTTGATCCAGCGAATTCTTTCCCCGTTTGCCATCGAAGTAGTAGAGCAGTTCAAAGAGGGTACTGCGGACATGTCCACCTAGGACCGGGTCGTTGGTGGCTCCACACTCATACTGGATGGGGTATCCTTCGGCGTAGTTGAACAGCGCCGCGAAGCGGGCGTTCTCGCGCATCGCCGCAAACGATTTGGCTATCAGGTCGTCGCGCTGCTGCGTTTGGGAATGAACCGTGCCATCGAACGCCTGGGGAAGCACAAAGTATCCCCGGATTTTAGCGGGTATGCCCTGCCCCTCCGCCAGGGTACGGACCAGGTGGGCAATATCAGCAAACATCCCGGCACCGGTTCCACCTGCCAGGGAACCGGTCAAAAAGACGTAGAGTGTCGAGATGCCTGTTTTACGTCGAATAGCAACAATCGCAGTCTCCAGAGCGTTCCGCAAAGGCGACCCGGCACCTCTGCTCAGGCTGTGGAAGACCGCCAGTCGCCCCAGGGACCGGAACTGCCCGGCCCCAATGGTCATGTTCAACAGTCCCCTACTCCCCGGCTGGCTCAGGAACCACGCCGCATCAAACCATGGGGACACACAGGGGTGTTTACCTGCCTTAATGTCCGTGGCATACCCATAGGCATCTCCCCCGACAAAACATGCTCGCGGGCGAGGTCAACCATGCTGCTTCCGTCCTGGTTGTCCGGCTGGCTCCCCCACCGCCGGCGGTGGCACTCGGAGCCTGGGTGGTGTCCAGGCTATGCAGTTTCACTTCTTCTGGTACCATTCCGTACGTGTCGAGCAGGTTTTTCTTGACATGGGCCAGAACCCACTGACCTGTTCCTCCAACACCAATCACGAGGGTTGGTCGCGCCATACCGGATTCTCCTTCTACAGTATTCAATACGTGGTTTACGAACTCGAAAGGGATCTTACATAGAGCAGTCGGTAGTTGTTGGGAAGAATCTTGCTGCCACCAAGGAGCATATTATCGTCTCCCTGTCTGGGGACCGGGCCTTGCAGCGGCACCACGCGCACCTTGATGCAGTAGTCGTCGGCGGCCCCTCGGACCTTCCAGACGTCCAGTCGCCGGACTCCGGTGACGCCGGGTATCTTCTTGAATGTATGGCGATTACGCCCTGCAAGATCGAAGGACGCTCCGGGAACGCGGTGGCCGTGGTGATCATGGATAACCAGGTACCCTTTGCAGGCATCGTGGGTGATGGCCCAGCGCCAATAGAGCATTGCCGCCAACAGGGCAATGAGCAAGAGGATGGCTCCATAGAGCCAGTAGAGCCGGGGGTCCTGGACGATCTTCACTTCCAGCGGGTCCGGGGTTTTTGCGTCCCAGGCCCACCCGCAGTTCAGCAAGGCTGATTGTGACGGTTCCACTCTGACGATATGTTCCGCCAGGTTGAGATTGGTGACCTGCGCCCGCAACTCGCCCGGTCTGCCGGTCGTGTGGAACGCGAGAGAGATCGGGACCAGATTGCCCGTGGTGGTGTCCTGCACGCGCAGATCAAGCAGTTGGTCTGGCGGGGTTGGGCTTATCTTGGTCCTGGTGATATCCAGCGGTTTGCCGGATTCTGGTTCCACCAGTTCGACGTTGATATCTAGCGGCTCAGGCTCAAGGCGCACGAAAGGTGGTTTCCATTGAAGCCGCAGGGCCTGCCCTGGGTAGTTCCCTGGTTGCGGATGCGCCAGGGTCAGAGCGACTTTTTGGGTGGGTTTCACTTCAAAGGCATAATCGCGGGCAAAGATTTGCTGCTCAGTGCCCCCGATTGGCTCCTGGAGCATGGTGGTGACCTGCATGGTGTAGGGACCACTGGACTGAGGGAAAAAGGTTGTGCTATACACCCCCGTGCTGACCGGCTGCATGGAAAGGCTGACCGGTGCCCCTCCTCCGCCGACTTCGGCGGTCCATCGAAGGGGGATATCCGTGGTAACTGGCTGACTAGCGGGGTCTTGCAGGCGGTAGGCAAATTCCATCGGGAGTCCCTGTTGTGGGTTGGGGCACCGTCCTGGGGAGGTCGGATCGCTGAGCACCTGGAGCGTCACCGGGTCCACGAAGAAATCCCCGATTTTGCCCTTCATGACGGAAATAGTTTTCCCATCAATGTCGTGTGAAAGGGCGTGTACGTGGACTTCGTGCGTTCCAGATTCGACCGGAATAAACGTCGTTTCATAGGCCTGACGGGTATCGGTGACGGGCCGGGATACCTGGGGCTTGACGGGTTGGGGGTTGCTGATATCCCACACTCGCCCGGCGGCCTGTACCGTTGCGGTGATGGTTAGCTGGTAGTGTGGCTCCGCCGGATAGTCTGGCAAGGGGACTTGCTGGCTGTCTACCAGTTGAAATGCGATGGTCGTTTTTTGATACTGGAGGGTCGAAGTTTTGGGGGATGTGAGTCTTCCAGCGGTCAGGATAGGAAAAGCATGAATACGAACATCAGCACGTCCGCTGGTGGTTTGCACGTTCCACTCACCTGGTTTTGGAGATTGCACGCAGAGACTCTCAATCAGGTCGTCGTATCCCGACACGTCCACACCGGGTGGGTTGTGGCTGAGTCTGGTGCCATGGAGGTCGGAAATATCCAGGTGCTCGGCGGCGTCCTGCTTATAAAGAACCAGGCACAGCTCTTGGAGATAGGGCGGAACCACATATCGTCCCAGAGGAACATTCGGTCTGGGGGCCTGTCCTGCAAGGTCCAGCAAAATCTGCGTGAACCTTGCGTTTATGTCATCTTGTCGGCCGATCAGGGCCGTTCGGCGGAGTGGGAGTGAGGGGTCATCGTGGGAGATGCGTTCCCAATAGGAGGATACCCGGCTCCAGTAAGGGCTACCGGGGTCGTTGACGGCGGTGACATAGATCCGGTAGTCGGGGGGGAACTTCGTTTCCAGGGTGCTCATATGGCTATCCACGCTGAAAGCCGGGTCATCTGATACTGCGGGTTCGCCATCCGTCAGAACCATCACGGCCCGTTGGGGACACCCCCCGACTGGAGGTGGGCGCTGGTTGAACAAATTCGCGGCTTCGTCGAAGGCTCGCAGAAAGTTGGTTTCTCCCAGGTTGTCGGAGGACGAAATTTTGGCAAGCAGTGGATTGCGCAGGGCCTGCCAGCTTGGGTTGTCTTTGGGGGCCAGTGTGCTCCAGGGCATCACGGTCTGGGCTTGATCGCCAAAATAGACAACCGCTATATGGAAGGTCGAGGGGGTCTCTCCAGGAATGTTCTGTGAGGCGAAGGTGAGGTATTGTCTGCCAACCAGATCTACGGCGAACTTCGGGCCGGAGAAACGGAACCCCTGGGGGTCGTTTGGGGTAGGATGGGAGATCGACCCTCCCATGCTCCCCGATTGATCAATGATAAAGACCAGTTCAATTTCGTGACAGGCTGAGCTTGGCGGGGATGTCGGCGACTGTCCCCAGACGGCGGGTATGGGCAGGCACTGGAGCAGGAGCAGGCACAGGAGCACGCGGTGCCAGTGCCGGAGAAACCTTGTTACGCTCAAGACACCATGGTTCATTGGTTTGTTCATCCCTCTCTCTTCAAATCTTCTGCAAGGCGTGCAGGGTAGCCAAATCGCTGCAAATCGTTCAGGATAGGCTCGACTTGATATGGGACATGGCGGAAACGAAGTTGACCACCTGGCATGCTCCAGTCAATCAATGCATACTTGGCCCAGGCCCATCCTTCGGCCGCCCTTGCCCCATCTCTCGGCAACCCGACGCTGCCAACTCCAACAATGGTTGGGCGTTCGGGGTCTTCGTCCACGAGTGGGGAGAGCACTACTTCGGTGACTGGGGGAGGAGATGGGTGCGAATGTGAGGTTGCCATCGGGGTGCCGTTGGGTAAGGCTCCATAGCCGGGTATCACCTGATGCCAGTGGTTCCGGTCGTTGCGGCTCGCAGGGGACCGTCTCCATGCCAGTTGACGGTGCCAGTGCCCGACCAGCATGAGGCGCGGAGCCTGCCAACCTTCGTCTCCTGCAACATAATCAGGCGATGGTGGGGAGCCGCTCGTGAGCCAGGCGCAGATTGATTGCCAGCTTTCTTCGGACAAGCGCTCGTTGTTCATATATCTTTGCAGGCTGGAGTGAGGTTGCTCCATATCAAATACGCCGTGGGTTGCATAGATACCAGCCCGCGGTGAAGTGACAAGCGGGAGGTGGTCTATCCAGCTCCGGAGCGATGTTTCTGTTGCGCCACCGGGTAGCGCCTCGCGGTTTTTCTGAAGGGCTGCTGCGGCCACATGGTTGAACTCTGAGCTGGTATGCACGTGGCTATCTACGGCATCTGAAGCATAAATGAAAATCATACCCAGGTCGCCCTTTCCCACCAACCCCCAATCGTGGTTGCCCGCGAGCGCCGTCGGGCATGGAGGGGAAGGCATATGCGATTGCAAGGAGACCCAGCAATGGATGGGAGCGGGTCCATACCCGACCAGGTCTCCAAGGAACCAGATGTCCTCAACCGCCTGGGATCGGGTGTCCTGGAGGACCGCTTGCAGCGCCGGCTGGTTGGCATGAATATCAGAAATAACTGCAATTACCATGAGCTTGTCCCCTTCTTTGCTTCGGTTCCTTCAGAAAGTGGTCGTAGGGTTTCACTACGGTCTTCAACCCCCAGTAATCCACGCTGGGCCAGGAGGTTGGCATCTCTGGGGCACAGCGCGTAGCATTCGCGGTAGATTTGCCTGGCTCCTTCCAGGGCCTCCTCCAATCCTCGTCCTCGCCGCAACCAGCTCCCAATGAGCGGTATCTGTGCTCGTCTTTGGAGGCGAAGGTAGCTATCCAGTGCGTTCGAGAATCTCCACCACAGCAACTCATATTCCTCCTGGAAATCTTGAAGGCGCTCCAATATCATCTCAGCTTCGGCATAGTCAGCAGCAATGTCGCGGCGTTGTTGCTCCAGACAGTCATTGAGCATGCGGCTCAATCCGCTCAAAAGTGACTGATTACCGACCGGATGGCGTGACAGGTAGGTTCTGGTGCGATTCAGCGACCAGGCTGGTCCCTCCGTTTCTTCGCCCATTGCCCGACGACACAGGTCGCTGGCCTCCGGAAACTTTCTTTCCTGACGCAGACGGTCAATTTCACCGCAAATCTTTTCCAATCAATCTTTCTGGCCTCCAGCGTATCTGATGAGGGAGAACCCGTCGGAGCGTCGTCGCCGTTGGGGTCGAGAATCTGAAAACGACCGCCGACGTCCTCCGATCACCGGTTGGAGATATTGCCGTCAGCACGGTCCATCTGCTTCAGAATGGGGACTATTGCCTCC
>JAAUSY010000226.1 GCA_012032475.1 Chloroflexaceae bacterium
TGATGCACCTGTTCCAGCACCCGACCATTGCGGAACTGGCCCGGGTTGTCCAGAACCGAGTCCTCGTCCTCCCCTGTTGCTCCGATGCTGCCGTCGGAAGCCCCTGGGAATGGGGAACAGGATGGGGAACAGGATGGGGGCAGAACGGTCAGCAGAACGGAATCGAAGAAAGCTACCCGCTCTCGCCTATGCAGCACGGGATACTCTTCCATTCTCTGCATGAACGGGACGCGGCGATGTATGTGGTGCAGTGGACCGCCACGCTCCAGGGTGACCTGGACTGCGTGGCCTTTCAACGCGCCTGGCAATCGGTGTTGGACCGCCACCCCGTGTTGCGGACCAGCTTCATCTGGGAAGGGTCCGATGAGCCACGCCAGGTGGTCCATCCAGTCCATCCGCACCTCGTGGTGCCCTGGAACGACGAGGACTGGCGCGGGTTCGGCCCGGATGAGCAGCACGAACGGATGCGCCGCTTCCTCCAGGAAGACCAGGTGCGGGGTTTCCACCCATCCCACCCTCCGCTGATGCGCCTGAACCTCTTCCGGGTGGCCGATGACACCTTCTCCCTGGTCTGGACCCTGCACCATGCCATCTTGGATGGCTGGTCGGTGGGGTTGCTCCTGCGCGAAGTATTTGCAGCCTACCAGGTCTTCAGCCAGCACCAGGCGTTTCATCGGCAACCCTGCCGCCCCTACCGCGATTTTATCTTCTGGCTCCAGCAGCAGGATTTGAGCCAGGCCAGGGCGTTCTGGCAACGGCGGCTCGGTGGCTTTACCGCTCCAACACCGCTCATCCACGCCACCCCCGACGAACCAGGTAGCGGGACGGCCCGGTATGTTGAGCAGCACCACCCCCTGCCCATTGCGCTTGCCACCGCGCTGCGCGATTTTGCCCGAACCAATCAGCTCACGCCTGGAACGGTGTTCGAGGGGGTGTGGGCGCTGCTGCTGAGCCGCTACAGCGGCGAATCCGACGTGGTCTTTGGCGAAACCGTTTCCGGGCGCACCATAGACCTTGCCGGGGTCGAAGAGATGATTGGCCCCTGTATCAACACGCTCCCGGTGCGGGTGCAGGTGTCGCCAGAGGTTCCGCTCCGGTCCTGGTTGAAGGACCTGCAACACCAGCAGGTGGAGGCCCGCCAGTATGAACAGGCTCCGCTGGTGCTGATACAACAGTGGAGTGACCTGAAGCCGGGGGTTCCTCTGTTCCGGAGCCTGCTGAACGTTGAGAACTATCCTGGTGGCACCCGCTCATTCGAGACCGGCGTGGAGAACCTGCGTCTCACGTCGAGCCACGCGGTTGAGCGCACGAACTACCCGCTCAATCTGTCGGTTCGGGAGGGGGACACGCTGGAACTGCGCATTATCTACGATACGCACGTTTTCGATGCCGAAACCATCCGCCGGCTCGCCGGCCACGTGCAGGTGCTCCTGACGGGGATGGTCCAGCAACCGCAGCGGACGGTTGGCTCCCTGCCGTTGCTCACGACGGAGGAGTGGCAGGCGCTCGTGAGGACCGCCAGTGAGCAGCGGGGACCGTATCCTGACCAGTGCGTCCACCACCTCTTCGACGCCCAGGCCGCCCATACGCCCCATGCGACTGCGGTCACCTTCCGCAATGAGCACCTTTCCTATCAGGCGCTGGCTGACCGTGCCAATCGCCTGGCGCATGTGCTCCAGCAGTATGGCGTGTCTCCGGACCGCCCGGTGGCTGTCTGCCTGGAGCGCTGCCCGGACCTTCCCGTGGCGCTACTGGCTATCCTCAAGGCCGGCGGGGCCTACCTGCCGCTCGACCCTGCGGCTCCGGCTGCGCGTCTCGCGGCTATCCTGGAGGAGGCTTGCCCGGTGCTGCTGCTCACCCACACACCCCTGGCCGGCCTGCTCACTGAGGCGACGAGCGGGGTGCCGCTCTGCTGCCTGGATACCCCGGAACTGGAAGAGATGCTGGCTGCGATGCCTGCTACGCCGCCTGACAGCCCGGTGAATCCCGGCCACCTGGCCTATATCATCTATACCTCCGGTTCGACCGGTCGGCCCAAAGGTGTGCTGGTGCCTCATCGGGGGTTGTCCAACCTGGCTCAGGTGCTTCGCCAGACCTTCGGTGCCGGCGTTGGTGACCGCGTGTTGCAGTTCTCGTCTCCCACCTTCGATGCCTCGTTGTGGGATATGAGCCTGGCCCTGTTCAGCGGGGCGACCCTGTGTCTGGCATCCAGGGAGGAGATTATGCCCGGCCCGCCGCTGCTCCACACCCTGCACCACCTGGGCATCACCATCGCTTCGTTCCCGCCTTCGGTGCTTGCCTGCCTGCCAGACACACCGCTCCCTGCCCTGCACACGCTGATTCTTGGGGGTGAGGCCTGCCCGGCAGACCTTGTGGCACGGTGGGCACCGGGGCGGCGTCTCTTCAATGTCTATGGCCCGACCGAATGTTCCATCTGTGCAACCATTGCGGCGTGTGCCAATGATGGGCAGCGCCCGCCCATCGGTTCGCCCATCGCCAACACCGAGGCGTATGTGCTCGATGCGCAGGGGCAGCCGGTGCCCATTGGCGTGGTGGGTGAACTCTACCTGGGAGGGGTCGGAGTGGCTCGTGGTTACCTGGAACAACCAGTGCTCACCCAGGAACGCTTTGTTGCGCATCCGTTCCGTTCGGAGCCGGAGGCGCGGCTCTACCGCACCGGTGACCTGGTGCGCCTCCGCGCCGATGGACAACTGGAGTTTGTCGGGCGACGGGACGAGCAGGTCAAGGTCCACGGGGTTCGGATTGAACCAGGAGAAATCGAAAGGGTGCTGCGCCAGCACCCGTTGGTTCAGGATACGGTGGTAGTTGCCAGGGTGCTGGATTGGGAGGCAGCACCGGAGCAAGCATCCCTATCCCTGGTCGCCTACCTCGTCCCGCACGGGTCATTGCCGGACCCGAACGAGCTACGGCGGTTTCTCCAACAGCAGCTCCCTTCTCCGATGATACCGACGGTCTTTGTCGAGATGGAGCAACTGCCGCTCACCTCAAGCGGCAAGGTGGACCGCCGGGCGCTCCCGGCCCCTCCGCCTCGCCGGGCGGGAATGAACGGAACGAATGGAACGAATGGAATGAATGGAACGAACGGAACGAACGGAACCCCGGAGACGACGCTTCAACAGGCCATTGCGGCTGTCTGGCGACGGGTGCTCCACCTTGAGCAGGTCAACCTCCACGATAACTTCTTTGACCTGGGCGGCCATTCGCTCCACCTCGGTCAGGTCTACAGCGACGTGCGGGCGATGACCGGGAAAACCATCACCATCGTGGATCTCTTTCACTACCCGACGATTGCGTCGCTGTCGCGTTTTCTGGGGCAGGGCAACGGGGACGAGACCCTGGAACCGGGGCGACCGGCGGTGCCGGTGACCGAAGGGTATGGGACGAATGGCTCCAACGGAACCAACGGGATGAGTAAGACGAACGAGGCAAACGGGACGAATGGCTCCAACGGAACCAACGGGGCGAATGGGGCAAATGGCTCCAACGGAACCAACAGCCCTGACAACGCGAAAGGAAAGGAGCGGCTCCGCCGGCAGTTGAAGCAGCACCAGCGCTAGAAGCCAGAAGCAGAAGGCAGAGGGTTGGTTTTCCTTCTGCCCTCTGCCTTTTTGTCCCTTTTTTCCTTTGCAACCGATAGCGGATAGTATCGTATAGAGTAGAGAGGAACGACGAGCGCGTATGGAAACCTCAGCCTCAACGACAACGACAACGACCGCAACAACGACCGGACTGGAAATCGCCATCATTGGCATGTCGGGGCGCTTTCCCGGCGCATCAACCATTGAACAGTTCTGGCAGAACTTGCAGGAAGGACGGGAATCCATCACGTTTTTCACGAACGAGGAACTCGAACGCGCCGGAGTGGACCCCGCGTTGTTCGATTCTCCTACCTATGTGAAAGCCTGCGGGGTGATGGAGAACGTGGAACTCTTCGACGCCGCGTTCTTCGGGATTTCGCCGCACGAAGCCAGGCTGATGGACCCGCAGCACCGGTTTTTTCTGGAATGCTGTTGGGAGGCACTCGAAGCCGCCGGCTACTACTCGCAGCGATACGAGGGCAACATCGGGGTGTTTGGGGGAGTCGGGTTCGAGAGCTACCTCTTTAACTATTTCGATACCAACCGGAGGTTTAACACCTCCGCCGAGGATTACCAGATTTTCCTGAACCACGGCAAGGATTTTCTTGCCACGCGTGTTGCCTACAAGTTCGGGCTGCGGGGGCCGGCGATGACAATTCTCACTGCCTGCTCAACCTCGCTGGTGGCAGTCCATGTGGCCTGCCAGAGTTTGCTCAGCGGAGAAAGCGATATGGCGCTGGCCGGTGGGGTTGCCATCCGGGTTCCCCAGACCGGCTACGTCTGCGAGGAGGGGAGCGTCATCTCGCCAGAAGGGCACTGCTATGCGTTCGATGCCAGAGCCTGTGGAACGGTGGTCGGCAGCGGGGTGGGGGTGGTGCTCCTGAAGCGTCTGGAGGACGCCCTTGCCGACCATGATACGATTTATGCGGTCATCAAAGGCTCGGCGGTCAACAATGATGGCGATGCCAAGGCTGGCTACACGGCTCCGGGCGTCGAGGGGCAGATCCGGGTCATTCAGGCAGCGCACCGGATGGCCGAGGTATCGCCCGACTCCATCAGCTACGTTGAGGCTCACGGCACGGGCACCATTCTTGGTGACCCCATCGAGGTGACGGCACTCACGCAGGCGTTTCGGAACGGCACCCGGCGGACGCAGTTCTGTGCGCTTGGCTCGCTGAAGACGAATATCGGCCACCTGGACACGGCGGCCGGCGTGGCTTCGCTCATCAAGACCGCGCTAGCGCTGAAACACCGCCTGCTGCCGCCTTCGCTCAACTTCGAAACCCCTAACCCCCGGATTGATTTTGCGCAGAGTCCCTTCTCCGTCAACACTACGCTGACCCCCTGGGAGGCTGGTGGCTCCCCGCTCCGGGCGGGGGTCAGTGCGTTTGGCTTCGGGGGAACGAACGTGCATGTGGTGCTGGAAGAAGCCCCGGCGGCTGAACCGTTTGGGTCGTCGCGCTCCTGGCACCTGCTCCCGCTCTCGGCCAGAAGCGGCCCCGCGCTGGACGCGGCAACGGCCAACCTGGCCGAACACCTTCAGCACCACCCCGGCCTGAACCTGGCCGACGTTGCCTATACGCTCCAGGTTGGCCGGCGACCGTTTGATCATCGCCGGGCGGTCGTGGGCCGCAGTCCGGACGACGCCCTGGACGCGCTGCGGTCCGGTGGGAGCCAGCGGGTGATGACCGGCTTCTGCCCTCCGAGCGCGGGTGAACGGTCGCTGGTCTTCCTCTTCCCTGGGCAGGGAGCGCAATACGTTCGGATGGCGCTTGACCTCTACCGCGCCGAACCGCACGTTCGCCAGCAGGTTGACACCTGCGCCACACTGCTGCTGCCGCACCTGGGGCAAGACCTGCGCACGCTGCTCTACCCGCCCCCGCGCCCGGACGATGCGGGCATGGATGAGGACGGTGAGGACGGTGAGGAAGAGGCGACCCGGCGCATCAACCAGACCGAAATCACCCAACCAGCCATCTTTGTCATTGAATATGCGCTTGCCAGCCTGTGGATGGAGTGGGGCGTGCGTCCGCAGGCCATGCTTGGGCATAGTATTGGCGAGTTCGTGGCGGCGTGCCTGGCGGGGGTGATGTCGCTGGAAGACGCCCTGATGCTCGTGGCGATGCGGGGCAAGCTGATGCAGCGTATGCCGCACGGAACGATGCTCTCGGTCGCTCTGCCTCCGGAGGAGGTACGGGAGCTTCTGGGTGAGGACCTGTCGCTGTCGGCGGTCAATACGCCCGCTCAGAGCGTGGTGGGGGGGCCGACCGCGGCCATAGACCGCCTGGAAAAGGTGTTAACGACCCACGGGGTCGAATATCGCCGCCTGCACACCTCCCATGCCTTCCACTCGCAGATGATGGAACCGATGCTGGAGCCGTTTGCAGCCTATGCGCAGCGGGTGAAATTCAACCACCCCGGATGGCT
>JAAUSY010000059.1 GCA_012032475.1 Chloroflexaceae bacterium
CCGGGGTCGCTCGACCTTGTCTTCCCCCATCGGGAGGCAGTTGGTGGGATGCTCTCGGAGATGATGCCACCTGGGGTGCGATACTGCGCTCTGCGTGGTGGTTACGGGCAAGCAGGCCACCCCTGCGGTCACACTGGAGGGGCGGGCCGTGCTGCCCGCAGACACCATTGCGCCGGGGCCGCCAGCGGGACAGGCAGAAGAAGATGGTGCTTTCGGGCGGAAAGGACCATTTCCAGGGCAGCCGGTGCAGGGGTTTAGCGCGGTGCTGCCCGCAGAAACACCGGGGCACTACCTGGTGATGTCCGATAACGGATTTGGAGCGAAGGACAACAGCGCCGACTACCACTTGCGCTGGTATGAGGTGGCCGTTGATTTTGCCGACGGAACGGTCACCGTGGTTGACAATACGGAATTGCGCGACCCGCACCACTTCGTTCTCTGGCCCATTGTGAACGAAGAAAGCCGCATCCTCACCGGAGCCGACTTCGACCTGGAATCATTCCGTCTGGCTCCGGATGGAACGTTCTGGTTTGGCGAAGAATTTGGCCCCTTTTTGCTCCACGTCGCCGCGGATGGGACGCTGCTTGCCCCACCCATTTCCACGCCCTACCCGAAGGAACTGGCCCCATTCGTGCGAAACCTTCCCGCTATCCAGTCGCCCGAACACCCCAACTTCCTCCATCTGTCAGACCCGGATGCGCCGGCTGCCGCTGCCAATTTGCCGAGCAGCCGCGGGTTCGAGGGCATGGCAATCAACACCAGCGGAACCATGCTCTATCCCCTGCTTGAGGGGGCCCTCCTGGACGACCCGGTGCGGACCCGTCTGCTCATCCAGGAATTCGACCTGGAGGCAAACGCGTATACGGGGAATTTCTGGTACTATCCAATAAGCGACCCGGAGCATGCCATTGGAGACATGACCGCCATCAACGAGTGCGAATACCTGGTCATTGAGCGCGATACGCACGACGGGGAGCAAGCCACCTTCAAGCGCGTTTTTGCGGTGAACCTTTGTCAGGCCAGCCTTGGTGCGCTGCTCGCCAAACGCCTGGTGGTTGACCTGCTGAAGATTGCCGATGAGAAGGGGTTGACGACCCCCGAAGCAGGGGCTGTGGGGCTTGGGCCGGAGTTCTCCTTTCCCTTCGTAACCATCGAAAGCGTCTACCCGGTGGATGAGCAGACGCTCCTGGTCATCAACGACAACAACTACCCCTTCAGTTCGGGGCGACGGCCCGACCTGGCCCCCGACGACAGCGAATTTATTCTGGTGCGGCTGACGGACCTGAGATGAGAGATAAGAGACGCCGCACCCGTATCATCCGCATCATCCATGCCCCCCCTGGTGCGGGTGCGGTTCCTTCTGGAGTTGCGCCGCCAGATGCACAATCGCCGCGATGGCATCGAGACGAAGCAGTTCGGAGTTGCGACGACGGACCGCCAGCGCTACCCGCTCAAGCAGGTCGTCCGGGTTGACCGGTTTGAGCAGGTAATCGAACGCCCCGGCCCGGAGTGCGGCAATGGCCGGCTCCAGTTCGGCGGAGCCGGTCATCACCATCAACGCCGGGGCCCGCTCCAGCTTGCTGGCGGCGGTCAACACCTGAATGCCATCAACGGGGCCGACCTGAATGTCGGTGACCACCACATCAAACAGCTCGTGCTTCAGGAGCCGCCGGGCCGTTTCGCCATCGGGCACGGACGTCACCCGGTAGCCAGCGCTCTCAAACAGGCATTGGATCGTTCCTCGGAGCGCAAGGTTATCTTCGACCAGGAGCATACTGGTACTCATGACAATCTCCAGTCCCACAACGCATTTGACAACCCCTTAGTCCGCTGCTACTATGCTGGTTCAGGCACGGGGGGACTCCCCGGCCCGGACCCGGACGATAGGCTCACAGCAGGTTCGGGTAGATAGATTTTGCCAGCAATCGGAGGGGTTACGAAAAGAGGCAAGGTGGCCTCCCTGCCCCTTTTCGAATAGCCCCCTCTTCTGGTATTCACCGGTTCCACGCACCCGGTGCGCTCCCCCAGAGCGCGACGGTTCGTGTGAGATTCTGGCGCGTGGATCATGTATTGTACCCGAAAATCGCCCCTTCAACAAGCAAGGGTGAAAGGTATGGTCTGAACCTATGGGTGTTGTTTTCAGCGGCCTGGATGCCGAAGATTACGACCGTTCCTATAGCGATGGAACGCTGATACGCCGCATCGTCACCTACTTCCAACCGCAAGCCCGAACCATGGCGGTGGTCTCAGCGATGGTTGCGCTCTATTCGCTCTCGCAGGCTATCCTACCCATCGTCGTGGCCCAGGGAATTGATATCTTAGCCAGCTACCGGGGGACGCTTTCTGGCGCTCAATATGGGCTGATGGTGGCGCTGGCAGGGGTCGCGGTCGTCCTGGGAGCGCTCAAGTGGTATTTTAACTATGTTCGCCAGTCGCTTTCGGCCCGGGCCGTTGGCGATGTGGTGTTGAAGCTGCGCCAGGATGCCTTCACCGCCGTAATGAAGCGCGACCTTCTGTTCTACGACCGCTATGCCTCCGGCAAAATCGTCAGCCGGGTCACCTCCGATACCCAGGAATTTTCGACGGTGGTGCTCCTAACGATGGACCTGGCGAGCCATGCGGTGCTCCTGGTCATCATCGTCGTGGCGCTGTTCTTCATTGAGCCAGCCCTCACGCTCATCACCCTGACGATTGCCCCGGCCTTTTTCGTGGCGGCGCTGAGCTTCCGGCGGATTGCCCGCTGGACCTCGCGCCGGGCGCAGCGCATCGTGGCGCAGGTGAATGCAGCCATTCAGGAAACCATCACCGGCATCAGTGTGGCAAAGGGGTTCCGTCAGGAGGCGGCCATCTACGAGGATTTCAGCGCCACCAACCAGCTCTCCTATCGCGTCCGTCTCCAGCAAGGGCTGGTCTTCAATGTCATCTTTCCGGTGCTGGATATCGTTTCGGGCATTGGCACGGCTATCGTGGTGTACTTCGGGGGGTTGCGGGTGTTGGGCGGCACCGTCTCGGTGGGCGACTGGTATCTGTTTGTGCGCAGCATTATGCTGTTCTATGTTCCGCTCGTCCACTTTGCCTCATTCTGGAGCCAGTTTCAGCAGGGGTTGGCGGCCAGCGAACGGGTGTTTGCCCTGGTAGACGCCGAGCCGGAGGTGGTTCAGGTTGCCAGTGAGCCGGTGACGCACCTGGAGGGGCGGGTGACGCTGCGAGACCTCCATTTCGGCTACCGCGAGGGGCTGCCGGTCTTTACCGATTTTTCGCTTGATATCCCCGCCGGCCAGAAGGTGGCGATGGTCGGCCACACGGGGGCGGGAAAGTCAAGCCTGGCGCGGCTCCTGGTGCGTTTCTACGAGTTTCAGGGGGGCGAACTGCTAATAGACGGGCGCGACATTCGCCGCCTGGACCTGGTCAGCTACCATCGGCAGGTAGGCATTGTGCCGCAGTCGCCCTTTCTATTCACGGGCACCGTTGCGGATAATATCCGCTATGGGCGGCCCGGTGCCGGCGATGCGGAGGTGGTGCGGGCGGCGGAGGCGATTGGCGGGGGCGATTGGCTGCGCGACCTGCCGCGGGGGATTGAGACGAGCGTAGGGGAGCGAGGGGGGCACCTGTCGCTTGGGCAGCGGCAACTGGTGGCACTGGCGCGGGTGCTGCTGCAAGACCCGTCCATTTTCATTCTGGACGAAGCGACGGCGAGTATTGACCCCTTCACCGAGGCGCACATTCAAGAAGGGCTGGATGTGGTGATGCGGGGCCGTACCTGTATGATTATTGCCCACCGCCTCTCGACCGTGCGGTCGGCAGATCGGATTGTGGTGTTGCGGGCGGGGCGCATCATCGAGGAGGGGACGCACGATGCGTTGCTGGCGCGGGGAGGGCACTACGCAGAGTTGTATCGGATGTACTTCCGTCACCAGTCGTGGGAATACGTTGAGGAGGTGGGGCAGTGGTGAGGAGGTTCGGGGGGGGGGAATGATTGGACCTATAGCTCCCCCGGCTGCATCACCTCCAGCACCGCCAGCAGCTTTTCCACCCACGCCCCGTTGAGCTTCCCCCGGTTCAGGCGGACAAACTGGTTGCCAACGTGAACCACCTGGTCGCGCCCGAAGCGGCGGGCGAGCCGATGGCGGACCTGCTCCGACGACGGCAACCGAATCATCAGTTCGTCGTCCGTAGTCGTGATGGAACGGACTTCGGCTCCGAGCGCCAGAATTTTAATATGGAGCCAGGTCATCAGGTGGTCGGCCGGCTCCGGAAGGTTGCCGAAGCGGTCGCGCAGTTCTCGCCGCAGCGCATGGACGGCGTCCGGGGTGCGGGCCTGGACCATGCGCTGGTATACCCCCAGGCGGACGACGTCGTCGGGAATGTAGGCTTCGGGCAGATAGGCGGCCAGCGGCAGGGTCAGCGTCACCAGCGGGGTCGTCAGGAGTCTTTCGTCCACGGTAACGGTGGTGACTGTGGTTCCCGTGCTTCCGCCCTGCTGTCCATCCTGCTCCCCATCCTGCCCCCATTCCCCCTGCGCCTGACGAATTTGCTGTACCGCCTGTTCGAGCAGGCGCGAGTAGAGGTCGTAGCCAACCGCGGCAATGTGGCCGCTCTGCTTGTCGCCAAGGATATTGCCGACCCCGCGAATCTCCATATCGCGCATGGCAATGCGAAAACCTGCTCCCAGGTCAGTTGCCTCCTGAATGGCTTGCAGCCGCTGCCGCGCCTCCCACGTCACGGGTTGGCTGCGCGGGTAGAGCAGGTAGGCATAGGCACGGCGGGTGCTGCGCCCCACCCGCCCGCGCAACTGGTAGAGCTGGGCCAGGCCATAGAGCGGCGCGTTGTCAATGATGATGGTATTGGCATTGGGAACATCCAGGCCGTTTTCGATAATCGTCGTACAGACCAGCACATCATAGGCACCGGTGAAGAAGTCATCCATGGCCTGCTCCAACTGGTTTTCTTCAAGCTGCCCGTGGGCGACACCAATCCTCGCATCGGGGACGAGGCGGCGCAGGCGGTCGGCCACAGGGTAGATGCTCTGCACGCGGTTGTGCAGGAAATAGACCTGCCCTCCCCGTTCAATCTCCCGCCGGATAGCGTCGCGCACCAGATTCTTGTTATAGGGCACCACGTAGGTCTTGATGGGGACGCGGTACTTTGGCGGTGTGTCTATCACGCTCATATCGCGGAGACCGGCCAGCGACATGTGCAGCGTGCGCGGGATGGGGGTCGCCGTCAGAGTGAGCACATCCACTTCGGTGCGCAGGTGTTTGAGGCGCTCCTTGTGGCGCACCCCGAAGCGCTGTTCTTCATCAATGATGAGCAACCCCAGATCCTTGAACCCAACGTCTCTGGAGAGCAGGCGGTGCGTCCCGATGATAATATCTATGTTCCCGCGGGACAACCGCTGCCCGATGGCTTCTTGCTCCCGCGCAGAACGAAACCGCGACAGCATCTCGACAGTCACTGGGAAGGGAGCCAGGCGCTGCCTGAACGTTTCGTAGTGCTGCTGCGCCAGCACCGTAGTCGGCACCAGCAGCGCGACCTGCTTGTTGTCCTGCACCGCCTTGAAAGCCGCCCGGAGCGCAACCTCAGTCTTCCCAAAGCCAACATCCCCGCAAATCAGGCGGTCCATCGGTTGCGGCGCTTCCATATCGGCCTTGACCTCGGCCAGCGCCCGAAGCTGGTCATCCGTCTCGGCAAAGGGAAAGCGCCCTTCCATATCGCGCTGCCATTCGGTGTCGGGGCTGAAGGCGTGCCCCATGCTGAGCTTGCGTTGCGCATAGAGTTGCAGCAGTTCGCCGGCCAGGTCCTGCACCGCGCTGCGGACCTGGCGCCGGGCAAGCTCCCATTCCAGCGTGCCCAGGCGGGTCAGGGGAGGGCGCACATCGCCCGCGCCGATGTAGCGCGAGACCCGGTCCACCAGGTCCACCGGGACATAGAGCCGCTCCCCGCCAGCATAGCGCAGGTTGAGGTATTCACGCTCGACTTCCCCGACGCTGCGGCGAAGCAACCCTTCGTAGATGGCGATGCCATGGTCCACATGCACCACGTAGTCGCCGGGCTTGAGTCCCCGCAGAAAGATGGCCCGCTCATCCTCGCTGGTTTCCCGGCGGTGCGCGGGTGCGGGGGTTGGGCGACGCTGACGCCACCCGAAGATTTCCAGGTCCGTATAGAGCGTCCAGGATGAGGGCGGGCCGGGTAGGCTCCACCCCTCGGAAAGGGTGCCATGCACGAAGACGCCGCTTCCCAGTTTGCCTATCTCCCATCCCCCGTCCTCCCACTCCCGCTGCTGCTCAACCAGCATCTCCTGAAGACGGGCAGCCTGGGTCGTCACCAGGCAGACCTGTTCGCCGTGGCGGAGCCGCTCCCCCACGTCGCGCACCAGGCGGCGCAGTTGCCCGCTGAAGGTCGGGCCGGCCCAAAGGCAGGAGCCGGGACCTCCAACCCGATACCCGGAGCATGCAAAACGGGCGATACGGGCAAAGGTTCCTCCTCTCTCTCGTCCGGAGCGTTGCCGCTCATATCAATCAGCGCCAGCGCCGGGAGAAGCTCACCGGCGCTGGTTTCCTGCCCTGCCGAAACCAGTTCGTCCCACCGGAGGTAGGGCCGCGGAACATCGGGGGGAAGCTCTCTAGCCTGGATGAGGGTCTCGCGCTGTTCTTCGGCGCTGGTGTGGAACCGCGCCGCGTCGTGTGCCAGCATGGCCGCCTCGCTCAGCAGCACGACACTGCCAGGAGGCAGGTGGGCCACCAGCGCGGACGAGGGGGTTACCTCGCGGAAGAAGGGAGCCGCAGCCCACCACCCATCGGGGAAGCCGCCGGCCTGAAGCCGGGCCAGGTTTTGCTGCCACTCGTCCCGAACCTCCTCCCGCAGCATCGTAACATCCAGCGTGCTCAAGCGTTCCAGGGCTTGTTCGCGCTGCCAGAGGGGTATCTCGCAGCAGGGGCCAACCAGCAAGGCATCCAACCGCCGGTCGCTCCGCTGTGAGCGGGGGTCGAAGCGCCGCAGGCTGTCTATCTCGTTGCCGAACCATTCGATGCGCACCGGCTGCTCGTCGGCAGCCGGCCAGATATCCACAATCCCCCCGCGCCGCGCCATATCGCCGGGTTCCTCAACCGTGGGCACCACACGATAGCCCTGGTCGAGCCAGCGCCGGAGCAGCGAGTCCTGAGACACGTGGTCGTTGAGCCGCAGGCGGGTCATGGCCTGGGCCAGTTCGCCGGGCGCAAGGGTGGATTGGAGCAAGGCGGAAACCGGGGCAACGATGATGGGAACAGAAAGGCAAGAACCACCCCCAGGGTCTTCAGCTTCTGTCCCTCCCCGGCTGGCAAGGAAAAGGAAGAGGAACTGGAGCACCCCCAATCGCTGCCCGACGATGCTCGCGCCGGGCGGGGCGTGCTCGTAGGGCAACCCTTCGTGGGAAGGGTAGAGCCGCACCGCTTCTGGAGCAAGCCACACGCTCAGGTCTTCGGCAGCACTGAGGGCCTGGTCCGGGGTGCTCACCACGTAGAGCAGCACCGGCAAAGCCCCGGAAGGCGCGGGTAAACGTCCCGTCTCCTGCTCCCGTTCCCGCACCGGCAATAATAGCGAAGCGAGCCGCGATGCCAGTGCCGCCACCACCGGCACGCGGGCCGAGGTGATGAGCGGAGCCATCCGCACCCGGAGTTGCCGGTCACGCGGTTCCCGAAGCGATGAAGCAACCGCTTCGGCCAGCGTCGCAACGGGCGGGAGTGCGGCTATCTGGTGGCAGAGGGTCGCAAGTGTCATGATAGAAACATGATACACTGCCTTTGCCCCCACGTTGCAGAACTGAACAAAAGGTCCTACCATGGAGTGATGATTGATGTGTGGCGAGAGGTGATACCTCTCATCCCTGGTCACTCACACCCGTCACTCGTTACTGGTATGAGAGGTTGAGAACCCTATGGTCCCCTATCAACTGACCCTGCACAACTTTATGTGCTACCGCGGCGAACTTCCGCCCATCCAGTTCGATGGTCTCCACGTGGCCTGCCTCACGGGCGACAACGGCGCGGGCAAGTCGGCCCTGCTCGACGCCGTGACGTGGGCGCTGTGGGGCAAGGCCCGCATGAGTGATGACGAACTGGTCACCCAGGGAGAAAGCGAGATGCTGGTGGACCTGGTCTTTCAACTGAACCAGCAGCACTACCGCGTCATTCGCCGGCGGCAGCGGGCCGGCAGCGGCAAACGCGCCAGTGGCAAGAGCAGCCTGGATTTGCAGGTGCAGGACCCGCAGAACCAGGGCTGGCGGGCCATCGGGGGCAACACCATCCGAGAAACGGAGCGCATGATTGAGCACCTGCTCCGCATGAGCTACGAGACGTTCATCAATGCCTCATTCCTCATCCAGGGCCGCGCCGATGAGTTTACCCGCAAAACCCCCGCCGAGCGCAAGCAAGTGCTGGCCGATATTCTCGACCTGAGCGCCTATGCGCGGCTTGAGGAACGGGCCAAGCAGCAGGCAAAGACCCTGCGGGACCAGCTTCATGGAATTGATGGTATCATAACACTCTTGCAGGAGGAGGCCAGCAAGCTGGAACTCTACGAGCAACTGATGGAAGAGGCCAGGGCAAAGGTCGAAGCGCAGCAGCATGCCCTGGAAACCGCGGAGAAGCACCGCAAACAGGCGGATGAGCGGGTGCGCGACCTGGAGGCCAGGCAATTGCGCCTCAAGGAGGTGCGCGAACGTCTGGAGAAGCTACGCAGCGACCAGCAGCAGCAGGAACAGGAGATGGCCGATTTGCAGGGAGCCATTCACCAGGCCAGGACCCTGCTGCACCGCCAGGATGAGATTGCCGCGGGGGTGGCAGCGCTCGCGCAGGCCCAGGAGGAGATAGCCCGTCTTGAGCAACTGCGCCCGCGCTACGAGGCGCTCCGGGAGGAGCAGCGCCAGCACCAGGATGCCATCAGGGAGGAGCAGCGGGTGCAGCAAAGCAGGTTAGAGGGGTTGGAGCGCGAGATGGAACGCATGAACGGTCAGGTTGCCCGCCGCCCGGAGCTACAGGTGCGGCTGCTCACGCTGGAGCAGCGGCTCGATGCGCTGTCCCCGCTGGTAGACGAACTGCACCGGCTGCGGGAGGAGCGGGACCGTCTGGACGAACGGTTGAGCCGCGTCCATGCGCTCCTGCTCCAGCGGCGCGACCTTGCCAGCGCCATAGACCAGCGACGGGAAGCCCTTGACGCAACCCGCAGCGAACAGCAACGCACACTCAAGCGTCTGGACCGCCAGCTCAAAGACCTGGGGCGCTGGCAGGCCGACCTGGTTGCAGCGCTCCAGCAGCACCAGGTGATGCAGCACCTTGCTGAGCAACTCGCCGGGTTGCGCACCCGCGAACAGGAAACTGCCGAGCAGGTGGGCGCGCTGCGGGCGCAGTGCCACCAGTTCAAAGAGCATGCCGATGAGATTAAGAAGCGCCAGGCGCTGGTTGCGGGGGTGTCGGCGACCTCCTGCCCGCTGTGTGGCAGCGACCTGGGCGAAGCGGGGGTCGCCACCATTGCAGACCACTACGAGCAGGAAATCCGACGCCTGCGCGAAGAATACCGCGCTGCCAGGGATCGGGCCGACCGCGAAGAAGTTACTTTGCAGACGCTCCGGCAGGAGCTTCAGGAGGTGGAGCGCCAGCACGCCACGGCGCAGCAGCAGGCGGCCCGCGTGGACACCCTTCAGCAGCAGCTTGAGCGGGCAGAGGAGTGTCAGACCGAGCAAGAGCAGGCGCAAACGCGCTTTGACCAGGTGACGCAGCAGCTTGCCACCGACGACTACGAACACGAATCCCGCGAACGCCTGTTGACTATTGAAGAGGAACTGGCGGCCCTGGGGGCCGAACAGGGGGCTGAACAGGCAGCCAGAGAGCAACCAGGCAGCGAAAAACCAGCCACCAGAAAGACCGGCCAGTCCCGTTCATGCTTCGGGACGGACTCCCTCGAACAGGAGCGACGGGAGCTTCAGCACCGCCAGGAAGACCTGGAGGAGCAGATGGGGACGCAGACGGGCCTTGAGCGCGACGCGGCAACCCTGCGCCACCAACTGGACGAGTTGGAGCAGACCGAGGCGATGATACCCGGCCTTCAGCAGGAGCTTGCGTCCCTCCAGGCGACTATCCAGGAGAGAGATTTTGCCCACGAACGACGCGCCCTCCTCCGCGCAGTGGAGGAGCACCTTGCGGCCCTGGGCTACACCAGCGAAGCCTATGAGACGGCGCGGGCCAGGATGCAGCAGTTGGCGCACTGGGTTGAAGAGTCCTACCGGCTGGATGCGGCGCGGAGCAACCTGGAACGCGACGAACGCGCCCTCCAGCGCACCACAGAATTGTATAACCGCTGCACGGCAGATATTGCCGCCCTGACCCAGGAGGAAACCACGCTGGTGAACGAAGTTCGGGCGCTGCCTGCTGCCTACCAGCAGGCCAGAATGTGCGCGGAAAGCGTGGCCCAGCAGCACCGCACGCTCAACGTTGCCCGCGACGACTACAAAGAAAAACAGGTGCTGCGCGACAAATCGCGGGACGCCGGGGGGCAGCTTGAGCAGCAGCAGAATGAGCGCCGCGTTCTGGCCGAGCGCCAAGGCGTGTTTCAAGAACTGGCGGAAGCCTGCGGCAAGAAGGGCGTCCAGGCAATGCTCATCGAAACGGCTATCCCGGAGCTTGAGCGCGAGGCCAACCGCCTCCTCGGTCGCATCACCGACCACCAGATGCACCTGACCTTCGATATGCAGCGCAGCACGAAGAAGGGCACCGTCTCCGAAACGCTGGATATCAAGATTTCCGATGCTCTGGGCACCCGCGACTACAGCTCGTTCAGCGGGGGCGAGGCCATGCGGATTAACTTTGCCATCCGCGTGGCGCTGTCGCGGTTGCTGGCGCGGCGCGCCGGGGCCAGCCTGGAGACGCTGGTCATTGACGAGGGCTTCGGGACGCTGGACGCCGAGGGGCGGGAGCGGTTTGTGGAGGCCATTACAAGCGTGCAGCAGGATTTCCGCCGCATTCTGGTCATTACGCACCTGGAGGACCTCAAGGAGCGCTTTCCCACGCAAATCCAGATACGCAAGACCCAGGCGGGGAGTGCGTGGGAGCTGGGGTGACCGGGAACAGGCGTACCATAGAATGCAGGAACGCAGGAACGCAGAAATGCAGCAATGCAAAAGCAAGACGATAGTCCTGGAGCCTTTCCTTGTTGAGTTGAAGAGAGGAGGCAGCGTTGATTCTCCCTTGTAACCACCACAGGCACATTGTGGATCAGGTCCAGCCGACGATAGACTTGCTGACCCATATGGACACCTGGCATCCTGAAATACTTATCCAGCACGCCATCCAACCGCAAGACTACCAGGAGGGACTGGTCTTCCGTTCGGCCATCGAAAGTATCCGTGGCAGGTTCATCGCCTCCTCGACGAGCCGTCGCGAGGGTCTGGTCCGAGCCGTTCTGGAGAAGGCGCTCCAGCGATCCCATATTCTTGATTATCGGCAAAGTGGAAGCAGTAGCAGGCATGATTTCACGGTAAAAATGGATCAGAAACCAGACTATTTTGTTGCCCTTGAGGTCAAGGGCGGCGAGGGGAATAGTATTAACATCTCCGAACGCCCGCTCTGGGCAAAGGAATTTGGGGTATGGTGTCATCTTGATGGAGCCATCGTGAACCAACCAACCCATGGAGCGCACTCAATTATGAACCGGCTCATCAATGAGTTGGTCAAACGACGCAAAGTGGTAGACGTAGTGTTTTTCAAAGATATGCTTTGTGGCACACGCACCCGTCCTTGCCCCAAATATCCAGACCGGGGGGGAATGTCTGGTGAGAACACAGCTCCGGATATCTTCCTTCTTCCTCAGCGTGTCCCTTCTCCTGACGACCCGGAGCCTCCGGTCCACAGCCTGGAATCGTTGAAACTCCCCGGATTGATCCTGCATCTCTTTGACGTGCCCCCCGATGAACGGTCCAGGCATATCTGGGAAGTTCGCGTAACCTGCATGGTCCTCCCCGACGGTCGGTTCCGAAGCGTAACGGAAGTCTGGAATCAGGGATATGTGGTGGACCGGAGTACCTCTCGACCATGGAGCCTGGAGAACCTGGCATAGAACACCTAAGATGAGGAGCCGCTACCTTGTTTGAGCCATTCGAAGCAAAGCAGCAACTTTCCCTGTTTGATGGGCTATCGGAAACAGACCACGGCCAGTCCCATGACCTTCTGTCTGGTCGAAGCCTGGAGAATACTCCTGCCCCGAATTCAGACGACTATGGGAGCACCGGGAGCATGCGGGAAACCCTCACCCTGGATGCTCAGTGGTGGCATGGTTCTTTTAACGCACGAGAAAGCACCTTGCAACAACTCTCTCCCTACGTTGGCAAGATGAAATCCGGCATGGTCCGGGCGCTCATGACCTCGTTCTCAGAAGCAGATGATATCATCCTCGACCCGTTCTCAGGGTCCGGCGCTGTCTCACTGGAGGCCGCCCTGCTTGGGCGAACCGCCTGGGCCAATGACCTGAGTCCCTACGCCTATGTGCTCACCCGAGGAAAACTCGAAGCCCCTGCTAGTGAGGAGATGGCCCTTCGTAGCGCCTGCAATCTGATGGCAACGGTTGAGCAGATATCTCCATCGGTAGACTTGAGCCGGGTCCCCTTGTGGGTCCGCGAATTCTTCCACCCGCAGACGCTCCGCGAAATCCTAGCGGCCTTTCGCACACTCCACCAGCAGGAGGGATATTTCTTGATGGCCTGCATTCTGGGCATTCTCCACCATGTCCGTCCTGGCTTCCTTTCCTATCCAGCCAGTCACCTGGTTCCCTACCGGCGAAAGGCAAAGTACCCGCCTGACATCTTCCCTGAGATGTATGCATACCGCGACCTCCGGTCCAGGCTCCTGGCAAAAATCAGGCGAGCGTATCGCCGCCCGATGATACCAGGTCGTTGGAACCATCGTCAGTATCAGGTGTGGCAGGTCAATGCGATGGATTTGCCCATTGAAGACGAAGCGGTTGATGGGATTATCTCAAGCCCACCATATTTTGGAGCCCTGGACTATGCTCGCGACAACCGGCTCCGATTGTGGTTTCTTGGTTGTGAGGACTGGAAGAAACTGGATGCCTCGCTGACTGCCAGCCGCAAGGTCTATCTCTCCCAGATGTCCGTATGTTTGCGGGAGATGTATCGCGTCTTGAAGCGAAATGGTTACTGCATTCTGGTCCTGGGCGATGTTTCCCAAAACGGCAAGACCTGGCACACCGCCGAAATCCTCTCGAAGTTAGCGTCCGAAGTCACCCAGAATCGCCTGGTCACCGACCACATTTACGATGATTGTATTCCTGATGAACGGCGCTCACGGCGACGAACCCGCACCACAATATTTGAACGCATTCTGGTGATGCACAAGAAGTAGGAGCAGAGGAAGTAGAGAAGGAATAGAAAGGAACCACCCGTTGAACTGGCTACGCTATTTGCTCATCTTTGTTCCGCTGGCATTTCTGGCCGAATTCGTCCTGCACCACGATATCCTGATCTTTATCTTTTCCTGCATTGCCCTGGTGCCCCTGGCCGGGCTGCTTGGCGAAGCCACCGAAGAGCTTGCCATCCACACCGGCCCGAAGGTCGGCGGGTTGCTGAACGCCAGTCTGGGCAACTCCGCCGAACTGATTATCACCATCGTTGCCCTCAGCCAGGGCAAGATAGAACTGGTCAAAGCCTCGATCACCGGCTCCATCCTGGGCAACCTGCTGCTCATCATGGGGTTGAGTATGCTGCTTGGTGGCCTGCGTCATGGCATCCAGCGCTTCGACCGCCCGGCCGCGGGGGTCGCCACTTCGATGATGACCCTCGCCGTCATCGGCCTGATGATCCCGACCCTCTTCGAAGTGCTGCACGAAATTCACCTGGGCAGGCTGGACGTCTACAGCACCATCGTCTCGGACCCGGCCCTCAACGACCTCAGCCTGGGGGTTGCCGCTGTGCTGATACTGGTCTACATCCTGAGCCTGATATTCTCCTTTCAGAAGCCCGAAACCGAACCACGAACCCCCGTCGGCGTAGACGACCACAGCGAAGAAGCGCAATCCCACCAGGCAAAGTGGAGCGTCCCTGTATCCATTGGCGTGCTGGCTATCAGCACCCTCGGTATCGTCTTCCTCAGCGAATTTCTGGTCGGCGCGGTCGAGCCAGTCGTGGAGCAACTGGGGGTGAGCGAACTCTTCCTGGGGGTCATCATCATTCCTCTGGTGGGGAACGTGGCCGAACACATTGTCGGGGTTCAGGTTGCCATCAAAAACAAAATGGACCTCTCGATGGCAATTTCGCTCAGTTCCAGCATGCAAATCGCCCTCCTGGTCGCCCCGCTCCTGGTGTTCATCAGCCTGTTCTTCGGACACCAGATGACCCTGTTTTTCAGTATGTTCGAAATCGCCATGCTGACCATGTCGGTCTTGCTGGCAACCATCGTCTCTCAGGATGGCGAAAGCAGCTGGTTGGAGGGAGCACAGTTGCTCGCCGTCTACCTGATGGTTGGTCTGGGATTCTTTTACACAGGAGCATAGGTGCTCAACACCATCCACTTACGAACCTTCCTGGCGGTGGTGGAAGCCGGAAACTACACCGCGGCGGCCGAGCAACTGCACATGTCGCAGCCCGCGGTGAGCATGCACGTTCGGGCGCTGGAAGAACAATTGGGCGATATCCGGTTGTTCCGGCGAGTGGGGCAGCGCATGATCCCCACCCACGCCGGCGAGGTGCTGCTTGCGGCTGCCCGCGAACTGGTCACCCTTTCGGAGCGGGCTGAGCAGGATATCCAGGCGCTCAAGGGGCACATCACCGGGCGGGTGGTCATCGGCTGTACCTCGAACAGCGGCGAACACCTGCTGCCGCCACTGATTGCCCGCTTCCTGGCCCGCTTCCCCGATGTCACAATGGAAATTCGCGTGGCCCCGGGCGAAGTTCTGCTGGACGCGCTGGCAACGCAGCATCTCTCGCTCCTCTTCTTCGAAGAGCACCAGCGGCGGCGGGGGTGGGAATCATGCTGCCTGGGGCGGGAGCCGCTGGTGCTGCTGGCTCCCCCCGACCATTCCATCCTCCAGCAGTCCGAGGTCACCCCCGGCATGCTGCGAGACTATCCGCTGGTCGTCCCGTGCAGCGAGTCGCCGCTGCGCCGCATCATCGAGGATGGGTTGCGCCGCCGGGGTGTGGCAGCCAACGATTTGACCATTGCGCTGGAGACTACCAGCATCGCGGCGATGCTCCAGAGCGTGCATGAAGGGGTGGGGTTGGCGTTCGTGCCCAGAACCCGCATCCCCCAGAAAAACGGCCTGGCACCGGTCGAATTCACCGGTGCCGCGCTCTACCAGGAATGGTATACCATCCGCCTGCGCTCCCGCAGGGTGCCGCAGGCAGCGCAAGAACTCTACACCTTTTTGACTGGCGCGCTCGCCCAGGGGACGCTCACCAGAGCCGGGCTAGAGATTCGCCAGGACTGAGAGAGGGGAGAAGCCACGACCATGATACCAACCTATCGCCTGCTGGTGCTGCTGCTGCTTGGGGCACTGCCGCTGGCCGGGACATCGCTGGTGCCGGCGCTGGCCTGGGTCGCCCTGACCTACTTCCTCCTGGTGGGGGTACTCGTGAGCGTAGACCTCATCCTGACCCCCCGACCGGGCGCTATCGAAGTTGAACGGATTCACGATAGTCGGCTCTCTCTGGGAGCCGACAACCTCATCACCGTGCTCCTGGCAAACCGCAGCGACCAGACCATCCATTTCACGCTGCGGGACGAATACCCCTTCCAGTTTCCCGCAGATGCCGTCTTTATCCACGGCACCCTTGCGCCCTATGACATCTTCGAAGCCCGCTACCATGTCCGCCCGTTCCAGCGGGGAGACTACCAGTTTCAAGATACGAACCTGCGCTGCCACAGCCAGTTTCGCACGTTCATTCGCCAGACCCGCTACCCCACCCGCTCGGAGGTGAAGGTCTACCCCAATGTGCTGGAAATCCGCAAATATGACCTGATGGCGCAGAAGGGGCTGCTGTTCGAACTGGGCTTGCGCCATACGCACCTCTTCGGCGCAGGCAGCGAATTTGAGCGACTGCGCGAATACAATACCGACGATGAGTTTCGCCGCATCAACTGGAAAGCCACGGCGCGGTCGGGCAAACCCATTGCCGCCGAATATGAAACCGAACGGAGCCAGTATGTCGTGAGCATCATTGACACCGGGCGGCTCATGCGCCCGGCCATTGACCACCTGGCAAAACTCGACCACGTGCTCAACACCTCGCTGCTCTTTTCCTACGTGGCGCAGCTCAAGGGAGACCACATCGGGTTGCTCACCTTTGCCGACCAGGTCGCCCACTACCTGGCTCCCCGGCGCGGCAAGAGCCAGTTCTACCGCATGCTCGAAGCCCTGTACAATGTTCAGATCCAGCCCGTCGAATCCGACTACGCCCGCGCTCTGAGCTACCTTGGCCTGAAAATCAAGCGCCGGTCGCTCATGGTGGTCTTCACCGACCTGGTGACGCTCGACGCCGCCCGTCCCCTCATTGCCAACCTGACCCACCTGGCCCGTCGCCACCTCCCCCTCTGTGTCACCATCAGCGACCCCAACGTCACGCGGCTCGTTGGGCAGCCGGTCCGCACCAGCAGCGAAGTCTACCAGCGGGCTGTGGCCGAGATGCTGCGAGACGAGCGGCAAGTGGTGCTCGATACCCTGAACCGCAGCGGGGTCATGACCCTGGATGTTCCCGCCGATAAACTGACCGTGAGTGTCATCAATGCCTACCTGGAACTCAAGGGGAAGGGGCGGCTATAGCCTGATAGCCTGATAGCCTGATAGCCTGATAGCCACGAGGCGGGGTTGTGGTAGAATAGACGCCTGTTTGGAGAAGACCGGACCGGGTTCAAACAAAGGCATATAAAGACTTATGATGCTACCGAAATACGCATACCCATCTCTCAGGTTCATCTGGCTCATTCTGGCGGGCATGGCCGTTGCCCTGGCTGCCTGCACCAGCGAACCCGAAGGGTTGTCTGCACCGCAGCAACCACCAGGGGTCCTATCCAGTCCGACCGCGACCGCCACTTCCCCCCCCTCTACCCACCCTCCCCCTCCCGACCGCAACGGCCACACTCCCGCCCACTGCCACCCCCGCTCCCACGGCCACCGCTCTCACCCCACTGCCACCCTTACCCCTGCCCCGACCGCGACGCCCAACCCGACCCCGCAACCAACCGGCGAACGGGGGCTTTCCCGTGGGCACGTTCCGCAACGCCTGCTGGCGGTGATGTTCGACAACCACCCGCAAGCGTATCCCCAGGCCGGGCTGAACCGGGCCGTCCTGGTGTTCGAAGCGCTGGCCGAATATGGCATCACGCGCTACATGGGGGTGTTCGCGCCGGGTGCAGCGCCAGACGCCGCGGTCATCGGGCCGGTGCGGAGTGCGCGGACCTACTTTGTCCAATGGGCGATGGGGTTGGGTGCGGTGTTTGTCCATGCCGGGGGGTCACCGGAGGGGCTGAGCCTGGCCGAATCGGCTCCTGAGATTGCCAACATGGACGCACTGCACCGGGCCGCACAGGACTACTTCTACCGCAATACCTCACGCGAGGCCCCGCACAATCTGTATACCACTGGCGAACTGCTCCAGACCTTTGTGGCGGACACCGGGGCGGAGGCGAACGAAAGCGACCTGGCCGAACAAGGGTTCCTCTTCAAGCACGATGCCCCTGCCGACCAGCGCCCCGCAAACCAGCGGCTCGATTATTTCTACACCTTCCAGGGCGGAGTCACCGAATCGCTGACCTGGGAATATGACCCGCAGACCAACGGCTACCTGCGGTTGCGCCGCGACTCTCCCCATATTGACGAGGAGAATGGGGAACAGGTCTGGTTCAAGAACCTCGTCGTGATGGAAGTTGAGGAGGTCCCCATTCCGGGCGACCCGGAAAAGCGCCTGGACCTGCACGTAGTTGGTGAGGGGCGGGCCCGCGTCTTCCTGGACGGGATGCAGCGCGAAGTACGCTGGCGCAAGCCCACGGCGGCTGCGCCGCTTCGCTGGTACGATGCCCAGAACCACGAAATCGAACTGAACGCCGGGCCCGTGTGGGTGGCGGCTATCCAGACTTTCGACAACCTGAGCGTTGGCGAGTGACGAGCGACGCGTGATGAGAGGAGGATTATGCACAGGAAAGTTCGTCGGTATGCCCTGGCAATCATCACCGTTCTGGTGCTGACCCTTTCGGCGGCCCAGGTACAGGCTCGCCCCGCGGCCCAGCAGCCGGACACCGCCCCGACCTATACCGTTTTTGCCACCCGCGAGGGGTTGGTGGGGCAGGAAACCGCCAACGGACATATCATCCAGCCTCGTGACCGCTTTGTCGCGCTGCCATCACGCAGCGTGCTTTGCTCCTACCAGGGGCATGAATATCAGGTTCGGTTGACCTACAAGGGCCGCTCGGTGGTCGTGCCCGTCTGGGATGTTGGGCCGTGGAACATCAACGATGATTACTGGTCGCCCAACCGCCGCTACGGCGACCTGCCGGTGGGGGTTCCGATGGCGCAGGCTGCCTATCTTGAGGGCTACAACGGGGGGCGAGATGAGTTCGGGCGTATGATTGGTGACCCGAACGGAATAGACATTGCCGACGGAACCTTCTGGGACGACCTGGAGATGACCCGGAACGACTGGGTACAGGTGTCGTTTCTGTGGCTTGGCAATGACCCCGGTTCGGGCAATGCGGCCAATGTCCTGCCCCCTCCCACGGCAGGGCAGCAGGAGGTGCCACCGCTGAACCTGCCGCCATCGGCCCCAGCCCAGGCAACCACGCCGGTGCCGGCGTCGGTCGGGGGGGTTGCTCCGGCCCCGCAGCGCTCGCCAGAAGACCAGTATAACCTGCGCGGGCCGCCGCTAGACAACCCCCGTGTTGAGGCAGGGTCCATTGCATTGGACAACGATGCCGATGGCTACCAGGCAACCGACGCCACCTGGTATACCGCCAACTGCGGCTTGCAAGGGCACCATGCCTGGACCTTCTCAACCTCCGACCCGGCCCGGAGCGAGCACCACGCCATCTGGCGGCCCTCGCTCGCGCCGGGGTGGTATGAAGTAAAGGCCTACATTCCCCCGTGCGGGTATACCAGCGCAACCCGCAGCGCCCGCTACCGCGTGACAAACAACGGGGTGGTTACGGAAGTGCTGCTCGACCAGGAGGCCGCCGCAGGGGACTGGGCTTCGTTGGGGACTTATGAGGTGACCAACCAGGGTCCCCACCTGGTTGAACTGAACGACCTGACCGGCGATTCCATGCAAGCGGTGCGCTTCGATACGGTTGCGTGGGTGCCCATCAACGACACCACCCCTCCCGATGGCCGGGTGGTCGCTATTACCCGCCAGAACCAGGGCTACCTGGTGGAGTGGAGCGGCACTGACGACCTCAGCGGCATTGTGTCATACGATGTTCAGGTGCGCCAGCTCCCCGATGGTGGGTGGCGCGACTGGGTCCGCGAGGCGGGAGGAACAGCGGCCTGGTTTGGCCCCGACGAGGGGTACCACTTTGCGTTTCGGGTTCGCGCTCGCGACCGGTTCGACAATGTGGAGTCGTGGCCGGAGACTGCCGATATGGATACGACACAGGCCGGCGGGAACGAGGAATGAGCCTGCCAGGACCCCAGGAGCGGCAAGCTCGCCGCGAAGCAGGGAAACAGGCGCGGGAGTTGGAGCGCCAGATATCCCCAATCCCCTACCATCCCTCCCCACCATCGTTTGCCCATTGTGTGGTACAATGGTAGCTACCTGTAAAATCCGTAGCCGATATTCATACATTTGACTGGTACTTATGGCAGATTATATTACCACCATTGGTCTGGAAGTCCATGCTCAGGTGTTGACCGCCTCGAAGATGTTCGACGCCTGCCCGGCGGGATATGCCAACACCGCGCCGAATAGCTGCACATCGGTCGTCAGCCTGGGGTTGCCCGGCTCATTGCCCGTCACCAACCAGCGGGCCATCGAACTGGCCGCCATGACCGGCCTCTCGCTGAACTGCACCATCAATCCTTTTTCCATCTTTGCCCGCAAAAACTACACCTACCCCGATTTGCCCAAGGGATACCAGATTACCCAGTATGACCAGCCGCTCTGTCGCAATGGCTGGATTGAGATTCATACGGGAGCCGGCGAAACCCGTCGTATTCGGATTGAGCGGCTCCACATTGAGGAAGATACCGGGCGGAATCTCCACCTGGAGGATGGAACCACGCTGATTGACTATAACCGGGCCGGCGTTCCCCTGATGGAGATTGTCAGCGAGCCGGATATCACCACCCCGGAGGATGCCCGCCTCTACTTTGAGAAAATCCACCAGATATTAACGTGGATTGGCGTCAACACCGGCAATATGGCCGAGGGGGCTTTGCGCTGCGATGCCAACGTCAGTATCCGACCGGTCGGGCAGGAGCGGTATGGCACAAAGGTCGAAGTGAAGAATATGAATTCCTTCCGTTCGGTCGAACGAGCACTGGTCTATGAAATCCAGCGCCAGGTCGGGGTGCTCGAATCAGGAGGGACGGTTCATCAGGAAACTCGCGGGTGGGACGAGAACCGGGAGGTGACCGTGGGGCAGCGCAGCAAGGAATTTGCCCACGACTACCGCTACTTCCCCGAACCGGACATCCCGCCTCTGCGGCTCAGCGAGTCCTGGATAGCGGCCCGACAGGAGGAACTGCCTGAACTCCCCGATGGACGGCGCACCAGGTTCGAGGCAGACTATGGCTTGAGCACGCAGGATGCGGGGCTTCTGACGATAGACCGGTCCGTTGCTGACTATTATGAGCGGGCGGTGGCCGCCGCGTCGGAGGTTGGCGGAAGTGCCAAGGAAGTGGCGAACTGGGTGGCCGGAGAACTCTTCCGCCTCTTGAAGGAGCACGGCGAGTCCTATCTCGTCCTGGAAACCCGTATGCCCCCCCGGCACATCGCGGCCGTGCTCGACCTTCTGGCAAAAGGAACGATTACCCGCACGGTTGCCAAACAGGTTTTTGAAGAGAGCTACGCGAGTGGGAACGACCCGGCCCAGATTGTTGCCAGCAAGGGGCTGAGCCAGATTAGCGATGAAGAGGCCCTGGTGGCGCTTGCCCACGAGGTGATTGCTAGCAACCCGAAACCGGTTGAGCAGTATCGCCAGGGAAAGGCCAGTGCGCTTCAGTTCCTGGTTGGGCAAATGATGAAGGCAACCAGGGGACAGGCCAACCCGCAGGTGGCCCGCGCCGTGTTGGAAGCAGCGCTAGAAAAGAACGAGGAAGGTAGGTAGGTAGCCTGGTCATTTTGTTGGGAAAACCCTGAGCCAGACAGCTGAAACGAAATCAGTTGTTCCAGTCCGTGGCATCGCTTGAAAGAGAGAGACGACCCGACGGGTCGTCTTTATCAACCTGATACCCTCTAGATTTCGGAGGCTACCGGGACGAACCGGAGGGGCGGAAGGTCGGGGGGCGAGAAGACTGGAGCGTTGGAGCCATGGTCCATGGAGGAGACTTCTGATACGTTTGGTAGAGCGGAGAGTTCATATGTCGCATTATCCGCTGGTCCATAGGGAGCCGGGGCGAATGCCGACCGCGGCAACGCGCCGGTATCTGTATCAAGGGATGTCTGCGGTTGAACTGCGGGCAAGGAGCACCAGAAAGTTTCTCCTGTCGCTCTCACGCCTGCGGGGGAAGCAGGATGAACTGGTGTTGCTCAGTTTGCATGGGAGCCTGGAAGATGCCCTGCGGGCCCAGCTCTTGCTCTATGGGCATCCTGCCGCGCATAGCAACTGGTCTGCGGTCGTTGCGGCCCTGAGCGATGTTGCAGCCCTGAGCGATACGGCAAAACGTCTTTCGCCAGAGGAAGCCAGGTTTGCCAACCGCCTCAATCGTCTGCGCATACGTATTACCGATGGGGATACTGTCACGCTGACGCGAGAGACCATCCTCGCGCATCGCGCTGCGGTTGCGGCGCTGCTCCCACGCTATGGGGTGCTGGTGCCGGTCTCGGAGCCGGAGTTCGCGCCGGGGAATTCTGTTTCCTCCTCTACGGTGGCTCAGAACGGAACCAGGGACCGACCGTCTGGCCGCAGCACCCCTGCTGTTCCCTCCCCGCACCGCCGCCAACCCTATCTGTCCCTGTTCCTGAGCGTGCTCGTGTTGGGACTGCTGAGTATTCTGGTCGTGCTTGCTTCCCAACCAGAGCTGCCCGGACTGGGGAAGCCGCGATGGCCGGCGGCTCTGGCTTCCCCGACCTCCCTGACCTCCCCAACAACGGTGGCACTTTTCCGCCAGAGTCCTCGCCGTGATGGTGGGTTCTCGCTCTTCGATACGGTACCTATCCTGACCCCCACACTTGCTCCCGATGTTCCTGCTGCTCTCCTCCCTGGGCAGTGGGCCTACGTGAGCAGCGAGATGGACGGCAAATTGCCCCTGCGCATGCAGCCAGGCACGGCGCTCACGATTCCGGTGCAGCTCTACCTGAGCGCGAACACGGCGGTGGTGGTGGTGGATGGGCCGGTGCTGGCTGATGGGCGTACCTGGTGGAAGGTCCGGGTTGCTAACCAGGAGGGGTGGGGTCCTGGCGAGTTTCTCCGTCTGCACCAGAGGTGAGTGAGGCGTAGAGCGAAAGTCCTGAGCGTGGTTCGTCTTGCCCACCGCGATGCACATTTGTGCATTGATTCTATGGTACACTGAGGGAAGCAGCAATGCCCACGAATATGATGAGAGAGGAGCGTATCGGCAGATGTCACAGCCTCAGCTACCGTTTGACGAGGAATTGCAACGCTTCCGCGCACGCACGGCGAACGAGCGCGGTCGCTACCGGGCGCTGGTGCTGCTCGGCACCGGCCAGACCACCACCGCGGCCCTGCTTATCGGCGCGCTCGAACCAGAACGGGTCGCCATCTTGCTCACCGAACGCACCCGCTCCAAGGGGTTTGTGGAGGAGGTGGCGCAGATACTACACACCTCCGCAGCCCCATGGCTTGTCCCCGACGGAAACTACGAAACGGCTGATGCTGTCTACCGCGGCCTGAAATATGTGCTCGACCAGTGGCACGCCTCCTGGCCCGACCTCGACCGGCGAACGATTGCCGCCGATGTGACCGGCGGCTTTGCCACGATGTCGGTGGGGCTTGCCAAGGCAGCCCACGTCCTGCGGCTGAAGACCGTCTATGTCCGCAGCGACTACGCCGATATTGGTGGTCGCTCCCAGCCGGTTCCTGGCACGCAGCAGCTCGAATTCCCACCCGACCCATACGCGGTCTTTGGCGACCTGGAAGCCGCCGAAGCGCAGCGGCTCTATGCTGCACACGACTATGCTGGTGCTGAGCGCATCTTTGCCGACCTGGAACAGCGCGTGCCCGGCGGTCCCGATGCCCACCGCTATGCTGG
>JAAUSY010000227.1 GCA_012032475.1 Chloroflexaceae bacterium
AAAGGCCGCATTACGACAGCGTGGCAACCCTGGCGCTCAAAGCCTGATCCGACCCAGGAAAGAAGGAAAGCCATGCACAAGAAAGTGGCCCTGATTGCTTCGGCCAAAGATTTTGCCGCGAGTCCTTCTCGGTACAGTTCCCCCATTGCCCCCCCGATGGCCCTGCTGTGCCTGGGGTCCTACCTGGCAGCGCACGATGTTCCGGTGGAACTGATTGATGTTCAGATGGACTTCGGCCTTGCCCTGACCGCAGAAGCCACGGAAGTCGTCTGCCAGCGGGTCGTTCGGCACCTGTGCGATGAAGCCGAAACGCTGCTCTGGATTGGTATCTCGGAAATCACCAGCATGGGCAATGGGGTGACCCTGGCCCGCCACATCCACGCGGCACTGCCCGATATCCCCATCATCTTCGGGGGCTACTTCCCATCCACCAACTACCAGCGGTTGCTGCTCGACAACCCCGCCATTACCGCCATTGTCCGCAGCGACGGCGAAGATGCGGCGCTCCAGATTAGCCAGTGTCTGGCGCAGGGGCGCACCTTTCCGACCGACCAGATTCCCAACCTGGCCTGGCAGGAGGGGGGGAGGTTCGGACTTCGCCGTTCCGTCCGGTCCCGCTCACCGACCTGCCCATCCTCGATTTTACCTTGCTGCACCACCGCCGCGACTACCAGTTGATTGACCTGGTGACCTCGCGGGGGTGCCCGTTCAAATGCACCTACTGCCTGGAAAAACACATGCGCCCCTATGCGACCTATGCGCCCGAATGGGTGGCCTCGCAACTGGAGCACCTGGAAACGCTGCCAGAACTGCCCGACAACATCTTCGTCTACGACCCGGTGTTCGGGTTGAGCCGCAAGCAGGCATTGGAGATGAGCCGCGTGATGGGCGGACACCGCTTCTCCTACACCGTCGAGAGCCGCGTGGATGTGCTGCACCCGGAGGTTATTCCCGCGCTGCAACAGGCGGGGGTGGAAATGATCTACTTCGGGTTGGAATCGGCCAGCCCTTCGACCCTGCTGCGGATGCAGAAGGTGCTTTCGGAACGCAGTGCCCAGGTCTATCTTCGCAAAGCCCGCGAAGTGCTCGCGGCCTGTTTCGAGCACAATGTCACCCCGCTCATTGGCTTTATGCTCAACTTTCCGGGCGATACCGAAGCTGACTACCAGGCATCGGCGGCGTTTGTCCAGGAGATTTTGCAGCTTCACGACGAAGTCACGGCGCGGACGGGCATTCCGACCGGGTTCCTCACCCTGGGCGGCTCGACCATCGTGTTCGAGGGGAGCATCCTGGCCGACCAGGTCCACGCAGAGACGGTCTTCCCGCACCTGGTGTTGCAGGATGAAACGGCGGTCGGGACTCGCAATGTGCTTTCGGCTTCGCCAGAGGTCAACCCCGACCTGACCTACCAGTATCAGGTCAAAATATGCGGCCACGAGGGGGTCACCCCGCTGGCGGCAGCTCGGCAGCGCTCCTACGCGGGTTTCTCGCTGGATGGTCTGGTGAAGAACCACCCGGAAATGCTCGACCCCGAACAGGTCATCGTGCTCAGAAACCGGCAGAAAAAAGGAGGGCGTATGGTATCGGCAGTATCAGCAACACAGCAGGCTTCGACCCTGACCCGGCGGTTCCGGCTCTACAACGTTGGCATCCCCAAGACGGGGACTACTTCGGTGGCAGCGCTCTTCCGCCAACATTACCGCGCAGCGCACGAATATCAGTTTCAGGCTACCGTGGAGCATGTGACCGGCTGGCACAACGGGACGATTTCGCCCGATGCCTTCCGGGCGTTTCTGCTTCGCCGCGACGCCGAAGGCACCCTGGAAGTTGACTCGTCCAGTTTCAATCATTACTACCTGGATATCCTCATTGAGGAGTTTCCGGATGCCCGGTTTGTCTTCACCGTGCGCGATTGCTATTCGTGGCTGGATTCCTACCTGAATATGTTGCTGCGATGGCGACGGCACCTTGAGGAGACCGGGACGGAGGTTCCCCGCTGGCAAGCCGAGTACGGGCGGGTTCAGTTCGGTGTGTTCGACCCCCAGGGGTTCACGTCGCCGGAGGCGCTCCGGGAGCATCTCCCAGACCTGGCCGACCGGTTTCTCCAGTGCTGGGGGAATTACAACCGGCGGGTGCTATCGCTCCTGGCGCTCCTGCCAGAAGAGCGCACGCTCATTGTGCGGACCAGCGAGCTTTCGGCCTCGCTGAGCCGTCTGGCGGACTTTGCCGGGGTTCCCCACGAAACGTTGGCCGCCAGAGATAGCCACGGCAACCGCGCCCCCCAGAAACTCGATATCCTCAAGCTCGTCGGGCGGGCCAGGCTCGAACAGAGTGCCACCCGTCACTGCCTGGACGTTATGGAGCGGCTCTTTCCGGAGCCAGTGTATCGCCTGGACGCCCGGCTGCCCCACGCTGGCCGAGCCTATGTGCATGGGAGCACCTGGGGCCGGCTGGCCCGCCTGGTGGGGACCGGGAATGGAGGGGGAAACCGGTAGCGTACCGGCTACGGGCATCAGCGGACCAGCGATGAGACGGACATCATCACGTCCTCGAACGCTCCCTGATACCAGGAAATGCCCCCTTGCACGAGCAGCAAAACCAGGATGCCCCAGACAGTGGCACGCGCCAGACGTCCCCTGGCGGCCAGCTTGCTGAGAACCAGCCCGGCAGCAAGACACGCCAGTGGGGTGAGCGCGTAGATATAGCGAACTTGCAGCGCGGTTGCCATTTCGACGGCGCAGAAGAACGCCAGTACCAGCAGCCAGCTCCCCACCAGTTCGAGGCCGCCAGTGGGCAACCGCCGCCTGAGCAGCAGCAGCAGCCCCGGCCCCAGGAGCACCAGCCCCATGCGGTGAAAGGCGATAAGGAAACCGCGGAAGATGAGCGCGTAGGAGACTGGCGGTCGCTCGCTCAGGACCTTTTCGCCCACCTTCAACGACTCTTCCAGCTTCAGGCCGGCCACGGCTGAATAGACCAGCGTCCCACTGACCAGGCAGCAAGTCGCCAGCATGAGCGCGAAGTGCCACCACGCCCGGCGTGGTATCGTTTGCCGCCACCCCAGAAACAGCCACAGCAGACCAAGCCACGCCACGGCGAGAATGGTGACCCCGATATGGCTGAGCAGCGCAACGACCAGGAACCCCCCCGCGGCAGTCCAGGTGGCGGGGCGTGGCTGACGAAAGGCCACCAGCAGCACCACCGCCAGCGGAAGCATCAGCGCCTGCCCGAAAATCTGCGCCGTCAGCCCCCACCAGAGCGCCGTTAGGTTGATGGGAACCGCGGCATAGAACAGGGCGCTGAAGATGGTCGTATTGCGGCTGGCTCCCAGGGCCCGCGCCAGGGCCGCAACGGTCAGTGCCCCGAACCCGTCAATGATGGCAATGCCTCCCATCACGAGCAGGCCGGGTGGTATCCTGGCAAGCATGCCCGGCAGCAACAGCACATACGGTCCGGGGGGGTAGACGGTCAGATGGTTGCGAAACTCGATGGATGGACTGGTCATGATCAAGGTGCCGTGCAGCGTCTTCAGCAACCGTTCCACGTTCAGCGACAGGTCGTAGGCCGCAAACAGCGGGTAGAGCGACCCTCCCAGGCGCATCAGGCAAGCGAGCAGGGCCACAGCCCACACGGTTCGGACGAGCCGGGGCGAGGCCAACGTGCTGGCGTGGCGCTCGGCCAGCGGGAGCAATGCCCAGGTGAGCACCGCCAGGATGCCGAGGGCCGTGGCGAGGCGCATCAGGTAGACAAACAGCAGGAGACCTTCGAAGATGAATAGCAGCAGCAGCAGCAAGCCCGCAGCCAGCAGGGTGACCACCACCACCAGCGGTGGTGGGTCGAGCCGGTGCAGCAGCAGGAGCAGCAGCGCCAGAAACAACGCCTGGAGGGTCATCAGCCACGGGGAGGGGAAGACCACCGGGGTGTCGAGGAAGGTCAGCGACGCGCTGCGAACCCGAACCCCGATGGGGCGCGGGTCGGGGGGGACAGTTGTGGTGCGGCTCCGGAGGTTGACGACCAGGTTGCCCCCTGGTTGTTCGTTGGGAGGCACCAGGAAGCGGTAGTGCCGCGGCTGACTGGCCGTGGCAAGGGTTATCGCCGCTGCCCCCCCATAGTCGAGTTGCAGGGAGGTGATGGCGTGGTCGGGCGGGTGCGGCCCCAGGCGCAACCCCAGAGCCAGCCCGCGCCCCTGCCCCGGCTGATAGAATCGCACCTGGCTGCGACCAGCAGTCCAGCGATAGGAACTGAAGTGGTCTTGCTCGATGGCGTGGAACCCGTCGAGCAGAAAGGCCGTCTCTTTGCGGTCGAAGGGCAGCCAGACGTTCGGGTGCCTCACAGTGAGAACCAGCGATTCGGCAGCAATGAGCAGAATGATAAGGGTGAGGGTGAGAGCAAAGGCAAGGGACAGGTCCAGGGATGGGAGGGGCGCAACGGGAGGGGCACCGCGCCGGGTTCCAGCATGGGCGAGAACCGGTCGAACCATGTCAGGTCCCGGTGATTGCTGATGACGACGTCATCTTCAGAGCGTTTCCGTACTTTCCGGGTCAACGAGCATATACCCCGTTCCGCGCACGTTGACCAGGTAGTCGGGACTCAGCTTGCGCCGCAGGTTCCGGATATGCGCTTTCAACAGTGATTGCGCTTCGGCATCGTCCGTATCGTGCCCGTGGGTTGCCCGGACGATATCGCAATAGCTCACCACCTGCCCGACAGATTGAGCCAAGCGGCGCAGCAGCGCATATTCGATGGGTGTAATATGGAGCGACTTCCCATCGAACAGCGCCGTGTGTCGGAAGTGGTCAATATGGAGCAACCCGATGTGGACATAGCGGTCTTTCCGGGCCGATTCGCTCTGGCCCGGTGCGAGTGCAATGCTTCTTTCCTCGGAGCGCTCAACGGGCACCTCCTGGTTGCGAAACTGGGCAAGCCCCTGTTCGATGACCCGGATAGCCATATCCTGACGTCGTTTGGTCTGGTATCGCTGGATAGCCTCCTCCACGCGTTGGAGCAGGTTCTCAGGCGCAACCGGCTTCAGCAGATAGTCGAAGGCTCCGGAACGAAGCGCAGCGACGGCGGTTTCGAGCGACCCGTAGCCGGTGAGCAAGAGCACGGGCGGCGGTATTTCACGCTCCGTTGCGGCCTGGAGCACCTGGACTCCATCCACATCGCGCATCCGAATATCCGTCACCACGGCATCGAAGGCACAATGCGTCAGCAGATTGAGCGCAGTTTCGCCATCGTGCGCGGTGGTGACGCGGTAGCCTGCCCCTTGCAGCACGTCGGCCAGCAGCATACAGGCGGTGGTATCATCTTCGACCAGGAGAATGTGCCCATCCATAGCCAATCCGGACCTTGCCTATTTTTGACCCAAAAGACGCAACTTCGTCGGGTATCCGAAGTCTTCCCCCAATTATAAAGGACCGTGGCGGTGTGTCAATTGGGCGTTGCCCCTTTGCCCTTCCAGCGATTTGCCAAAAAGCCCGGAACTTGCTACAATTGCCGCCGGGCAAAAAGTGTTTGACCGATGTGGGATATGATCGCTCGTTTTTTTCAACGTTTGATACTCCTGCTTCTTCTCGCTCCGACCGTCCTCGCAACCGGGGCGACCCTCTATGAGCGGACCGGCGCGGAGCACCTGATACCCTGGAACGGGACGGATAGCCAGGCTGCGGAATTAGTGGCCCGGCTCGCGACGGGAACCCCGGAACCCACTGCTGAGCAGGAGCCAACCGCAACGGCAACGGTCCCTCCAACGCGGACCCCGCGCCCAACGCGAACGCCAACCCCAACCCCAACGCGGACCCCGCGCCCAACGCCAACCCCAACCCCAACCCCAACCCTGGAAGTCACCTCGACCCTTGCCATCTCCGCAACCCGTGAGGTGACGCCATCTGTTACCATGCCGGTCTCGCCCACGGGGGTGCTCACGCCTACGGGGGGTGCTCACGCCCACAGGAGTGCTCACGCCCACAGGAGTGCTCACGCCCACAGGAGTGCTCACGCCCACA
>JAAUSY010000228.1 GCA_012032475.1 Chloroflexaceae bacterium
ACCTGACAACCAGGCCGCCTGGATGTGGTTGGGGCTGCCGCCAGCGACCGCCACGAACGACGCCGCTGCCTGGAGCAGGTTCTTGCGATTGATGCGACCAGTGAGATGGGGAGGAAGGCCCGGCAGATGTTGAACCGAATGGATACCCCCCTGACGCCGCTCGAACAGCAGGAAGCCATCGTGAAGCGGGCCCACCGCCTGCTCGACCAGGGATTGGCCGCCATGGCCGACGGGCAGGCAGATGGAGACGAGGACGGCGCAACCACCAGGGAGCGTTTTCAGGCCGCCGCAGCCTGTTTCGAAAGGGCGCTGGCGCTCAAGCCTGCCAACCGGGGGCTTGTGGCCGAGCTAACCCGCCTGCACACCCAGGCCTGTCAATATCTGGGACAAAAAACCACCACGCCGGTGGACCTTGCCTGGCGTATTATCCAGAACCGAGAACGAGGGATTGCCTGTCTGAAAGCCTGCGATTATGAACATGCGCTTCAATATCTGAACCTGGCGTTGCAAGACTTTCCCCACGATGAGGAGACCCGGCGCTGGTTGGCGCAGGCCGAGAAACTGCGAGACCGCTTCGTTCCGCCGGTCGCCAGCCGGCCATGGCTCCGGTGGGACACGATGCAGGTGATGGTCATCACCCTGCCGCTCTTTGTGGTGGCAGCCGCCTTTGTTGGGGTCTTTGTCCTGATGTGATACCAGCCGGTCAGGAATGATCGGTCATTGCTGGTCATCGCCGGTCGCGCTCAGACTTCTGGCGGGCGCGGTCTCTGGCAGCGCGGAGACGCATCAGGGTCACATCGGCTTCGGCAGGCCGCGAGGGGCGGCGGCGAAGACGGGCGCGGAACCATCCCCCCCGCGCCCCAGAAGCGCCCGGACCTGCTCCCACGGCAAAGCCAGGCGGCGCAACGCAATGTCGAGCGGCCAGAGCAGCAGCGCCAGCCAGAGCAGCGGTTGTGTCACTTCCCGAACGGCCCCGACAACCTGACTGGTCGGGGCAAACACCGCAGACGGAGCCGGGGATGGTTGCCCCCCGGTGGTGCGGGCAATCTCCCGAAGCACATTCGGTCCATCAGGTCGGGTGCGGTATTCAGGGGAGTAGGCCACCACCAGGCCGCCACTCACCGTTCCTGCCGGTTCCTCGCCCCCGACCACCGCAACCTGCGCCAGATAGGAGCCGGGCAGGTCCACCGGCACTACGGCGCGATAGCGCCCGACGCCCACCTGCACGAAGTCCAGGGAAAAGCTCTCATCATCGGGGTTGAGCAGGCGTCCTTGCACCTGGGTATCCTGCTGGAGCAGGCCGGAGTTCTGGATGGTCAGATTGAAGACTGCCTGGTGCCCCTCTGCATGGGCTTCGAGCGACAACCCCTCGGCTTGCTGCGGCGGGAGCAGCAAATCCAGCAGGTCGCCGCCAAAGCGCGAAAATTGCTCCCACGTCATCCACTCGCGGGCCCACCGGGCCTTCAGGTCGCTCGTCCAGGCCACGCTGCGGCCCAGTCCATATTGCCACTGGGCCAGGAGGGGCCTGCCATCGGGGGTGACCAGGATAGTGCGGGCCGAGGGGCGCGGCTCGGTGGCATTATAGCCATGGAGGAGGGGGAGGCGGTCCAGGCCACGAACGATGGGAGCCGGCAGGGCAACCACGGGGACGAACGTCTCTTCGATGATATCGCGCCCGGCCACCATGACTGTTTCGGACAGGAAGATACGCGGGATTTCCGCGATAGTCTGGACGCGGTAGGAGCGCCCGCCACCGCGCTCGGCGATTTGCTGAAGGGCGGGGTTGGCGTCTGCGCCGATGGAAACGACCGAGATGGTGACCCCATCCGCATGCATCTGGTCAATCAGGTCGGCATAGTTGCTTTCGGCCTGCCCATCGGTCAGGAGAATGACGTGTTTCACTCTGGCATTGACGGCAGCAAGCGCCTGCGCCGCCGGCTCAATCCCACTGCGAATGTTCGTGCCCCCGTCGGCAATGAACCGGCCAAGGGCCTGCTGGATATCGAGCAGGTTGGGAAGCGGCTGGACGGGCAATATCCATTCGGCAAAGGTATCGAAAGCCACGATGCCAAGCTGGTCGGTCTGTTCTAACCCCAACGTTGCCTGATAGACAGCTGCTTTCGCCAGATCCAGTTTGGTCAGCCCGGCTTCCCCCTCGCTCATACTGCCGCTGCGGTCAATGACCAGCACCAACCCCAGGTCGGGACGGCGCGAAACGTCCTTGCGCTCCAGGAGGACCGGCAGCGCCTCGGCCACGGGGCTGCGCCGCCAGCCACCCGCGCCAAAGGATTCGTGCCCGCCGATCATTGCCAGGCTCCCCCCTGCTCGCGCACGTAGATGGGCAGGGCCTCTTTCAGTGGTTCGGGGACATCGTGAGCCAGCACATCCACCAGGAAGATGGCGGCATAGCGTTCGAGGTGCGATGGCTCGGCGGAGACCTGGTCGGGCGCGAGCAACTCGACCCGCGCCTGGCTGGCTTCTAGAGCACGCTGAAGCGGGGTGGCGCGGGCAGGGTCGCTGGCAATGAGCAGCACCCGCGGAGGACCCTGGACGGTGGTAAAGGCAGCGGCGCGGTTGTTGACGGCGCGGGTGTCGTCGTGGGCTTCCAGGCGGACTTCGTAGCGGTGAAAGCCCTGTTCGCTCCCTGGAACGGTGAGCGGCACCGTGGTGGTACCAGGGGATATCGCCACCTCCTGGGTGCCCACCAGTTCGCCGTCGGCAAAAACCTGGAGCCTTCCGCTGGTCTCCATGCTGCTTTGCAGCGATGCCTGGAGGGTGAGCGTCTGGCCTTCGCGGGCCGTGTCGGGGGCATCCAGCGCACTGACGAGCACATCGGCCCCGCTGGTGACGGGAAGCGGGACCACGTCAATGGGGATATGGCGCACGGCAGCCAGGCGTGCGGCCTCGGTGGCCCGGCCCGCGTTTTCCTCACCATCGCTGAGCAGGACCAGGCGTTTCTGGGTGTCGGTGGGGAGCAGCGCCAGCCCAAGCTGAATGGCGCTGGCAATGTTGGTGCGGTTCCCGATGGGGGTGGAAGTCAGCCGGGCGATGGTGTCCAGCCGGGCGGGCACCCGTTCGACCAGCGCGTTCTGACCGAAGACGACGATTGCGGCGCGGTCTGCGGGTTGGCGGGTGGCAAGGGACTGGTTGATGTAGTCGCTGGCCCATTCGCGCTGGTCGGGCGTGACGGAGTCGCTGCCGTCTACCAGGAAGACCACCGCCAAGTCGCGGACCGGGCGCACCACCTGGGTGCCCGCCAGGGACAGGACGAAGGCAACGAAGATGGTTGTTCGGAGCGCCAGTGCGAACCGGGGCCGCCAGGCCACGAGCCGCGCCAGCACGCCAGCGCGGGGGTTGGCTTTTCTTCTGGCGGTCTTCAGCGCCAGCAGGGTATATGCCCACAGGAACGGGAGGAGCAGCAGCAGGAGCAGGGCCATCGGGTGAATAAAGGAGAGTCGTATCATGACGCCATGGGCTTCTCTGGGTTCTCTGGAACCTCCATTGCCTTTGTAGAATATTGTACCATCATTCATTCTTCATTGGCGACGGGTGACCGTCGGTCGGGTGCGAACCAATGGTATAATTCAGGAAGCCCGTTTGATACGGTTGTCTTTCTGCTTCTCCTGGAGGGGAATTCCTTGGATCAGATAGATCAGCTTATTGGGAGGCAGTTCGGTCGGTACACTATCCAGCAGGAAATTGGACGGGGGGGGATGGCGCGGGTCTATCGTGCTCTGGATACCAGGCTCCATCGCCCGGTGGCGTTGAAGGTGATGGCTCCCCACCTGAATGCCGACCCTGAATACTTGCGGCGGTTCGTGCGCGAGGCCCGCCTCGCCGCAAAATTGCACCACCCTGGCATTGTCTCGGTCTACGATGTAGATGAGCAGGATGGGCTGCGCTATATTGCGATGGAGTTTATCGAGGGGCGGTCGCTCTATTCGGTGCTCAAGGAGCACGGGGCGATGGGTCTGGGTTGCGCGGTGAGCATCCTGGAGCCGGTGGGGCAGGCGCTCGACTATGCCCACCAGAAGGGGGCTATCCATCGGGATGTGAAGCCGCACAATGTGTTGATTGCTGTGGATGGGCGCGTGCTGCTGACCGATTTCGGCATTGCGCTGCCGCTCGATGGGGGGCGGGAGCGGCTGACGCGAACGGGGATTTTCATGGGGACGCCGGAGTATATTTCCCCTGAGCAGATTGAGTCGCGCTATGTGGATGGGCGCAGTGACCTCTATTCTCTGGGCATCGTTGCCTATGAGATGATCACCGGGCGGGTGCCGTTTACGGGCACGACCCCACAGCTCATCGCGGCCCACGCGCAGACCCCGCCGCCGCTACCCGGCAGCGTTGTTCCCACGCTTCCCCGCGAGCTAGACCCGGTCTTTGCCCGTATCCTGGCAAAGGACCCCCAGAGCCGCTTTCCCGATGGCGGGGCGATGGTGGATGCCCTGCGCCGGGTGGCTCGCCGCTACGGGATGGAGATGGTTGTGCCCGCAGAGATAGCCACGCTCGCGGTGCCGGGGGGGGCATCGGTGGGCAAGGCGACCATTCCAGAGCAAAAGTCTTTCGACCCCACGCCGGTCGGGTCGCACCCGCCGGTGGCTATCCGACTGGCAGCGCCGCCCGGTGCGTCCGGCAGGCCAGAACAGGTCGCCGCTGCCCCGCAGTATGGTCCGGCTCCGGAGTATCCTGAGCCGGGCGGGGCCTATCGGGAGGGGGCCGCGGCAGAACGAGAGCCGCCCCGAAGGCTGAACCCGGTGGCATTCTGGATGGGGATGGTGGTCATTATCGGGCTGGTCGTCGTGCTGGTGGTGGCGTCGCTTTTTCGCGGGTGCGGGGCCGGGGCGGCCCCACCGGTCCCCACCGAGGTATCGCCGCCCGTGCCGGCCCCAACCCCGGCGGTAGCCGACTCGCCCGTGCTGGAGCCGACCCCCCACCACGGTTCCCATCGTCATCACCATTGTTGCCACGACTGAAGTGCCTCCCCCACCCACGGATACCCCGGTGCCTCCGCCCCCGACAGACACCCCCATCCCGACTACCAACGAATACCCCGGTGCCGCCCCCCACCGCGACTCCCCTGCCGCCTACGCCCACCGAGACCCCCACCGAGACGCCCACACCCACTGAGACCCCGGCGGAATATCCGCCGCCGGCCCGGTCGCCACGGACCGGAACCCCGGAGGGTACCCACCGCCGGCCCGGTCGCCACGGACCGGAACCCCGGAGGGGTACCCACCACCGGCCCGGTCGCCACAGACTGTGACACCAGCGGACTACCCATTGCCAGCACTGGTGAGCGCCGTGACAATCGCCTGCGTGTCATAGCCCATCAGCTTCAGGTAGGTATCCGCCGGGCCACCGGCCTCGCTCAACGAGCCAGTGTAGAGCATCACCAGCCGGGTACCGGTGTCTCCGGCCACCCGCTCGGACAAACTCGGATTGACCGTGGTGCCCACGAAGATGGCAGGAACCTGGTGCGCACGGATGGCATCCTCCAGTTGGGCCAGTTCTTGCGCCGAAGGTTCGGCCATGGTGCTGAAGCCGGGAACCACCGCGCCAACCTGCTCGAAGCCGTAGCGATGGGCAAAATAGCCGAATGCCGTGTGGTCGGTGACAAGTTTGCGCCGGTCGGGGGGCACCAGTGCGACCTGTTCGCTAATCCAGGTGTCCAGGTGGTGCAGTTCTTCGCGGTAGGCACTGGCACGGGCCGCATAGGTGTCTGCGTTGGAAGGGTCGGCGTGGCGCAGCGTTTGTTCGATATTGTTGACCCACCCCTGCACACTCGCCGGGCTGAACCAGACGTGCGGGTCTGAGCCACTGTGCTCATGTTCGTGTTCTTCCTCGTGCTCGTGCTCGGCTTCGGCGTTGTCGCCCTCGCCCTCCGTGCTCGTGCTCGGCTTCAGCGTTGTCGCCCTCGTGCTCATGTTCGTGCTCGGCTTCGGCATTGTCGGCCCTACGTGCTCGTGCCTCGGTCTCG
>JAAUSY010000229.1 GCA_012032475.1 Chloroflexaceae bacterium
TTGCAGCGAAACGTGGAACTGGACCTGCTCCAACCCCATCCAGACCGGCGCCGGCACCGGGACTGCCATCTCCTGCCATCTCCCGATTGCCATCATGCCGCCGCAAGCAGCAGCGCCCCGGCCCCAAGAAAACCGAGCCACCGCGTTGGCACCGCACGGCTCAGCCCCAGGCAGGCCGCCGAGGTGGTCAGAAGCAGCAGCAAAACGAGAAGCATCATAGTATCACCGCATCACCGGCTCAGGCTAACCCTCAGCACACGCAACACAACTATCTACCGAACGAACAATGAGCGCGATATTATCAACCAGCGCTCCTGTCAGGAGCGACCGGGCCACCAGCCGGTTCAACTGCTGCGGGGGGTCAATGGCAACCGCTGTGAGCCGCCGCCCATCGCTTTCGACCGTGTACCGCAGCATCCCGTGGGGAGATTCGACCGCGGCCCTGGCAGAACCAGGGGCCAGCACGCCGGGTATGGCTCCCTCCCACGCCCCCGCAGGCAGTTCTTGCAGCACCTGGTCAACCAGCTTCAGGCTCTCGAATGCCTCCAGCAGCAGCACCAGCATCCGCGCATAGACATCGCCGCCTTCTTCAATGATGCGGCTCACGCCAAGTTGACCGTAGGCAGCATAGGGTTGCGTCAGGCGAACATCCTGGTTGATGCCCGATGCCCGCGCCAGCGGACCACGCAGGCCAAGCTGCTCCGCTGCGGTTTGCCTCAGCGTCCCGACATTCACCGTCCGTGCCGAAAGGGCCGCGTCGCTGATGATGTGCTCCAGCAGGGGCGAGAAGACCCGCCCACTCTCGGTCATCAGAGTAGTAAGTTCTTCACGCGGCTGGTCGTCCAGGTCGCGGCGGACCCCGCCGGGCACACAGATATCGGGAATAATCCGCGCCCCGCTCAGCAGCAACATAGCCTGGTGGGCAACCTGCTCCAGTTCGCGCAGCGTCCGGACATATCGGCGCTGCCCCAACGTCTCAAACAGGGCCGCCAGGGTATCCAGGTGCGAAGCCATGCGCTCAACCTCGGCCACCGCGCAGCGCAGGAAGGCGGCCCGCGGAGGGACGCTAGCCTGGAGCAGCGTTTCCAGCGCCTGACAGAAGGCCAGCGAATGGGCATGCGAGCACGGCCCGCTGACGCGGCTCACCAGGAAGAGCGCCTGTTCCAGGGAGAGGCGAGCAAGGCGTTCGGCACAGCCGCGTTCGTTATATCCCCCCTGATAGTGAACATCAACCACAACCTCGCCGGCAACCGAGAGCACCAACCGCTGGGGGTTGCGCCAGAGCGGGGTGAATGGCCCGAACGCCAGAGTGTACGTGTCCATAGGTATCGTTAATGTGTGAATGCGTGAATGCGTGAATGGCTATTCATCAGACATTAAACAGGAAATGGCAGACATCCCCATCCTGAACGATATACTGCTTCCCTTCCATCCGCACCGTTCCGGTCTTCTTCGCCTCGTTCATTCCACCCGCTGCGACCAGGTCATCATAGGCCACCACTTCGGCCCGAATAAACCCGCGCTGGATGTCAGAGTGGATGGTTCCGGCAGCCTCGACCGCCGGGGTGTTTTGGCGAATGGTCCAGGCTCGCACTTCGTCCGGTCCCGCGGTCAGGAAGCTCATTAGCCCCAGGAGTTCGTAGGAGCAGCGAATCACCCGCTCACGCGCCGTTTCGGTGATGCCCAGGTCGTCCATAAAGACCTGGGCATCGTCCAGGTCAAGCTGCCCCAGTTCGGCTTCAATCTTGCCACACAGCGGGACAACCGCGCTTCGCGGGTGCGGATAGGCAAATTGCGGCGGATGATGGATCTGATTCTCACCGATGTTCAACACCACGAGCATCGGTTTGGCAGTCAGAAACTGGTAGCCGCGGATGGAGCGCTCTTCCTCCTCGCTCAATTCGAGCGCACGGACGGGTGTGTCGGCTTCGAGCGCCGCTTGTAACCGCTGGAGCAAATCGCGCTCGGCCACGCGGGCTTCGCGCTCTCGTGCGCCCATCTTGCCAATTTCCGCCTCCAGGCGCTTCAATCTCCGTTCAATAATTGCCAGGTCGGAGAAAATCAGTTCGAGGTCAAGCGCCGCAGCGTCGCGAGCCATATCAACGGAGCCGTCCGGATGAGCAATGCGCTCATCTTCGAACGCCCGGACTACGTGGAGCAGCGCGTCGGCACTGCTCAGGTAGTTCAGCAGTGCTGGGGGCAGCCCGCTGCCCTGCTTTCCCTCGTGGCTAATCCCCGCAACGTCTACATACTGGACCTCTGCCTCGACCGTCTTGCGAGGACGAAACATCTGCGTCAGAACGCTCAGACGCGCATCTGGCACTTTCACGACCGCACGGTTTGGCTCCAGATGGCCGGCGGCGCTGTAGCTGGCGGTCTCTGCCGCGGCCCCGGTCAGGGCGTTGAAGACCGTAGTTTTCCCACTATTGGCTAACCCGATAATCGCAATATGCATAAGTCCTGAATCTTGATGATGTAAGGCGGTTCCAAACCTTGCTGAAACCGAAACCACACCCCCATAGTATAGCACAGCTTGTCGGTGGTCGTCTGCCATAGCCTGTCGTCTCTTTCCAATGACAGATTATCCCTCGACCAAAGCGCCAGCAGGTCGCCATTGTCTATGATGGTTCTGGCCGACCCGGCCTCCCGACCAACCCAACTTGACGGGCGCATCGGGGTCGGGGATAATGGGGCAGAGATACCAACCCCGCATCATCTCCGGGTCGTCTCCGGGTCATCTTCGGGTCATCGCCTATCGCCAGCGTGAGCGGAACCGGACGGGAATGGGAAAGAACGAGCCAGAAAGGAAGGGTTCATGAAAGAGACAAAATCACCCCTGTGGTTGTTTGGAATATTTTCCATGATTGTGGTGGTCATCGTTGCCGGGGCGATGTTCTACGGAAGCGCAGCCGGCAAGCGCAAGCTGGCTGCTGCTTCGTTTGTCGTCATCTCGGAAGAAGCGAAAGCCGGGCGGGCCATCTTCTATGGCGAAAAAGAGATTGAAAGCTATGTTGCCTGTATCTACTGCCACCAGGTAGACGCAAGTGATGCCCGCCGGTTTGCCCTGATTGGCCCCGACATGACCGACATTGCCAGACAGGCCGAGACGCGGGTGCCGGGGAAATCGGCATCCGAATACCTGCGCGAAGCCATCCTGGACCCCAATGCGCACCTGTCCAAAGGAGTCCCGACGGATGTCATGTTTACGAGCTACGAGAAGGTATTGACCGAAGAAGAAATTGACCAGTTGGTGGCGTTTCTGCTCACGCTTCAGGGAGGAAACACCGTCCAGATTCATACCTCTGAATAACCAGCGAGGTCCAGCGAGGTCCGTGGCGTCGGGCCGTCCTGTTCCTGCCTCCAGCAGGAGCCCGGCCCGACCGTTCTGAGAACCAGGTCTTTCCACTCCCGCCACGATGGCTCATGTTTCGGGGTCGCTGTTCAGGTGCTTGAGCGCTTCCTCTTCATCCTGGTAAATATCGGCATACTGCGCCAACCCGACCATCCGAAAAATTTTCTGGAAGTGTTGCGACAGGCCACTGAAGGCGAGCTTCTGTTGGTTGCGATTCACTTCTGTCACAATGCCAATCAGGATAGCAATACCGGCACTATTGATAGAATCGTTCTGGCGAAAATTCAGCAACACCTGTCGCGCCCCCTGCGTCGTCACTTCACGGTATGCCTGGTTAATTTTTTCTTCCGCAAAGGTGGTGACATCACCCATCAGGTCAACAATCGCGACCCCTTCACGCTGACGGGTGCTAACAGTCAACTCATCTTCCAGCATATAGTGAACTCCTTCGTGAAATACCTTCTTCGTACCGATGGCTCATGAGTGATGGCAGATGGCTGGCTGTAGGACGCTGAACGTCAACCGGAAACAGTTTCCCTGGGAGACAGGGACGAACTCCGCACCGTCACTCAACTCAGTGATGAGCATCAACCCCATTCCACGCAATGGGCCAAGCCCGGCCAGTTTTTCCTCAATGGTCAACGGCTTTCCTCCCGCGGTATATTCCTTCATACCCTGATCCCGAACCTCAACCGTCAAGTGATCCCCGTTATGCTTGCAGGTGACCATCACGCGCAAATTCGCATCGAACTGGTTGCCATGCTCAATCGCATTGATGCAGGCTTCGCTCAACGCGGTTTTGATATCTTCAATGCGATTTTTGTCTATGCCGACACAGCGAGCGAACGCGGCAACCGCATCACGCGCAACAACCTCATAGCCTAATTCACTCGGAAAAGAGAGTTCCATACCGTGGGACTGGTTGCCCTTACTTTTCAAGGTGGATCACCATACGGACGAGATTTCCCCCCCCTGGTGCCGTGGTAATCTGTACTTCATCCATCAATTCTCGGATGAGCCAGATGCCCCATCCACCGCGGTCCACATGACCGGGTTGGTATTTGGGGGCGATATCCGGTTCTCTTGCAATCATGCTGTGGTCCAGTATCTTTTTTCCTTCGTCTTCCACATTCACGATAAGTTCACCCTCGCGAGCCGTGAGCAACACAATGACCTTCATCGCCTCGTCGTGCTGATTGCCATGCTCAATCGCATTGGTCACGGCCTCCCCGATAGCGGTCTTCAACGCTTCAACCCGGTCCGGGTGGAATCCCATCCGGTTTGCAAGGGAACTCGCGGCATCCATGGCTACGCGCTCATAGCCCAGTTTGCTTGGCAAGCTCAATTCGACCACGCGCTCAACCGGTTCACCCTTCAATGTCTTGTCATTCATGTGTGCGCCATCCGTTCATCATTGATTGGGTCTCAGGGTGCTTCGCTTCGTCGCTTCGTTGCTTCATGGACACATGCCCTTCTCCGATGGTTGTTGCTGATACCGCACCAGGTGTGTCCTCTCCATTCCTTTCATACGAGAGGCCCTGTTCATTATACCACAACCCTTTTGCCCAGAGCCTTCTGAAGCCTGTGAACTGCGAACCCGGTTGTTGCCTGGTTTTTCCTGAGCTTGTCCAGGCTATCGCTCCTGCTCCTATCACGCTATCCCTATTCCTAACGGTGCGATGATGTGCCCGTTACCAGTGTTACAGGGGGATGTTTCCATGCTTGCGCGACGGCAAGCTCTGGCGCTTGGTGCGGGCCAGGTTGAGCGCCCGAATGAGAATTGGGCGCGTTTCTCGCGGCTCTATCACGGCGTCAATGTAGCCCCGTTCTGCAGCAACGTAGGGGTTGGCGAAGCGCCGCTGATAGTCGTCCACCAGTTCGGTCAGGCGGGCCGCCGGGTCTTCTGCTTCGGCCAGTTCTTTTCGGAAGATGATACGGACGGCAGCATCCACCCCCATGACCGCAATTTCGGCGGTCGGCCAGGCAAAGTTGAAGTCTGCCCGAACGTGTTTGCTCGCCATCACGTCATAGGCTCCACCATAGGCTTTGCGCGTAATGACGGTGAGTTTGGGCACGGTGGCTTCGCAGTAGGCATACAGCAGCTTGGCCCCGTGGCGGATAATCCCTCCGAATTCCTGCTGCGTGCCAGGGAGAAAGCCCGGCACATCCACAAAGGTGACAATCGGAATGTTGAAAGCATCGCAAAACCGAACAAAGCGCGCCCCCTTGACCGAACTATCAATATCGAGCGTCCCCGCCAGGTGCATGGGTTGGTTTGCCACCACCCCGATGGGATATCCCCCCAGGCGGGCAAACCCGATGACTAGATTCCGCGCCCAAAAGGGCTGGATTTCGAAGAAAAACGAGTCATCTACGATAGCCTCGATGGCCGTGGTGATGTCATATGGTCGGCGGGGGTTATCAGGAACGAGCGATTGCAGGTGGTCGTCCATCCGTTCGGGGTCGTCGTCGGGGGGCGCATAGGGTGGTTCTTCCATGTTGTTGGATGGGATGAACGAGAGCAGGGTGCGGAGCTGGTCGAAGCATTCGGCCTCGTCGCTGGCAGCGAGGTGCGCAACGCGCTGCGGCTGTTGTGCGTCATCGCTCCGCCAAGCGTCTCGTGGTCC
>JAAUSY010000230.1 GCA_012032475.1 Chloroflexaceae bacterium
TCGTTGTTTCGTTGCTTTGCTGGCAGTGCGGTGGTGTTCGCACCATCTGGTTTTCTCACTTGCTGCCGAACAAACCAGGAAGCGCATGCACCCGGTGGGAGTACATGCGCCTCAGCTCCGCACGTCTTTATTAGTCCCAGACAACTCGTTCGGTGCCGGCCGCGCCAGCCTTGACGCCGGACTTGATGTTCATCCCCGCGACTGCCTCCAGGGTCTCGCTGGTGACATCTTCGCTCACGACATCGAGGGCTTCCTCAACGGCATCTTCCCATGCCTTCACGATCATTTCATGAATCGCCATCATAAACCTCCTTGAAGTGTAGATTATAGAGATGATACTACTGCTACCGATACACGAACCGTTAGTCCCAGATAATCCTTTCGGGAGCCGCAGCGCCAGCTTTGACGCCGGACTTGATGTTCATACCCGCGACTGCCTCAAGCTCCTCGCTGGTCACTTCGGTGCTCGTCACTTTGAGCGCCTCTTCGACCGCGTCCTCCCAGGCCTTGATCACCATCGTGTGGATCGCCATACGTTCACCTGCTACTTTCTACGTACTCAAAAGTACGCACTCTTGATTCCAATAGAAATTCCTGCTTCATCCGGCACGGCCCCCTCAAGCGGAGGTCTTACACGCAGTTCACAGGCGTGTTTTACGTCCCGACGTAGCCACTGCCGTGGACGGCCCTGCTCCTCTGGCAGGGCAATCCTCATTGAGGATTGGTTGAGGTGAGATGAAAGAGAGAGGCTAGAACATACCTCCTTGTTCTGGGAAAATGCTGAGCGCAGCGCCCCGACTGTAAAAAAGGGTGACGACTTTGTATGAAACGTACACTCATTTGAGTATGAGCATACCACAGGATCATGATAAATGCAAGTTTGCTCTAATAGAAAAGTGTTAAGATATCGTGGAGATCTGGTAGATCTTTTCAAACTCCTGGAGCAACTCCGGAGTTGCCGTTGCCAGCGGAACGTAGCGAGCCTCGACCTCAGCTCCCACGCACCACCGGACTGCCCAGGCAATATCGGGTGAATTGGCTGGCGCTCTTCCTCGTGTCCCACCCACGAGCGCGGCCACGGCCTGCTGCTGGCTGATAACCGTGTGGGAGGGGGTGTTGGGCAGGCCGCGAGTGTCATGCAGGGCAAAGGTTCCGTCGGCCTCGCGGGTCACGGTCAGTTCCGGTGGTTGCCTGTCCATCCCGTCCCTCCCATCCGACCAGCATGCCTGCCACGCCTCAATCTCGCGGCGAAGCTGGTCTATCACCGCGAGGTGTTCGTGCGATTCGCACGGGTAGTCGGCCACGAAGTAGCACGCCACGAGCGCCGGGTCTACGTGCTCCGGGAGGATGCTGGCATAGCCTCCCAGGGGCCGCAGCCGGCGCAGGCCGTAGGTAGATGGATCATCGAAGTAGGGGCTGAATCGGTTGATGCCAAGGTGCTGGATACCAGCGGGAGGCTGGAGATGGCGCAGCAGCGGCAGGAGACGCAGCGTCCGGGTATAGTCGTCCAGGGTATCACCGGGGAAGCCCCACAGCAGGTTCCAGGCGAGCGACAGACCAGCGGACCGGGCATAGCGCAGCAGAGCGATGTTCTGGTGGGCCGAAACGCCCTTCCGCATCCGCTTGAGCAGCGGGGTTGAGAGCGCTTCGATACCGGGTTGGATGACCATCCCGGCCTGTTTCAGGGCCAGCACCTTGTCGAGCGAGAGGTTCGCCTTCTGCTCGTAGAAGAGGTGCAGGCCGGGGAGGTCGGCGGCCAGGTGGGGAACGAGCGTTTTGAAGTAGCTGAAGGGCATGATGTTGTCGGTCATACTGATGCGCCGCACGCCACTTTCCGCTACCAGGTGTTTCAGGTCGTTGAGCACCACCTCTGCGGTTTTCTCCCGAAACATGATGCCCTGCCCGTTCAGGCCACAGAAGGTACACTGGCTTTTGCTCCCCCACCAGCACCCCCGGCTGCTCTCGTAGGGTATCTCCAGATCTGCTTTGTTGGCGGCAAGCGCGGGAAGATACTGCTCAAGCTGCTCGAAATATTCGGAGAAGTCCGGTCGCGGCAGCGTATCCAGGTTCATACACGGCTGCCCCTGGATGATACGGTGGGTGGGGCGGTGCTCGGAGGCCAGGTTGCGCAGAAAATCGCCAAAGGCGTGCTCGCTTTCGCCGGCAAAGACATAGTCAATGGATGGGCTGAGCGCGGCTACCCCTTCGGCCATGCTGCCCTCGCAGTTGGCCCCCCCGATGATGGTTATGATCTGGGGGCACTGGCGCTTCACCCGCTTGAGGAGGGCAATACTGGCTGCGGTCTGTTCGAAGGTGGTCGTACAGCCAACCACCTTGAACGCATGGGCGTGTTCTTTCACCGCCAGGGCCACATCATCGGCCCAGGGGGCCGCCCTGGTTTCCAGTTGCTTCAGCCGAGAAAGGCGGATGTGGAGCGCCGAACGGTTGATGGAGGCAAGGACGCGCACCATCGTCGGGTCGGCATCGTCCGGAGCCGCACCGAGCATAGCCGCCGGGTCAACCATCCGTTCGGGGGCGTGCCCCAGGGGGGGGAGTTCGTAGGCACTGGCGGCAAAAAAGCGCTCTCCCAGGAGCACCTGCCGTGATGAGTTGCAGATTGCGGTGTAGTGCTGCTGCCCGATGGTGGCGGCAAGGCTGAGGTTGGCATAGAAAAGGTGCACCTCGAACCCTGCTTCCCTGGCGCAGGCCTGGAGCAGGTGGGCACCGAGCGAGGGGGAATTGAGCTTTGCAAAGGGGGGAACGATGATAAGGACCTCTCCGTCGCGGAGCAACGAAGAGGTGAGATAGCGTTGTCTGGCTCGTCTTGCTTCGTAGGGGGAGTCGAACATCCTCGTTCTTTACCTCCTCTACCCTTCGTCCGGGAGGCACCAGACCGGGAAACGCCCGGTCTGGTGGTCAGGTCACGTCAGGTCCGGTTTCAGGACCTTGCGCTCCACAGCCAGCGGCCCGGACCCCAGGAGCAGCAGCACCACTAACCCGGCCAGCAGCAGCAAGTCAAGCTCGTAGCCCCCCCGTCCAATCGGGTTCAACTCGTTTGGCAGCTTGACCGCAACAATGGCAACCAGCATAATCACGACCAGCGGGATGCAGGCAAAGCGGGTCCCAAGCCCGATGAGCAGGGCCAACCCGCCGATGACCTCGATGGCAGCGACCAGCGGCGCGGTCACACCGGGGAGGGGCATGTTCATCCCACTGAACATCTCGGTGGTTTGCTGAATGCTTCCATCCCCCAGAACCCCAAATTTGGCTAACCCGTGCAGGAGAAAAACAAGCCCGATGACAAGACGGAGAATGAACGGGGCAAGGAATTGATATCGCTCGAATATCTTAAACATCTTCCATTCCTTTCTGAAGCCATTCCTATCCGTATATTCAGTGCTCGGCCTGGTTTTCGCCCTCAGACCGGCGTCCTCGTGAGCGGCCCGTTTTCTGCCGCCGTCCTGCGGGACCGGAACCATTGCCCGGTGAGGTTGCTGGCTCGTTCTCATCATCGTCAGCATTGGAGTCAGCGGTATCTTCTTCCTTCCTCTCTTCCACATCAAGTAGTCCCGCCTCATCCGACGAGGGTGAGGAGATGGCAGGGTCGGGTGGGGAGGGTGGGGAAGACAGGGGGAGACTTTTGGGGGAAGTTTTGCTCTCGGTAGCGGGGATGGGAGCGCTTGCCGGCGACTCTGCCGGTTCGCCAGCAGATGGGGCAGACGTGAAGGAATTGGAGGAATTGGAGGAACCTGTGGGGGCCGCAGCGACCACCCCGGTCACGAGATACTGGTCATCTGTCTGGCGAACGGTTACCTCAAGACAATCATTTCCCTGTCGAAACGGGATGGTGATACTTTCGTGGTCGTGGTGGGCTTCAACAAACTCGTGGACCGCACGGAGGGCAATAAAGGTGTCAATTCCGCGTTCAATCTTCAAGTTCTTCCCAAGTATCATGGGTCACTCCCTCTGCTCCACGCGCCGAAACATTTTAAGCATAGTATCACACAAACAGGTACGGTGCAAGTGCGAAAATAGCCCCACTCCGCTCCGTCACTCACTTGTCACCCATCACCGGTCACTGGTATAATAGCAAAAATCTGGCGCTTGAACCGGCTGAAATGATCTATTATCTTCTTGTGGCAACACCTTTTTCCAACTCCATACGCTCGATGCAGACCGATGGGTTCCAGGGTTCGCTTATCGGGTCGGTGCTGGCAATGGTGCTTCTGAGCGGCTGGTTGGCCTGGTTTTTCCTGGCAACGGTGACGCTCTACGAAGAAAGCGCGACGATGGTGGTTTCGGAAACGTATACGATGGTTGCGGCGGATTTTCCCCTGGAGACCCAGGGGCGTATCAAGCGGGGGCAGGCAGCTCTGTTGCACTTCGAGGGGGCCGCAGGAACCACGACCGGAGTGGTTCCCGCGCTGGTGGTCGAGGTCGAAACCCGGCCCGAAGAGAACCGCGTGCGGGCAAACCTCTATCCCTTCTGGAGCGCCGACCCGACCGAGATACCCCCGGAAGATCTGGTGGGGACGGCCAGGGTAGAAGTTGACCACGTTTCTCCGGCCATGCTGGTGCTCCAGGCCACTGGGCAGTTCATTAACACCGCGCAAATCCGCACCAGTCCTCAAGATCCGGCCATTCACCAGGGCAAGTAAGGAAGCATGACCGGACAATCGCTGTTGGCGACCCTCTTTGCTTCGGACCGGCGCTTTTTTGTTCCCGAAATGGTACAAACCTCGGCCATGGACTGTGGCCCCGCAACGCTCAAGTCCATTCTCGAAGGGTTCGGCATTTCGGTGAGCTATGGCCGCCTGCGCGAAGCCTGCCAGACCGATGTTGACGGCACCTCCATTGACACGATGGAAGAGGTCGCTATTCAGCTTGGCCTGGAAGCCGAACAGATTATGGTGCCTGCTGAGCACCTCTTTCTGTCGGAGGCCCGCGTCCTGCCGGCCATTGTCGTGGTCAATCTTCCCGGCGGCACGACCCACTTTGTGGTGGCGTGGCACCAGGTTGGCCCCTTCATCCAGGTGATGGACCCGGCCATCGGTCGCCACTGGATGAGCCGCCAGCGCTTCTTGAACGAACTCTACACGCATGTCCAAGTGGTTCCGGCGGCGGCCTGGCGGGAGTGGGCGGGGTCCGAGGGGTTTTGTGCCCCGTTGCGGCAGCGGTTGGAGCAACTGAGCCAGGGGCAGGGCGATGCCCCCCGGCTTCTGGCTACGGCCCTGGAGGACCGCGGGTGGTACGCGCTTGCGGCGCTCGATGCGGCAACCCGGATGGTCGAGGCCCTGGTGGCCGCGGGGGGAACCCTCCGCGGAACTGAGTCGCTGGCTATTCTGGAACGCCTCTTTCTGCGCGTCTGCGAGGAGCCGGCCCGGAGGTTCCGGACGGTCCCCCCCGACTACTGGGCGGTGGAGCCGGTTTCTGCCGAGGATGGGACCGCGATGTTGAGCTTCCGCGGGGCGGTGCTGGTGCGGTTCCGTGGTCGTCGTCCGCCAGCCGGGGTTGAGACCAGGGAGGCAGCCGTTGCGGGGGAAGCAGCCGCCGAGGAAGCGGAGGAAGCGGAGGAAGTGGAGGAAGCAGAGGCGGGTATTGCCAAAGCCCTCTCGCCCGAACTTGCCGCTGCGCTCGAAGAACCGCCCTCGCGTCCGGGGCTTGCCATCATCCAGTACTTGCGCGAGGACGGCTTGCTGACCCCCCTGACCCTGATGGTCGCGCTCTCGCTGGCTGCCGCCGGGGTCTTTGTCCAGGCGTTGCTGCTCCGTAGTATCCTGGACCTGGGGCAAAGTCTGAGCCTCTTTGAGCAGCGCGTGGGGGCACTGGTGGCGCTGTTTGGCTTCTTCATTGCCCTCTTGCTGCTCGAATTCCCCATGTCTCCATCGCGCTCCGTATCGGGCGGCGGCTCGAAAACCGCTG
>JAAUSY010000231.1 GCA_012032475.1 Chloroflexaceae bacterium
CCTTGTGCCAATCACCCAGACCAGCAAACGTTTTGCGATGCTGGGTGCCATGATCTGGCTCACCCAGCGATGGTGGGTCGTCGCCATCAAGATTATTCCTTTTCGCCCGCGTTGCCCGCAGTGCAACGCCCGCCCAGATACCCGCTACGGGTCCATCGGGCGCAGGTCATCACCCGCCCGCGGCGGGGAAACATCAACGCTATCAGCAGTCGGCATTGCTCCCATTCTAATGGGGAATGCACGATTTCGCGATGGTTTTGGTAACTGTTTCTAATGCAGGCCGGTATCCTGAGAGACAGGCCGACTCCACCCCGCTCGGCAGCCTGCACCTGGTCCAGATGAAGTGAGGTGAAACGACCGACGACCAGGGTGAGGGGCCGTGGGGTTTGCTGTCAGCCTGTCAGGTGGATGGTTTTCAGAACGTCCTGGTCACCGTGTGAATGCCGGTCGAACCATCCGGGCGCGGGTCACCTGGCTCCGTCACCTGAAGGTCGCCGTTGCCATCGGTGCAGCGCACCGCAAAGGTGTGCTCGCCTTCCTGGAACGGCCATTCGTAGCGCCAGATGGCCCAGGTCGTTTCCGACAGCGGCTCCCGAACCTGAGCCTGCTCCCATGGCCCGTCGTTGACCCGGACTTCGACGCTGGAGATACCCCGGTCGCCTGCAAAGGCAATGCCCCCGATGGGCACCAGCCGCCGACCGCCATCTTCCATCATCGAATCAACGGCAACGGTATCAATAAACGACCAGGCATGCATCACGGCCTCGCGGCTCCAGCCCCGTTCGACCCAGTAGCCGGGCCGGTAGTCGCTCACCACCTCGACCCCGGTTATCCATTTGGGCTGCTTCATCCCGTAGCGATTGGGTATCCAGATACGCAACGGGTAGCCATGATCGACCGGAAGTGGCCGACGGTCCCACGCATAGGCAAACATAATGCGCCGGTCCTGACGGATCAGGTCGAGCGGCACCGTTTCATAGAAACCATCACCCGACGTGATAAAGAGGTGCTGCGCTCCATCCTGCACCCCGGCATCGGCCAGCACATCCTGCACGCTGACCCCCGTCCACAGCGTGGTGCCAATCAGATCGGTGGGGATACGCCCGGAGATGCACGCGATAGTGACATACTGTTCCATCGCCTCGTAGTTGGTGCGGATATCATCCAGCGAGAGCATGAGCGGCCTTTCGACCAGGCCGGTCACGGGCAGACGCCAGCTTTCACCATCAATCCTGGTCGTCTGTGTACGAATGAATACCCGGTAGTGGTCCTGGATCGGGGTGTATTCCGGGCGCGTGCCCAGCACCGGTTGGACGAGGTCGTCGGCGTTCGGAAACGGTGGCGTTTCCGGGGTTCCCGTGCCCCTATCGCTCTTCCCACCCGTATCGCCGTCATCATCATCCGTGCGGGTCTGCCCGTCGGGTGCTGGCTCGCTGCTGCGCCTCGTTGCTAGCAGAGACCCGGCCCCCGCACCGATCAGCGTGATCGTGGCACTGCTTGCCCCCAACTTGATCAGAAACGTACGCCGGTCTATGCGTTCCACCGTGCGCGGTTCGGGGGCTTCTGCCGGTGGCGTGGCGATGGTCGCGGTGGCAGCCGCAGTTGCCGGCAGCAGGCGATAGTGGCACCAACCAAGCGCCACCCCCCAGGCCAGAAACACCAGCGCCAGCCAGAGCACCCGGACCCACCCGGGCAGGGATGACTGACCGATAACCACATCAATGGCAACCAGGGGCAGCCCGACGAACGCGCCCGGCACAAGCCCGGCCAGCACCACAGCGCGGACACGGTGGGCGACCCGCAGCCCCACAAAGAACAAACTGCCCGTCAGTGTGCCGAGCAACCAGAACATCAGCACCGCCATCGTTTGCTCGGCCAGTTTACCTGTATCGGCAATACTGATACCAAGCGCCAGAAACAATGAAATCATCGTATCCAGACCGAACGTAATCAATGGGCCTGGCAGCACGCGGGTAAACCAGTCGAACAGGGTGAAGGGCATGAAGGGGAGATCCGCAAGCTCCTGCCCCAGATAGAGTACGCTCATCAGGGGGGCCGTGAGCAATCCACCGGCCAGCGCCCCATACCAGAGAGAAGAAGAAGTCTTACGCAAGAAACACCTCCTCGTTTCACTTTGCTAGGCAGTGTACCACATGTTACCGCAGTGGTAGAACGCCAGGAGTCTCCGGGTCCAGTGGTACAATGGTGGGGGCGATTCGCCGTATCGTCGTCCTGCTGTCTTGCCGTCCTCCCGTCCTGCTGCAACGCCGGACGCGACCCTGGACGGATACCGTATCATATCCTGATCACCAATTATTTCATGCACAACCTGGGATAGAGAACAACCATGGCACAACGAGACCTCACAGGGAAGACTCTGGGCAACTTTGAAATCCTTTCTGAACTGGGACGGGGAGGGATGGGGGTGGTCTACAAGGCGCGTCAGGTCACCCTGGGCCGCATGGTGGCGCTCAAGGTGCTGCCCCCGGAGTTGACAACCCACGACTCCAGCTACCTGGCCCGCTTTCACCGCGAGGCGCAGAGTGCGGCTCTTCTGGAACACCCTGCGATTATCCCGATTTATGAAGTTGGCGAAGCGGACGACCTGCACTACATCGCCATGCGCTACATTGAGGGGGGGACACTCAAAGAACTGATGAAGCAAGAAGGCCTGATGGGCGTGCGGCGCGTGCTAGAACTGCTCACCCCCATCGGCTCAGCGCTCGACCATGCCCACCAGAGCGGCCTGATTCACCGCGATATCAAACCATCCAACATCATGATTGCCAGCGACGGCACGCTCTACCTGGCCGATTTTGGCCTGGCCCGCGGGGTGGCGGGGGATGATTCAGGCCTGACCAGGACGGGGTGGATTATGGGCACGCCAGACTATATGTCGCCGGAGCAGGCGCAGGGGTTGGCAACCGTCGGTCCGTCAACCGATATCTACGCCCTGGGCATCATCATCTACCAGATGTTGTCTGGCAAGCTCCCCTTCGAAGCCGAAACCCCGATGGCGATGGCCTCCATCCGGATTGTGCAGCCTCCGCGCCCGCTGAGCGAGGTTCGGGGCGATATCCCCCCGGCGGTCGAAGAAGTGGTGATGCGCTCGCTTTCGGCCAACCCGGACGAACGCCACCCCTGCGCGGGTGAACTGCTCAGGGATATGCGCCTGGCCGCAGAGATACCCCCATCCAGGGCCACCCCGCCAGCAGCAACCCGTTCGACCATCCAGTTTGCCCCCTCGATTATGGCTCCAGCTTCTTCCGTGCTCCCTCAATCCCCTGCCTCTTCCCTGCCTCCTGAGACCCGCGCCAACCCGGCTACCACGCTGCCGCTTGCGCCCCCAGGGAACGACCCGCCGGACGGGTCGGCCTGCTGGTTGGCCTGGGCGGGGTTGGTCTTCTCCTGGTGGTGGCTATCCTGAGCATCGCGGCCTGGGCGGTAGTTTCGAAGGACCGGGGCGGGACGGCCACGGAGACCAGGGCCGTCCCTTCTGGTGACGAGGTGGCGGGGTTGCTCCAGGTTGGGGAAGAAGCACTGGCGCGGAAGGGCGGGATGGACGAGGCCATTGAAGCCTATCGGAAGGTGCTGGAGATGCAGCCGGGGCATGTCGGGGCGGCCACGCGGCTTGCCCTGATCTATCATCTGCGCGACCTGAAGGACGAAGCAGAACAAGCCGCCAGCGCCGCGGTGGAGGCCAACCCGGAATCTTCGGTGGCTCTGGCAATTCTGGCAGCCTCCATCAGCGTGGATCAGGACTACGACGCGGCGCTGAGCGCGGCCAACAAAGCGGTGGCCTTTGGCGAAGACCAGGCCATCGGCTACTGGTCTCGCGCCGGGGTGCAGGCCGACCGCGCCAATCTGGATAATGACCCCAATTTGCTCGAACGCGCCATCCTCGATGCCGAAAAGGCCATCGAACTTTCGGCTGATGAAGGCAACTTGATGAAGGCGATGGCCCACAACATGCGCGGCTATGTCTACTGGCAAGAACTGATGATGACCAGCGATGAATCCAGGGTTGGCCCCCTGATAACCCACGCGGTGGAGGAGATGCTCCAGGCGATTGGTTTGCAAGACCAGATTGCCGTATTCCACTACAATCTCGGCTTCTTCTACCTGACTCAGGCCGAGCGATCCCGCGACGAGGGACGCCAGCAAGAGGCCGAGGAGAAGTTTCAACTGGCTCGCCGCCGTTTCGATGCCGCGGTGGAGGCCGACCGCCGCTACAGCACGGCCTACTACGGCCTGGGGGAACTCTGCCGGGTTCAGGGAGATTATCCGTGTGCGCTGGAGCAGTTTGAGGCCACGCTCAGCATCAACCCGAAGCACTTTGAGACGTACGTCAGTATGGGGTTCGTCTACCGCGATATGGAGCCGCCCGACTATGACCGGGCCATCGCAGCGATGGAGAGGGCCGCCAGCATCTCCACGGAAAATCCCTGGGTGTTCTACCACCTTGGGGAGGTGTATCGTTCCAGGAGTGCCAGCTTCGCGCCGGACAGCACAGAACGGCAGGAAAGCCTGGCCGAGGCCGAGCGACACTACCTCCATGCGCTGGCGCTGAACGACCGCCTGGCCGCGGCGATGACCGGCCTTGGCGATGTGGCCTCCTGGCGCAGCAACTATGTCGAGGCTGAGAAGCAGTATAAGGCTTCACTTGCTATCAACGAAGAACAATCCTATGTCCACAGTAACCTGGGATGGACCCTCTACCACCAGGAATCCTACCAGGAAGGGGCCAAGTATTTCCAACGCGCCATTGAACTCGACCCGAACCGCGCCAGTGCCCACGAAGGTCTGGGGTGGTGCTTCTACCGCCAGTATCAGTATGAAGCGGCAGAAGCTGCCTTTCGACGAGCGACGGAACTGGTGCCCACCGATGTGGATGGATTGCTTGGGTTGGCATATACCCTGGAAGGACTTGGGCGCACTGATGAGGCGATATCGCTCTACGAGCGCATCCTTGAGCTAGAGCCGTCCAACCAACCCGCCCAGGAATCGTTGAATAAGCTGCGGAGACGGGGGTGAGCATAGCGACGGGTGGCACGTGATGCGTGACGCGTGGCGGTGACGCGCAGCGAGCGGACGGTCACTCACCACCCGTCACGCACCCGTGGTACGAGGGCATCAGAGCGGACCGGGTTGGCCGCGAGTTTCCTGCACGATGCGTACCAACTCTTCTTCGGAAGGGCCGCCCCCGTTCTGCGCCCACCAGTTGCGATACCAGCGGAGGTTTTCGATAAAGGCGGCCAGCACTTCGCTGGCCGTCAGGGGTTGAACCTTCTGGCGCAGAAGTTCCATGGTCTGGTCCCGGTCTGCCTGGCGTATCCCCACCATCCCCGCCAGAATCCGTTCAGCTCTCAGGAGAAACAACTCGCGCTCGATAGACGGAAACTCCCCCCCTATCTGGCGAATGTTGCCCAGGTAGCAAAGAATGCGCTGGCGGGGCTTGCCAGCTTTGTTGCGGTAGCTCTCGACCAGATAGGCATCATGAAACGTGGTGTCGGCAACCGATGCGTTTTTGTGTCGTCGTATCACCCAACGCACATACATGGTGGTAACATCCCCCATGAGTATCCTGATTGTTGTATTATAGCGCATTGGGTCAAATTTTTGAATACTATACAACGGGGATTCTCCCGGAGCCTTCTCTCTCAACCAGCGTCCGCGCTCCCGGCACCCTCCTCACCATCGAGATAGGCCCGCAGCCACAGTTCCAGCGTCAGCACGAGCCACAGCTTTTTGCCGTGGCGCGGCCAGAGCATCCGCTCGCCCCGCAGCCATTCCCGGAGGGTCTCGGCCCGAAACAGCCCCGTGCCTGCCCCCGCGGCTGAGCAGCACCTCGCTGACGAGCCGCCCAGC
>JAAUSY010000232.1 GCA_012032475.1 Chloroflexaceae bacterium
GCAGAAGTGGGATGGCGTACCACGTGGCAGACCCGGCTGGTACTCGTCGGCCAGTGCATCAAGCTGCGCCACCTTGTCGGCATTCGCCTCGGTGAGTGCCAGGAGCGGGATATGCGTGACGGCACGCGTGAGGCTCTGGCGCTTCTGGCGACGATAGGCGCTGCGCTCGGCTTTGGAAAGCTGTTGCTGGCGCTGGCGGGCCGTGCGCATCGGTTACGCCTCCGTGGGGGCTTGCAGGTCGGCGATCACGCGTAGGGGGCCTGGTGCAGTCTGGTCGCCCGTGAGGGGACCGGCCTTGAACCAGCACCCGGCGGTTGCGGAGCGGACGCCTGCTTGTTTGGCATACTGACGAAGTTTCATAACACAAGGGTACCAGAAAAACCAATGTTCGTCAATCGTTCGCTATGGTTTGGGGGACTAGTTTTTTACACCCTGTTTGCTGGAAGGAATCTGGAAGAGCAATTTGGAGGAAGAAAGCCGTGATTGAAGCCAGAGGATTGACCAGACGATTCGGACGACACCGAGCCATTGAGGATATCAGCTTTCGGGTCGAAAAAGGTGAAATTCTGGGGTTTCTTGGCCCGAACGGAGCCGGAAAGACGACGACCATGCGCATTCTCACCGGCTACCTCCCCGCCACGGAGGGGAGTGCCAGCATTGCCGGCTATGATGTGTTCCACCACTCGCTCGAAGCGCGGCGGAACATCGGCTACCTGCCAGAAAACGTCCCGCTCTACCCGGAAATGACGGTGGCCGGCTATCTGGACTATATGGCGCGGCTGCGACGCCTGCCCGAACGCCGTCAGGCCATTCAGCGGGCGATGCAGCAGGTTCGCCTTGAAGACCGGGCCAGCCAACCCATTGCAAAGCTCTCGAAGGGCTATCGCCAGCGGGTCGGGTTGGCGCAGGCGCTATTGCACGACCCGCCGGTGCTGATTCTCGATGAACCAACCGTCGGATTGGACCCGCGCCAGATCATCGAGGTGCGGGAGCTTATCCGTTCCCTGGGGGGCGAGGGCGAGCGAACGATTATCCTGAGCACCCATATCCTCCCGGAGGTGAGCGAGTTGTGCCAGCGGATCATCATCCTGAACGAGGGGCGTATCGCGGCCATTGATACGCTAGCAGAACTGACGGCCCGCCTGCAAGATACCAACCGTATCCATCTGCACCTTCAGCAGCCGTCCGCAGATAGCGTTGAGCAAATACGAGCGCTGGAGGGGGTCATGGCCGTTCAGGAGAAGGGGGGAGGCGTCTTCGAGGTCCAGAGTTCGCGGGACCACGATATCCGCCCGTCTCTGGCCGCGCTGGCGACCGGGCAGGGGTGGGGCGTGCTGGAACTGCGCCCGGTGACCCTCTCAATGGAAGAAATTTTCTTGCGGTTCACCACCGGCGGTCAGCAACCGGCAACGCCTGCCGACCAGGCCGCCAATGGGGCAGGCAACCAGGAAGAAGCGCAGGCAGGTGACCGGGCAGGCAACCAGGAAGAAGAACCCCTGTCGGGCGAACCAGAGCCGACCCCTGACCCTGGCCCCTGACCCCCAGATGCCGTATTGAAGCTATGAAGCTATGAAGCTATGAAGAAGGAGGAAACGTGTCTACGGTTATCACCATTGCTCGACGTGAGCTTGAAGCCTACTTTGTCTCACCAATTGCCTACATCGTGAGCGCGGCTTTCCTGGTGATTAGCGGCTATCTCTTTTCGCTCATTCTCATTGACCTTCACCAGGCGAGCCTGGAGATTCTCTTCGCCAACATCATCGTGACCCTTCTGTTCATCACCCCGCTGCTCACCATGCGGTTGCTGGCGGATGAGCAGCGGATGGGCACGCTCGAAGTGTTGATGACGGCCCCGGTGCGCGACTGGGAAGTAGTGGTCGGGAAGTTTCTGGCCGCTCTGGGGTTGTTCGGGGTGATGCTCCTGTTCACCCTCTTCTATCCCCTGCTCATCTGGCGATTTGGCGGCAACCCCGACCCCGGCCCCCTCATCAGTGGATACCTCGGCCTGCTGCTGATGGCCGGGGCGATGCTGGCGATTGGCACCCTGACCTCGACCATGACCAGCAACCAGATGGTGGCGGCGGTGCTGTGCTTCGGTATCCTGCTGATGCTCTGGTTGGTGGATGCCGCCAGCAGAGTAGCCCCCTCGCTGGCCGGGGTGCTCACTGAACTATCGTTGCGCGAGCGCTACGACGATTTTGCCCGCGGGGCTATCAATCTCGAAGATGTGGTGTATTACCTGAGTATCGTTGGGGGGGCGCTGTTCATCGCCACCCGCGTGCTGGAATCACGGAGGTATCGCGTATGAAAGGGGAACAAAACTTGCTCAGACGCACCAAGCAAATCATCAAGACGCGCCAGGTGCGGATTGGGACCAACGCTACCGTGATGACTGTGGCCTTTCTGGGTATCCTGGTTCTGCTCAATATCGTGGTGACGCGCAACCACCAGCGGTGGGACCTTACCGCCAGCGGCGAGTTTTCGTTGTCGGAACAGACGGAGCAGATTATCCAGCAGATTGACCAGCCGGTCGAGATTGTCGGCTTTTATCCGCAGGAAAACGCCATCTATCGCGAGCGGCAGAAGGAAACCGCCAGCAAGCTGGAAGAATATACCAGTCGCTCAACATTCATCAGCTACCGCACGGTGGATATGGATGTTGACCCCCTCACGGCGAAGCAGTATGAGGTGACCAGTCCGGGGACGCTGGTGTTTGTCAGCGGCGACCGCCAACAGAAGGTCTTCGGCAATGATGAAGCGACGCTGACCGGGGCGCTGCTGAAAGTGACTCAGAGCCAGCCAACCACGATTTACTTTCTGGCCGGCCACAAAGAGCGCTCGATTGATGGCTTTGAGCAGCAGGACTACAGCCAGGCGCGGCAGGTTCTGGAGGAGAATAATTTCCTGGTGGATACCATCAATCTGTTCATTACGGATACGATACCGATTGACAACACCGTGCTGGTCGTTGCTGAGCCACAGGAACCCTTGCCGCCCGACCAGGAGGAGGTCATTGCAACCTATGTGGCGCGGGGTGGCCGCCTGCTGCTCCTGAGCAATCCGCTCTCGCCCCTCCCGCTCACGGGCCTGCTGGAGGCGGCGGGTCTGGTCTGGCACGACGATATCCTCCTGGATCGCCAGTCGGAGCTTGGCAATCCCTTTGCTCCGGTGGTCGTGGATTATCCTTTCAATGCTGTCACGGAAGACCTGGCCGGGTTGCCCACGTTCTTTCTCACCGTGCGCACGCTCGGAGAACAGGTCGCCTCTCCGTCCTCCTCACCGGGGGTCACGGTTCTGCCGCTGCTGCAAAGTAGTTCGGACAGCCAGGCAGCAACCGATTTTGAGGGGGGAGAAATACGCCTGAGCCAGAGTGACCGGCGGGGGCCGCTGCCTTTTGGCTACACGGTCGAGGGCAGGGTGGCTGCGGCAACCACGGTGACAACCACCGCCGCCTCGGACACTCAGGCCCGGCTGGTCATCATCGGGGATGCCGACTTTGCCAGCAATGCCTACCTGTCGTCCCCATCCATTGCCAACGGAGCGCTCTTTCTCAACGCCGTTGCGTGGCTCGCCGAGCAGGAGGAACTGATTGCCCTGCCGCCAAAGCCGCAGTTCGACCGCTCGATGGCTCCGCTGACGGACCGGCAGAGCAAGTTTGTTTTCTACAGCAGTGCGTTCGGTTTGCCGCTGCTGGTGCTGGCGGTTGGCATCGGGGTCTGGTGGCGCAGGCGCTAGCGCGGAACGACGAACGACGAACAACGAACGAAGGAGGAGCGATGAAATTCCGAACGACGATTTTTTTGCTGGTTGTCCTTGCCGCCCTTGGTCTGTATGTCTATCTGTCGGGCAGGAACGAACCGGCGGAAGAAGCTGAAACGACCGAAACGACCGAAACAACGGATATTCCCGTATGGCAGTTCAACCCTGCCGATGTATCGACTATCGAGGTGCAGAGCGAGATAGCGGGACAAGTGCGCCTTGAAAAGGCCAGCGAGGGGTGGGTGGTGGTCGCGCCTGAGCGCCACCCTGCCGATGCGCTGCGCGTGACACAGGTGGTCACCGACCTGTCGAAGCTGAGTGCCTCCCGCACCATTGAGCCACCCGGCGATGACCGCTCGCCCTATGGCCTGGATGTCCCGCACTACGAGGTGCGGGTCCTGGGGATGGATGACCAGGTGATCGGGGTGTTGCACCTGGGAGACAAGAACCCCGGTGGAACCGGGTTCTATGTGCAGCGAGGTGACGAGCCGGGTATCTACCTGGTGAACAGCTTTGTGCTTGACCCGGTGATCCGCTGGCTGAGCGACCCACCGGTGCAACCTACTCCGTTCCCAACCATGGTAGTTGCTTCCCCGGTGGTGGTGCTGTCTCCTACCACGCTGGTCACGCCAACCGCTCCAGCCGCTCCAGTCGCTCCAACCGCTCCAACCGTGGTGCAGACCAACACGCCGCTGCCTTCACCTTCGCCCACCCCGTCCGTGCGAGCAACAGGCACGCTGCCAGCACCTCCCCCGACTTCTTCGCCTTCCCCTACGCCGTCGGTGGAGTGAACCGCTACCCCCCTGCCGGAGCCGGAGGACTGAGCAGATTGAGCGGACTGAGGCCACCGTAAGCGTAAGGGTAAGCGCAAGGAAAGCCAAAACAACGTTCGGGGAACCCCCGCAGGGTTCCCCGAAGATGCTATAATTCCTACAGAAAGGCCAGAACAACAGGAGGTGTGCCCATGAGAGAAGTCCCCCGCACCCTGGAAGAGAGCATCCCCACCGTGGGCTGCAATGGAGAACTCGTAGACGGGGACGACCCGTTTCGCTATGGCTGGCGCTATGTCTGCCACGTCTCGAACGGCCATGAGGCCTGGGAGCGCGTGCCGCTCACCGAAGAGGATGTGTTGCATCCCCAACTGGAGGACTACATCGTGCAAAGTCACGTTCATCAATCCATTTGCCACTACCTGTATACGGTGCTGCGGTCGCGGATGCCCCACATCCCCGGTGGGTTGGTGCTGCACGATGTCGGCATCGAGTGGGGCGTGCCGGGCATGAAGGGGCACGCGCCCGACCTGGCGGTGTTTGCCGAGGCCTGGAACCCCCCGCAGCGCGGGGTCTTCGACCTGCGGGAGCGCAGTGGACGGGTGCTGCTGGTCATTGAGGTGACCTCGCCGAGCACGCGCCATCTGGATGTGGCATCGGACGACCTCCACGCCAGAACCCGCTTTCGGCAGTATGCGCAGGTGGGGATACCGCTCTACATCGTGGTGGACGAGGCGCGTCGGCCCAGGGCGGAGGCCCCCCCACCCATCGTTGGCTACCAGTTGACCGAAGATGGCTACCGACCGCTCCCGCTGGATGAGCAAGGACGGTTGTGGGTTGCGGAACTGGAGCTGTGGTTGGGGCCGGAGGGGGCGCAGGTGGTGTGGTTCGACCGGCAGGGGCAGCGTATCTGGGAGTATGAGGAGGAGCAGGCCGCCCGCCGCGCCGCAGAAGAACAGGCACAGGCCGCAGAAGAACGAGCGCGGGATGCAGAAGAACGAGCGCGGGCCGAGCAGGCGGCTCGGTTGGCGGCGGAGGAACGGGCGCGGGAGTTGGAGCGCTGGTTGCAACAGGTGCAAGACCACCGCCGGGATGAAGCTGGTGATGCTAGATCTGACTGAATACTTCGCGAGAAAGGCCAGAACAACAGGAGGTGTGCCCATGAGAGAAGTCCCCCGCACCCTGGAAGAGAGCATCCCCACCGTGGGCTGCAATGGAGAACTCGTAGACGGGGACGACCCGTTTCGCTATGGCTGGC